>DBFSAO010000001.1:0-5812 GCA_048500675.1 Collinsella sp.
ACCTCGGGGCGGTTGGTGTCCTTGACCATCTGCTTAATAGCGTCGACGGCGCGGCCGCCCTCGGCGGTATCGACGCCGGCGTCCTCGTACGTCACATGCTTGCTGTCGCTCATCTGAGCCTTCCTCTCCCACTACCGTGGCGCCGCGCGGGCGCCAAACGGTGCTCATAGTTGCGTTCATTTCGGCGCGTGCCATAACAGCACGCGCCGTCATGTCAACGAAACAGCAGGTAAAACCTACCAAAATAAACCTGTCCCCACATGGCAGGTTTTAGGCCTCGCCGTGCTCCTCTTCCCAGCTGCGGTCGTCGTATTTCTCGACCACGGCGTCGTCGTCAAAGTGCAGCGGCTTGTCCAGGTTGCGGGGCTTAAAGCCCTCCATGAACTTGTCGCGGCCAAAGCTCTCGGGAATCGCCACGGGGTAGCGGCCGGTAAAGCACGCATCGCAGTAACCGCCCTTGGGCATGACCTTCAGCAGGCCCTCGACCGAAAGGAAGGCCAGCGAATCGGCGCCAATGTACTCGCAAATCTCGTCGACCGTCTTGTTGGCGCTGATAAGCTGCGACTGCACGTCGGTATCGATACCGTAGAAGCACGGCCAGATGACCTCGGGCGAGTTGATGCGGATATGAATCTCCTTGGCGCCGGCGTTGCGCAGCATCTTGACGAGCTGGACCATGGTGGTGCCGCGCACGATGGAGTCGTCGATGACGACCAGGCGCTTGCCCTCGATGTTGTCGCGCAGCGGGTTGAGCTTCATACGCACGCCCATGGCGCGCAGCTCCTGCGTGGGCTCGATAAACGTACGGCCCACATAGCGATTCTTGATGAGGCCCTCGCCAAAGGGAATGCCGCTCTCGTGCGAATAGCCCTCCGCGGGCGGCAGGCCGGAGTCGGGCACGCCGATGACCAGGTCGGCCTCGACGGGCTCCTCATGTGCCAGCTGACGACCCATGTCATAACGGCAGGCGTAGACGCTCTTGCCGTTCATGATGGAATCGGGGCGAGCGAAGTAGACCTGCTCAAAGATGCAGCTAGCAGGCTCTTCGGCGGCAGGCACGCCCTGCTCGGACACAAGGCCCTCGGCGCTGATGCGCAAAATCTCGCCGGGACGGACGTCGCGGACGTACTCGGCGCCCACAATGTCGAGCGCGCAGGTCTCGGAGGCAACGACCCAGCCGCCGGCACGCGTGACATGGGTGGTGGCGTCGACCGTCGCGGCGCCGTCCTGCGACGGCAGCTGCGAAACGGATGCGGCATCGGCCTGGTCCAGGCCCTCGTCCACGAGCTTGCCCAGCACGAGTGGGCGAATGCCGTGCGGATCGCGGAATGCGTAGAGCGCCTGCTCGTTGATGAGCGTCATGGCGTAGCCGCCGCGCACGAGCTCCATGGTCTTGCGAATGCCCTCGCGCAGATGGCCTGTACGCTGAGTAAAGTAGCCGATGAGTTTGGTCGCGACCTCGGAATCCGAATTGGAGAGGAACGGCACGCCCAACTCGATCAGCTGGCGGCGCAGCTCGTCGGTGTTGACGAGGGTGCCGTTGTGCGCGAGCGCGATAATGACGCTATTGATGGTAGAGAGGTGCGGCTGAGAGGCTTCCCAGCTCTTGGCGCCGGCGGTGCCGTAGCGCACATGACCCACGGCCAGCTGACCGGAGAGCGTCGACAAGTCGGCATTGGAGAACACGCGGTCGAGCAGGCCCAGATCCTTGCGGACCATAACCGTACCGCCGTCACCAACAGCGATTCCCGCCGATTCTTGGCCACGGTGCTGCAGTGCACGCAGGCCAAAGTACGTCAGTCGAGCCACGTCGCGATCGGGCGCCCAGACACCAAAAACGCCGCATTCCTCATGCAGCTGGTCGGAGTCCGGATCATACGTCGACATGGCGTTCACCTGTCCCGCGGCACGCTCGGCCGCGCGGATGGTTTCTTGAGACATGGCATCCCCTCAGAGCCTCGTATTTTGGCGTTACCCGCCTTATTATACGCACGGCGCGACGCGCTCCCCAGCGCATGAGCAGCGCTTTTTAAAAGCCCACCGAGCTAATAATCCGTTTTGCTGCCAAACATTTTATCGGTCTGTCCAGTGCAAGCGCCCGCGCCCCCCAGATGGCCGCCGCGTCCACCGTTGAGGGTTGCATTGTTGCAATTGGGACGTTCGTCCTGTCTTTTGGCAGGTCGGCGGCGTATCCTTGTAACCTAGGACAAAGCGAGAAAGGTTCTGTATGGATCGAAACGAACTCGACCCCAGCGTCCCCAGCGCCACGGAGGTCAAGAAGATTCCCCTCATCATTAAGGTATACGCCGTCCTGTGCATCCTGTCCGGCGTGGGCACACTCCCGTCGGTCGCCGCCTTTATGTGGCAGGTCATCACCGCGCTCATTAACGGCAACGCCGCCGCCAAGCTCGGCGACAATATGCTGGTCTCGGTTGGACTCATCGTCGCCGGCATCATGCTCTCTGCGGCAAGTGCCGTCATCCTGATCATCTTTGGCCTGGACCTTATCAAAAACCAGCGCCGCAACGCCGCCCGCCTGTCCTATATCCTTATTGCATTCACCGTCGTCGAGCTTTTGGTCGACGTGATGCTCCAGGGCATCGGGCTCTTCTTGCTTCGTCCCGCGATTCAGCTCGGTATCCTCATCGCGCTTTCAGCCACCGTCGATCCTACGCTTCGCCAGGAGCGCGAACTGCAGCGCCGCCTGCAGGAGATGCTCGACCGCGACGCCGCCGCCGAGGGCATGCTCGGCCGCGATGAAACCGGCGAGGGCTACATCAAGCTCAACTACTTCAACCTGTTCTGGGTATTCCTCGTCTGCTGCGTGCTCGGCCTGATCGCCGAGGACATCTGGCACATGACGGTCGACGACCCAGGCGTCTACCAGGACCGCGCCGGCATGCTGTTTGGTCCCTTTAGCCCCATCTATGGCTTTGGTGCCGTACTCATGACCATGGTGCTCAACCGCTTCTATAAAAAGAACCCCATCATCATTTTCCTGGTAAGCGCCGTGCTCGGCGCGAGCTTTGAGGTGTTCGTGGGCTGGTTTATGCAGACCTCATTTGGCGTGGTCTCGTGGAGCTACTCGCACATGAAGCTGTTCGGCATGCCCGACCCACTCGCCGTCCTTACGGGCGGACGCACCTGCACGGGCTTTGCCTGCCTGTGGGGCCTGGGTGGCCTTATCTGGATCAAGCTGCTGCTGCCGAGGCTGCTCAAGCTCATCAACATGATTCCGTGGAAGAGTCGCTACTCGGCTACCGTCATCTTTACCGTCATTATGCTGGTCGACGGCGTCATGACGCTGCAGTCGCTCGACTACTGGTACCAGCGCGTCAACGGCACGGAGCCGGATATTCCCGTCGCGCAGTTCTACGGCAAATATTTCGATAACGACTACATGGAAAACCGCTTCCAGAGCATGACCATGAGCCCCAAGGATGCGACGCGCGTGTAGCGCCACGCAATGCCGAGATTTTTCCAACGCACAGAAAAGCCCGCTGGCAGACTGATTGAACTGCCAGCGGGCTTTTTGTTGGCGAGTGCCGCTGCCGGCCTTACGCCTCGCGCTCGATCTCGCTCACACACTCATTTTTGATGGTACCGACGAGCGCCTGCAGCGCATCGACCACATGCGGGCGAATGTCTCCGCCAATGAGCACGAGCATGATGTCGTCGCCCACGGTAAGCTCGCCACTCGCCAACCACACGCGCACGTAGCCGATACCCGGCATCGTGCGCGTCGCCTCGATAGCGGCCTGCACCTTATCGGCATCGAAGCCAAACACCATGCCGCCCACCTTATGTCCAGGCGCCACACCATCTGTCTCGACCCCACGCACCTCGGACTTAGGCGTCGCACGCACCACGCCGTTGTGTGTCAGGTACATCCCACAATCAGCCGCCGAAACATCGGCCTTGGCTTCGCGCAGCCAAGCATCAACCGAAGGCATCGATTTGCCACTTTCAAGCATCATTTCTCCTTTTTACCGTCGTCGAGTAGCTCATTTGGGACGGGGCTCTTTTAGCTACTCTCAACAATCTATTCCTCGACCGGCGTGAGCACCATGACTGCGCGCGTATTGCTAAATGACAGCGAACGGCAGGTCACAAGCGTTACGACCTTGGTTGCCGAAGCGGCGCGATCGGTGGCATCGCTCGCCACGGCCGAGGCACCGTCGAGCATCTCGGACAGATAGCTCTTCAGTCCGTCATCGCCTTCAAAGTTGGGCGTGCGCGCCTTGGCATACGTGTCCTCGACCACCTTGGTCGCCAGCGGGCGCAACTTATACGTCGCATCGCGCGTGATGTAGTACACGTATTCCATGCTGTCGAACGTCGTCTGATCGGTCGTATCCGAAATCACGTTGAACATCGAACCGTCATTCATATGATGACCGTAAATCGTGGTCTGCTGATCCACCATGCCCGGCGCGGTGTCGTCGCTATCCAAGAAGATGGCTCCCGAGGCATTGGCGGTGCCGTCGAACAGCGTGTTGAGGTACTTGGAGTTGTTGTTGGTCTGCACCACGGGGTAGTTGATGTTGGTGCCGGGCGCGTAAATCCAACCCACAACCTCGGGATTTGTCTGGGCAAGCGCATTGAAGTCGATAATTGGCACGCCACTGGCGTCCTTGTCGCTCACATATTGCTTTTCGATTTTTTGATACGACTCGCTCGCCTGCTTATAGCCAATCTGCGCGTTGATAAAGATGGCGGCCGCAGCAACGATTAGGCCAATGCCGATGATGATGAGCAGAATGGGAATGACGGAGCGGCGCTTTTTGCGCGGCGGCTCGGTATAGCTCGATGGCGCGGTATGCGCCGAAGAGCGGGGTAACTTCTTGGCTGTACTGTATGACGAAGGGCGATATGCAGCAGGTGTATCCTGACGGCGATGCTTCGCCGGCGTCACGGGGCGCGGCGCGCGCGGCTGCTGAGGAGAGGATGTCCGACCCTGCTGCGGTGCGCGGGCTGCTCCCGACTTGGCTGAATCGGGAATCCGAGAAGCCGAAAAACGCTTTCCCTGATAGTCGGACATGGCTCTCCTTATGCTGCAAATGGACTGGCAGAGCGCTTAGGCGTCAGCCATCTCTTGCTTCATCTTCTCGATAACCTTGCGGTACTCGGGGTCGCATGCGCCCAGAATCTGCGTGGCGTAAATGGCAGCGTTCTTGGCACCGTTGATGGCCACACAGGCAACGGGCACGCCCGAAGGCATCTGCACCATCGACAGCAGCGAGTCCATACCACCCAGATCGCTCGTCTTCATAGGTACGCCGATGACCGGCAGCGGCGTAAACGCAGCCACGACACCGCCCAGGTGAGCAGCCTTGCCAGCAGCAGCGATAATCACCTTGATGCCGCGGTCGGCAGCAGTCGAGGCCCACTCATGGACCTTCGCCGGCGTGCGATGTGCGCTCGCAATGACGAGCTCATAGGGCACACCGAGCGCCTCGAGCTCGGCGGTGCAACCTTCCATAACGCCCAGATCGGACTTGGAGCCCATGATGATCCCGACAACCGGCTTCTGATCTGCCATAAACAAAGACCTCCTGTTGAGAGCGGTGACGCGGCGAATCCGCGACCCTTAACTACTGAGAGTAGTATAGCCGCTCCCGTCCCTGCGGTCTGCGTGGTGCTTTGCGGGCGGGCCAGGCTTTATCTTCACCCTTGATTCTCATTTTCATTGCAACAGCCTCAGGACTCAGCGCAACGCGTTGCGCTGAGTCCTGAGGCGCGAATCCGGGTAGGCAACCCCAGAGGGGCCGGAATCCCCCGGCCCGCGATGGAGGGAGGCCGGCATGTCCAG
>DBFSAO010000010.1:0-14775 GCA_048500675.1 Collinsella sp.
CCGGGGGAGGGGGCAGGTTCTCCACGTGTTACTCAGCCGTTCGCCACTCGCTTCCACCCGAAGGTGGGTGCCGTTCGACTTGCATGTGTTAGGCGCGCCGCCAGCGTTCATCCTGAGCCAGGATCGAACTCTCCGTCCAAAATAAATGGGCTTCGAGCCCGTCCGGTCCTCACAACTATTAGCTGATCGGTTCCGTTCGATTCATATGGTTCTATTAGATAGGAAAAGGAATTTCTCGGGGCCGCCTCTCGGCGGCCTTGCGAAAAACAAATCCAAGTTAGACCATTTCAAATGGTTCGATGTCTGCCCGGATGCGACACATCTGGTGTGTCCATCCTCGCAGTATCCGGTTCTCAAGGTGCACGCTTTGCGGCTCATCCGGTCCGACCGGGCCGCGCGGCAAGGAGATATATTGCCAGACCGGAGGGGCCCCGTGGGCGGGAATCTGGGCGTACACATTTCCTACACATCTTGGAATCCGACTAACGTTTGCCAGCCGTTACCTACCGCTCGCCGAGCATCTCTTTATATAAGGCAGTCTCATGGTTAAAGCGGATACGTCCCCCTAGCTAAAGCACAGCCAGCATCGAGCAACTCATCACGTTCTTCCACCGAGAACCCCTCGGCGTAGACGCGCACCACTGGTTCGGTCCCGCTAGGACGGACCAGCAGCCACGTGTCATCCTCGAATGCCAAACGCAAGCCATCCATATGACTAACGTTTTGCGGCACCTTGTCACAAATCGACTTGGGGTTTACGCCCGGCAGCAGGGTTCGTAACGTTTCGGCATCTTCGGCCTCAAGGCGCAAATCGCGTCGACCGTAACTCGTCTTACCAAAACTGTCCTCGAGTTGGTCGACCAGAACGCCCAAAGGCGCGTCCGTCTTTGCCATAAGCTCACACAGAATCAGACAGGCGAGGATTCCATCGCGCTCGGGCATATGCGCGGCGATGCCGATACCACCGGCTTCTTCGCCGCCCATGAGGACGCCGCCCTTCTTCATCTCTGCCGCTATATATTTGAAACCGACTGGTTTGACGGTCACGCGGCAGCCAAGCGCCTCGGCAATGCGACGCACGAGCGTCGAGCATGAAAGATTGACGACGACGCGCCCCTCCAAATTACGAAATTGAACCAAGTCGCCCAAAACGAGCGCCATGATCTGATGCGGATGTATATATCTGCCGCGCTCGTCAACCGCACCGATACGGTCGGCGTCGCCGTCGGTCACCAGACCAGCGCAAGCTCCGTCATCGATAACCGTGCGCTCGCAAGCGTCCACCCAAGGCTCAACGGGGTCGGGGCAGATATCTTCTTGGTCAGACGCCTGCCCGGCGTGAATCTCGTGCACCTCAACGCCAAGCTCGCGCAGCAAGTCGGCTAGATAACCCTGGGCTGCGCCGCCCATGGGATCGACAACCACGCGCAGGTGCGCGCCGCGGATGGCTTCGGCATCGACAAACGATGCCACCGCCTGCATATAGTCAGGAATGATATCCGCGGTGCGATATTGCCCCTCGATCCCCATTGGCTCGGGAGCCATGGTCTCTTCGAGCTCTTCGATGACATCCTGGTTGGCGGTCGAGCCGTCACCCATGCGAATCTTGAGGCACAGATAACCCTGCGGATGATGGGACCCCGTCACCATGAGCGCGCCGCACGCCTCACCGTCATAAGCCGCCGCCCACGTAAGGGCAGGGGTCGGAACAGGTCGCGAAGCGAGCACGGCGTCCAGCCCGTGCGCTGCTAGCACGCCCGCCGCAAGCTCAGCGAACTCGCTCGCCAGGGGCCGGGTGTCGAACCCTATATATACCGTTTTGCCCGGATTGGTCTTTTGCCACAACTCGCCGACGGCATCGGCGATACGGGCAACGTTATCGGCAGTGAAGTCCTCATCGACGCGAGCGCGCCAACCGTCAGTTCCAAAATGAATTATCGCGCACACGCGCAGACACCTCACAGTGTTTGGATCATGGTACGCGTGAGGTATACCCGAAACACGCACTCGGCAACCTGCCGGCACCAGCATTCACCATTTGGGCAAATGCTGCCGAGGACATGCAAGCAATAAAAAAACCGCCCCGTATGGAGCGGTTTTGCCCTTTATATATCGAGCGCCTCGGCCATCGCTGCCGTAGTGATTGCCGTGGTTCCACAGCAACTGCCCACCATTGCGGCGCCGGCATGTCTCCATTCGATGCATGCGCGCGCGAAAGCTTCGGGATTCTCGTGCCATACGGGGCCATCCTGAGTCTGGACCGGATCGCCTACGTTGGGACGCACCGTAACGGGAGTAGTCGCCGATGCAACCATCCTGGGCACCGCCGCATTCGCGGCCGCAAGCGAACAGCAATTAACACCAACCGAGTTTGCGCCGTGTTTTTCGGCGTACAAAACGGCTGCCTCGATGTTGAGGCCATCGCCCAGCAGGTCGCCTTTATCGTCAACGACAAAACTCACCAGAACAGGCATGCCGTCGGCGGCATCTCGGGCGCCGGCAAGCATGGGCTGCAGATTACGGATAGACGTCACCGTCTCGATCAGCAGACCGTCAACACCAGCATTGAGCAAGGCGTGCGCCTGTTCGCGCGCAATGCCGCGGATTTCACGATACTCGACAGAGTCCTCGGCAAACCACTCAATACCGATCGGGCCCATCGAGCCCAGCAGTAGCTGAGGGTGCGCCTGGCGGGCATCGTCGACGGCCCCGCGATTGACCTCCGCCACGGACGGCGCAATCTGGTCGTGCTTGAGGGCATAGCTCGATGCCTGAAAGGTATTGGTAATGAGCACCTGCGCGCCGGCGGCGACATACAAGCGATGGATACGAGAAACGGTCTGCGGCTCTGCCAGATTCCAAAACGCCGGTGGAATGTCGGCGGCATCGTACTCACTCAACAAAACACTGCCCATGGGGCCCTGCGCCAACAAGGTCTCGCTCGACAAGCGGCGCGTAAGTTCCTCGGCACCAAAGCGGTTGTAATAACTCGTATCCATATATATCCCGCTATTCCTCGACGCTGATTCCCTGCTTTTCGAGATAGGCGAGCCAGCGGCTCATCGTGTCCTCGGATAGCGCATGCTCCATCATGCAGGCCTCGGAATCGGCTCGCTCAAATTCGACACCGAGCTCCTGAACCAAAAACGTGCGGATGAGGCGATGACGGTACCAGATAGCCGTGCCAACCTCGCGGCCGCGATCGGTCAGGATCACCTTGCCGTAGTGCGATTGCTCGACAAGCTCGGATGCCTTGAGAGCCGAAACCGCTTTATTGACCGATGCCTTGGAGACGCCAAGGCGCTGCGCGATGTCGACCGATCGCACGCCGTTGGTTTCCCCCTCTTCGCTTTCAATGCGAACCATGCACTCCAAGTAGTCTTCGTTCGCCACCGTCAGATGTAGTTCGCGCGAGCTATTTGTCGTATCCATGATCTTCCGTCCCTTCTGCATTCAATGGGTGATTCTACCCCATCCAAGCGTCGTGGTATGCCGTGGCATACCGTGCTAGAGTTCTTGTTGCACACGACGACCAAGATTGGAGCGGTCTTTATGGAAAACACCACCACGAGCCCCGATGTCCTCGAACGCTTTTTGCGCTACGTCCAGATCAACACGCAGTCCGAGGATGCAAACTGCGACCAGGTACCCTCGAGCGCCGTTCAGTTTGACCTTGCCAACGTGCTGGTTGAAGAGCTGCGCGAGCTTGGTGCGGAAGATGCCCACGTGACCGAGCACGCCTATGTCTGCGCGCATATCCCCGCAAGTGCGGGCGCTGAGGACAAACCCGCCCTGGGCCTGATCGCCCATCTCGACACCACCGAAGTTGCACCGGGCGCCGGCGTGAAGCCGCATATCGTACACTACGAAGGCGGCGACCTGGTCTGCGGCACGGTTGACGGAAAGCCCGTTGCCATGAGTACCGCCAAGCTTTCCGCCCTGAATGACCTCGCGGGTGAGGACCTGGTCTGCAGCGATGGTACCACGCTGCTGGGCGCGGACGACAAGGCAGGCGTCGCCGAGATCATGTCGCTTGTCGCGCGTATCGCTCAGGACCCTTCTCTGCCCCATCCCGCACTCGGCATTTGCTTCTGCCCTGACGAGGAAATCGGCCACGGAGCCGAGCTGTTGGATATCGATACCTTTGGCTGCAAGTACGCCTACACGGTCGACGGCGGCCCCATCGGCGAGCTGGAGTGGGAGTGCTTTAACGCCGCCGAGGCGACCGTCCGCTTTGAGGGCCAGTCCATCCACCCGGGCGACGCTAAGGGCCGTATGGTCAACGCAGGCAATCTGTTCTGCGACTTCAACGCGTTGCTCCCCTACGTGCAGCGCCCGGAGTATACGGAAGGCTACGAGGGCTTTTATCACCTTGAGGGTGTATCTGCGACCGTCGATCACGCCACAGCGCGCTATATCGTCCGCGACCATGACGCCGCCAAGTTCCAGCAGAAACTCGACCTTCTTGATGCCGCCGCCTCGATGCTCAACCAGCGTCTGGGTGAGGAGCGCGTGACGGTCGAGATTAAGCAGCAGTATCGAAATATGGCCGAGATCGTTCGTGACTATCCCGAGCTTATTGATGTTGCCAAGGAAGCCTACCTTGCCTGCGGCGTTGAGCCCCAGGTGCTGCCAATTCGTGGCGGCACCGACGGCGCTCAGCTGTCGTTCCGCGGTCTGCCCTGCCCCAACCTTTCCACCGGCGGCTATTGCTACCACGGCGTCAACGAGTTCGTCCCGGTCAGTTCGCTCGTCAAGATGACCGACGTGCTCCAGGAGCTCGTCGCCCGCTTTGCATAGGGAACTCGAACAATCCAGGTAAGCAAAACCGCCCCGTCCTCAAAACCGAGAACGGGGCGGTTTTTGGTGCAAGGGGAGTAGTCAGCACCGCAGGTTGAGCCAACGTCAGCGAGCGACGTCCAAGGCGAACAAGTTGGCATGAAAAAGGCAGGGCATTGACCTTCTGGTCATGCCCTGCCTTTTGAATGACAAATTGTCGCCTTGGGCGGCGCGCAGCGTCGAGCCGTTACGGCGTTTGGTAAAACGCCGTAACTTAGTAGTTAGCTTCGTAGCCGTTGCCGTCGCCGGTGGGCTCTTCGTAGTAGTCCGAATCGCTCGAATCGCTTGAGTCATCGGAATCGTCAGAACTGACCGATGAGGTTGCGGTACCGTTTGCGTAGTCGTCAGACGTGTTGTTGTTCAGGTCGCCGATCGTAGAGCTGGAACCGTCGGAAAGACCCATGGTGTTGGGACCCTTGGGATCCTTGCCGGCATCGACGCGCTCCATCATTTCCTTGAGCTCGTCCTCGTAGACAAAGACGTAGCTCACACCGTCGATCATGGTGCTGTCGTCGGCATACGAGGGCAGGTTGGCCGAGTAGATACCGTCGACATCCATACCGCGCATGGCGTTGACCGTAGCCACGATATCCTGAACGCTCATATCGGTTACGAGCATATCGGACAGCGAATTAACCAGGCCAAAGATCTTCGTGGCATCGAAGTTATTGAGAATCTGGTTGGCAAGGGCGCCAAGCACCTGACGCTGGTGGCGCATGCGCGTGTAATCGCCGTCGGCATAGGTGTAGCGGCAGCGGGCATAGGTAAGGGCGGTGGCACCGTCCATATGCTGCTGGCCAGCGGTAATCTTAATATCCAGGTGCTCGGGGTCGTCAACATCATCGGTTGCGTTAATGTCGATACCGCCAACCGAATCAATCAGCGCCTGCATACCGTCGAAGCTGACCTCGGCATAGTGGGAAATCTGAACACCGCACAGCTCGTTGACCGCCTCGACCATGGCCTCGGCGCCGCCCACGGTATGGCAGGCGTTGATCTTCATGGTCTCGCCCTTGTACTCGACCTTGGTGTCGCGCGGAACGGAAATGAGCGTCGCCTGCTTTTGCGTGGGGTCGATGCGTGCCAGGATAATCGAGTCGGCGCGATACGTATCCTCGCCCGGACGGCCGTCGGTGCCAAGAAGCAGCACGTAGAACGGATCCTTTGCCTCATCGGTGTCAACCAGAACCCGACGCAGATTGTCGGTAATGACATTAGAATCGCCGAGCTTGCCCATAATGGTGGCAAACCACAGGCCGGCAGCGGTAGTAGCACTCAGCAGCACGCCAAGCACGACAATGAGCGCGACGTGACGAATCGTGTGGCTACGACGACGTTGGCGAGCGCGCTCGGAATAGCGAGCCACGTTATCGCGACTGTAGATCTTGGCCTGTGCACCAGTTGAGGGTCTTCGGGCGGTGGTATCCGCGAGGGGCTTTTTATTAAACATAGGCAACCTGTATTAGTAGATGACGGGATCGGGGACGGTAGCATGCTCGACATGCGCGCCGAGCGCCTGCAGCTTTTCGACAAACTGCTCGTAGCCGCGCTTGATGTGATGGATGGCCGAAACCTCGGTCGTCCCGTCGGCGATCAAGCCCGCTACGACGAGGGCCGCTCCGCCACGCAGATCGGGCGAGGTAACCTGTGCACCCGAGAAGCCCTTGACGCCATGAATCATGGCATGATGGCTCTCGATACGAATGTCGGCACCCATGCGCACCAGCTCAGAGGCAAACATAAAGCGATTCTCGAAGATGTTCTCGGTAATAACGGAACTGCCGTCGGCAAGGGCGGAGAGCACCATAATCTGCGCCTGCATGTCCGTCGGGAAGCCGGGGAACGGAAGCGTCTGGATGTCGACCGGCTTGATACGCTCGGCACGGTTTACATGGACGCCATCCTCGACGCGCTCGCAGTCGATACCCATGAGCTCCATCTTCTTGAGCACCATGCCCAAGTGAATGGGGCAAAAGCCCGTGACATCGACACCGCGATCGTCGGCCATCAACGCACCGGCAACGATAAAGGTACCGGCCTCGATGCGGTCGCCCACTACGCGATGGGTAACAGGATGGAGCTCTTCCACGCCTTCGATAGTCACGACGGGCGTGCCGGCGCCAACAATCTTGGCGCCCATCTCGTTGAGCATGTTGGCGAGATCGACAATCTCGGGCTCGCGGGCGGCATTGTCGATAACCGTGGTGCCCTGTGCGCGCACAGAGGCCATGATGAGGTTCTCGGTCGCACCGACGCTGGCGAACTCGAGCGTGACGGTGGTACCGCGCAGACCTTGGGGCGCATTAGCGTTGATGTAACCGTGGGCGGTATCGAACTCAACGCCCAGGGCCTCGAGACCCAGAATGTGCATATCGATCTTGCGAGCACCCAGGTTGCAGCCGCCCGGCATGGCAATCTTGGCGCGATGGAAGCGGCCCAGCAGGGGTCCCATGACGGCGGTGGAAGCACGCATCTTGGCAACGAGCTCGTAGGGGGCCTCCCAAGAATCGACCTGAGAGGTATCAATCTCGAGCGTGTGCTCGTCGAGAACATCGATCGTAGCGCCCATGCCCTTGAGCACCTTGCCCATCACGTGGACATCGGAAATATCGGGCACGTTCTGCAGCGTCGTCTTGCCCGGCGCCAGAAGCGTTGCCGCCATGAGTTTGAGCGCGGAGTTCTTGGCGCCCGAAACGGGCACGGAGCCTCCGATGGCGTGGCCACCCTCAACGCGGATAATATCCAAGGTCTACCCTTTCAAAAAGCATGCCCGGGGTGGCTGGGCCATCCCGGGCATGATGTGTTCGCAAATGGTCGAACGGTAAATCGTTTGACTATTGGGCAAGCTTGAGCTTACACCATGCGATTTCATTATAGAGGTAGGCGCGGCGTGCATCATCCTCCGACAAATTACCCAGCTTCTCTTCAAAACCTTGAATATCAGCTTTAAGCTTGTCGGCATCGACGGTCGCCAAATCGCAAGCGCGCTCGGCGAGAACGGTCACGACATCGTCCGCAACCTGGGCATAGCCGCCGGCCACGGCAAACGTGTGGTCGACAGTGCCCATGGCCTTATCGGAAACGCGAACGTAACCGCGGTCGATCGTGCAGATCTCGCTGGAGTGAGCAGGCAGAACGCCAAACTCGCCATCCGTGGACGGAATCGACACAAACGCAGCGTCGCCCTCATAGGCGCAGCTCACGGGGCACACGATGCGGATACGCATAACCTACTTCTCCCCCATCTTGCGGGCGCGCTCGCGCACGTCCTCAATCGTGGAAGCATAGCGGAAAGCCTGCTCGGGCAGGTCATCGGCCTTGCCGTCGACAATCTCGGCGAAAGAGCGGACGGTATCCTCGACGCGGACGTAGACACCGGGGTTGCCGGTGAACTTCTCGGCGACGTGGAAGGACTGCGAGAGGAACTGCTGAATCTTACGGGCACGGTTTACCGTAAGGCGCTGCTCCTCGGACAGCTCGTCCATACCCAGAATGGCGATGATGTCCTGAAGGTCGGAGTACTCCTGCAGGAGCTCCTGGACCTTGACGGCGACACGGTAGTGCTCCTCGCCGACGATCGAGGGATCGAGAGCGTCGGAGGAAGATGCGAGCGGGTCGATAGCCGGGAACAGGCCGAGCGACGAAATGCTACGCGAAAGAACCGTGGTGGCGTCGAGGTGCGTAAACGTCGTAGCAGGCGCCGGGTCGGTCAGGTCGTCTGCGGGGACGTAGACAGCCTGGACGGAGGTAATGGAGCCCGTCTTGGTCGAGGTAATGCGCTCCTGGAGGTCGCCCATCTCGGTTGCCAGCGTGGGCTGGTAACCAACGGCGGACGGCATACGGCCCAGCAGTGCGGAAACCTCGGAACCTGCCTGGGAGAAGCGGAAGATGTTGTCGATGAACAGCAGAACGTCCTGGCCACGATCACGGAAATACTCAGCGGTGGTAAGGCCGGCCAGACCGATGCGCAGACGCGCTCCGGGCGGCTCGTTCATCTGACCATAGACCAAGCAGGTCTTGTCGATAACGCCAGACTCGCTCATCTCGAGGAACAGGTCGGTGCCCTCGCGGGTACGCTCGCCGACGCCGGTGAACACCGAGGTGCCGCCGTGCTCCTGGGCGAGGTTGTTGATGAGCTCCTGAATCAGAACGGTCTTGCCGACGCCGGCGCCGCCGAACAGGCCTGTCTTGCCGCCACGGATGTAGGGCTCGAGCAGGTCGACGGCCTTGATGCCGGTCTCGAAGATCTCGGTCTTGGTGGTGAGCTCGTCGAAACGGGGCGCTGCATGGTGGATGGGGTAGAACTCCTCCACCTCGGGCATGGGCTTGCCGTCGACGGGCTTGCCCATGACGTTCCAAATACGGCCGAGCGTCTTGGGGCCAACGGGCATCTTCATGGGCTCACCGGTATCGGTGGCGATGAGGCCGCGCTGCAGGCCGTCGGTCGAGGACATGGCGACCGTGCGGACGACGCCGCCCGGAAGCTGGCTCTCGACCTCGAGGATCGTGCTCAGATGACCGATCGGGGTCTCGGCCTCGACCGTGAGCGCGTTGTAGATCGGGGGCACCGCACCGTCAAACTTGACGTCGACGACAGGACCGATGATTCGCACGATGCGACCATCACCGGCAGTCGTCTTCTTGGTGGCTTCCTCGACCGCAAGCTTTACGGTGTTATTAGCCATTACTGTTCCTCCAATGCTGAGGCTCCGCCGACGATCTCGTTAATCTCGGTCGTGATCGAAGCCTGGCGCACGCGACTATACGTGCGGGTAAGGGTCGAGATGATCGCGGTGGCGTTTTCCGTCGCGGAGTGCATGGCCTTGCGGCGTGCACCCTGCTCGGCAGCCGCCGAATCGATCAGGGCCTGGTAGATGACCGTCAGGATATAAGACGGCACAAGCTTGCCGAGAACATGCTCGGGAGAGGGCACGAACTCGAACGTGGACGAGATGCGCTTAGGGGCGTCGGTCTCGTTCTTACGCGGACCGTGGGCCATAGCGATCATCTCGGGGTCGAGCGGCAACAGATGCTCGACGCGAAGCTCCTGATCCACGCGGTTCTTGGCGTGGTGGTAGACAAGCTCGACACGGTCAAGCTCACCGGCACGATACGCATCGCAGATATGAGAGGAGATCATGCGGGCCTGATTGAAATCGGGCTCAGAGGAGTTGCCCTCAAAGTGCATGACGACGTTTTCGCGGTCACGGAAATACGTGGCCGGTTTGCGCCCACACGCGATGATCTCGCACTCGATGCCGTCGTTCGCCCAAGAAGCGGCGAGCTTTTCGGCCGTGCGCTCCACCGTCGTATTGAAACCGCCGGCAAGGCCGCGGTCCGAGGCAATAACGACAATCAGGCCATGCTTGACGCTCTCATGCTTCTGCAGCATGGGATCGGTGCCCGAACAGGAGGCGTCGCCGGCGACCGTCAACATGACGTCGGTCAGCGCCTCCTTATAGGGCTCGGCCTGCTTGGAGCGATCGAGAGCACGACGGATCTTGGCCGTAGAGACCATCTCCATCGTGCGCGTGATCTGCTTGGTCGTGGTAACCGAGGAGATTCGCTTCTTAATGTCGCGAAGGTTGGCCATGGGGCTTAGTTCTCCTCTGATCCAGAAACATCCGAATGGTGCTTGGCCATGAACTGCTGCTTGAAGTCGCCGATGACGCGCAAGAGCTCAGCCTTGGTGTCATCATCGATCTTCTTGGCGCGAACCTTGTCGAGCAGCGAGCCAAAGCCATTGTCCATGTACTCGATGAGCTCGGCACGGAAAGGCAGCACGTCGGCAATCTCCAGGTCATCCAGGAAGCCCTCGTTGCCAGCGAACAGCGTAACGATCTGCTCGCCAACCTCAAACGGCTTGTAGCGCGGCTGCTTAAGGAGCTCGGTCATGCGGGCACCATGGGTCAGCTGCTTCTGAGTAGCCTCGTCAAGGTCGGAGCCAAACTGCGTAAAGCCAGCGAGCTCCTGATAGGAAGCGAGGTCCAGACGGAGGTTGCCGGCGACCTGCTTCATGGCCTTGGTCTGCGCATCGCCACCGACGCGGGACACGGAAATGCCCACGTCGACTGCCGGGCGCTGGCCCTGGAAGAAGAGCTCGGACTGCAGGTAGATCTGACCATCGGTAATGGAAATGACGTTGGTCGGAATGTAGGCCGAGACGTCGCCGTCCTGGGTCTCGATGATCGGCAGAGCTGTCATGGAGCCGTAACCGTTCTTCTTGGACATCTTGACAGCACGCTCGAGCAGACGAGAGTGCAGGTAGAAGATGTCACCAGGATAGGCCTCGCGTCCGGGCGGACGATGCAGCGTCAGCGACATCTGACGGTAGGCCACGGCCTGCTTGGACAGGTCATCGTAGATGACGAGCACGTGGCCGCCGGGGTTGGTCTCGCTAGCGGGCTTGCCATCCTCGCCGTTGTACATGAAGAACTCGCCGATAGCGGCACCGGCCATAGGCGCGATGTACTGCATAGGGGCGGAATCGGCAGCGGTTGCCGAAACGATGATGGTGTAGTCGAGCGCACCGTGCTGAGCGAGGGTCTCGCGGATGTTGGCAACCGTGGAGGCCTTCTGGCCGACGGCGACATAGATGCAGACCATGCCCTTGCCGCGCTGGTTGAGGATAGCGTCGATGGCGATGGCGGTCTTACCGGTCTTACGGTCGCCAATGATGAGCTCTCGCTGACCGCGACCAATAGGCACCATGGAGTCGATGGCCAACAGGCCGGTCTGAACCGGCTCGCACACCGGGGTACGGTCGATGACGCCGGGGGCCTTGAACTCAATGGGACGACGGTGCGTGGCGACGATGTCGCCCAGGCCGTCGATGGGCTGGCCGAGCGGATTGACGACGCGGCCGAGCATGGCGCGGCTCACGGGGATATCCATAATGCGGCCAGTGGTGCGGCACTCGTCGCCTTCCTTGATGGAGTCGACGGCACCAAACAGAACGGCGCCGACCTCGTCACGGTCAAGGTTCTGGGCAAGGCCGAAGACGGTCTCACCGGTATCGGAGCTCTTGAACTCCAGAAGCTCGCCTGCCATGGCGCTCTTGAGGCCGGAGACGCGCGCGATGCCGTCGCCTACCTCGTCGACCGTTGAAACCTCATGCGTATCGACCGTCGCGGAGAGGCTCGTGAGCTGCTCCTGCAGTTTCTTGGCGATATCCTGGGCATTGAGGGTTTCGGACATTAGGCTTCACCTCCGTACGAATTAGCAGAGTTTGCGAGGGTCTCCTGCGCGATACGCAGCTGCGTCTTGACGGAAATGTCACGACGCTCGCCGCGGGCCTCGAGCACCAGGCCGCCCACGATAGACGGGTCGACCTGCTCGATAAGGAATACCTTGCGGCCGAAGTCCTGCTCGCATTTCTTAGTGATGGTTTGACGCAGCTCGTCGTCGAGCGGGATCGCCGTGGTGACGGTCACGCCCACTACATCCTCGTCTTCCTCGGCAACATACTTAAAGGCAGCTGCCACCTTGGGAAGAAGGTCGAGCTGGTCGCGCTTGGACATGGTGTCGAGCACGGCGATGATCTCGGGGCTGGCAGAAGCCAAGCGCTCGATCATCTCGAGGTCCTCGAACACATGGTTCTCGGCCTTAGCGGCTTCCAGAAGGGAGCGCGCGTAGGTCTCGAGCACCTTGTCCTGATAGCGGCTAGTCGGCATTCAGGCTACCTGCTTCCTGGATGTAGCGCTCGATGAGCTTCTTCTGCTCGGCCTCGTTCTCGAGTGCCTCGCCCACGATCTTGGTGGCGACGGCAACGGACAGGTCGGCGATGGAGTTCGCGGCACCGGCGTAGATGGACTTGCGCTCGTCCTCGACGGTCGTATGGGCCTTGGCGATGATCTCCTCGGCCTCCTTGTGAGCAGCCTCGATGATACGGGCGCGCTCGGACTCGGCGTCCTTACGGGCCTCGAGAACGATGTCGGCAGCCTGACGACGGGCGTCGGTGACGATCGAGTCGGACTCAGCGCGCTTGGCGATAGCCTCCTGCTTGGTCTTCTCGGCCTCGTCGAGGCTCTCCTCGATCTTCTTGCCGCGCTCCTCCATGGTTTTCATGATGCCCGGCAGGGCGACCTTGGCCAGCACGATCCAGATAATCAGGAAGGCGATAAGCGCCGGGATGAACTCCGCCATCTTAGGGATGAGGATGTCCGCACCGGCGGCGCCGTCCTCGGCGAACGCGGAAACCGGCATGAGCAGCGCGGCCGCGGACGCGGAGAGTGCGATCGCGCTCTTCTGGGATGAAAGATTCATACTTGACGCTCCGTGCTATTTAACGATCAGCGCGACAACGAAGCCGATCAGAGCCAGAGCCTCGCCGAAGGCGGAGCCCATGATGAAGACGGTGAACACGCGGCCCTGGACCTCAGGCTGACGGGCCATAGCACCCGTAGCACCCAGAGCAGACAGGCCGATAGCAAGACCAGCGCCGATAACACCGAGACCGTAACCGATAACTCCCACGATTCCTCCTTTGTCGTGCGTGTCTTATTTCACGCAGGATAACCTTTTTATAACTGCCGGGCTCCATGGGTACGGGCACCGGCGGTTTAACGAATTGCCTTACCTTTAAGGCGCGAACGGAAGACTACTCCTCCTCCGCGACCTCCTCTGCCTCGGAGACATACACGGCGGTAAGGACCGTGAAGACGTAAGCCTGGATGGCGCCGACCACAAGCTCGATCGCATAGATCAGGATGAGGATGGCAAGCCAGGCCAGCGAAGGCAGGGCGCCGACGGCGTGGGCCGCGGAAACCTGCTGAAGCAGCGGCTGCATGAACATGCTCGCCATGATGGCGAACGAGCCCATGACCACGTGTCCTGCGAACATGTTGCAGAACAGACGGACGGCGAGCGTGATGAGGCGCAGGAAGGTCGAGAAAAGCTCGACGACCCACACGAGCACGTTCATCGGGAAGCTCACGCCCTGCGGGGCGAGGCTCTTGATGTAGCCGATCACGCCGTGAGCCTTGCATCCGTAGTAGATGAAGTACACAAAGGCGAAGATGGCGAGCGCGGCGGTGGAGCCGATTGCGCCGGTGCCGGGCTTCATTCCCGGGATCAGGCCGATCATGTTGTTGATCAGGATGAACAGGAAAAGCGAGCACAGGAACGGGAAGTGCTTCTTCCAGTTCTCACCCACGACACCCTTGCCGATATCGTTCTCGACGTACTCGATGATGTACTCGAAACCGTTGACGAAGAAGCCCTTGGGAACTAGGGTCTGCTTCTTCTTGAACACGGCCAGGACGATCAGGAGCACGATCGTGGAGACGATCAGCCAAAACGAGTACTGCGTGATGCCGCAGCTCAGATCGCCCACGACAGGGGTGGAGCTGAACTCGCTGACCAGATGATTAATCTCATCAGGCAGCTTTTCAAAAATTTCCACGACTTACCTTTCGACCTCATGAGGATCTCGCAGCGCCTTGGCGACGCGAACCGCGCAGGCGGCCATAAAGGCCACGAAGCCGATCGCCTCGCCCAGGAGGAACATGCGAAATGCCTCTCCGAACAACACAAACACAACCAAGGTAAAGACAAGCAACGCGATTGCCGAGACCGCGAGACTCACCATACCCTTGAGCATGTCCGCATTCTGCTTATCGTCAAGAACCGGCTTGAGCGTAAAGACAAAGGGAAGGAAGGCAATCGCGCCCGCGATGGCACCTGCAACGATAGCGAGCAGATCGGCTATCTGAAACACTGGCGTCCTCACTTTCCTTTTTTATCGCCTCACAGGACAGTTCCCGCCAAACATTGGTGACTATTGTACGAGCCAATCGCTAAAGTACAACCGAAAAAGCATCGGTTAATACGCACCTGTTCGTTTTCTTAAGACCTTCTTTATGCCGCAGGTACGGTAATACGTTTTTCTCGAACCCTGCAGGGCAAAACGTCCGTTAACAGGAGTGCGCGCGGTCG
>DBFSAO010000100.1:0-6663 GCA_048500675.1 Collinsella sp.
GGGCAGCATCACGTCTGCCGAGGTGCCCAGCAGGATGAACATGACGCCCTCGGGCGGCTCCTCGAGCGTTTTGAGCAGCGCGTTGGCGGTGTTGGCGCGCAGCTGCTCGGCACGGTCGATGATGTAGACCTTGGCCTTGGCACGGATGGGCGCCAGGGGCACGTCGTCGAGTAGCTCGCGCGTCTGGGCGATGAGGTAACCCGTGGCGCTCTCGGGCGTGTAATAGTGCACGTCGGGGTGCGTGTGCCGCGCAACGCGCACGCAGCTGTCGCATGCGCCGCAGCCGTCCTGCTCGCACAGGAAGGCCTGGGCGAGCGCCCACGCGGCGTCGAGCTTGCCCGCGCCGGGCGCGCCCAAAAACAGGTAGGCGTGCGATGCGCGACCGCTGGCGACGGCATTGGTCAAAAAGTCGCGCACGCGCTCTTGGGTGTCGAGCTTGGCCAGCAGACTTGCCTGAGCGGGGGCCATGCTACTCGGCCTCCTGGGCAAGCGCAGCGGTGACGGCGTCCTGGGAAATGTCGAGGCCGTAGGCGCGAACCCGCTCGACCGTCTGCGCGAAGACTTCCTCGATGGACGCGGTCGCGTCGATGAGCTTTACGCGGTTTGGTTCCTCGGCGGCAATGGCGCAAAATCCCTGGTAGACGCGCTCTTGGAAGGCCATGCCCTTAGCCTCCATGCGATCTGCCGCACCACGGGCTGCCATGCGCAGCGCCGCCTGCTCGGGCGTGATGTGGTAGACGAGTGTGAGCGCCGGGTGCGTACCCGCGACGGCCAGGTTGTTGGCATCGCGCACCATCTGACGATCGAGGCCGTCGGCAAACGCCTGATAGCAGGTCGTGGAATCGTAGAAGCGGTCGCACAGGACCACCTTGCCGGCCGCGAGGGCGGGCGCGATAACCTCATGCACTAGCTGGGCACGGGCGGCCTCATACAGCAGCAGCTCGCAAGTGTCGCCCATCGCCGTATTGGCGGGGTCGAGCAGCAGAGCACGGATCTTTTCGCTGATGGCGGTACCGCCCGGCTCGCGCAGGCTCACAACCTGGTAGCCAGCGAGTTCGAGCGCGCGGGCAAGCAGGCGCGCCTGCGTGGACTTGCCAGCGCCATCGACGCCCTCGAGCGTGATAAAGCTATGTTGAGCGGGCTCAAAAGCCATGGGCGCAGTCCCTTCCTACAAGGCGCGTAAATGCGATTTATAGCAACCAAGCCATGATACCCCAGCGTCCGACGCACCCCAAATCCCACCTAGTCATTGGGGACGTTCTTAAATGACTAGGTGACAGTTAGGGACGTTCCTAAAGTGCCGGCCAAAAAGGAGCGCCCCCAACTGCCGACCCTCTAAGCTGCGGTGAAATAGGGACTGGATACGCCTTCTAGCAGCAAATACAATCCCTATTTCACCGCAAGTTAGGAGTGGGCGCGGGCGTTGATGGCGAAGGAAATGTCGCGCTCGAGGGCTAGTGCCTGTTCGCGTTCGAGGTCTTGGGTGAGGATTGCCAGCACGTAAGGGCGCTCGGCGTAGACGATTGCGGCATCGTGCTGAGCATTCGCCAGGCTGCCCGTTTTGTGCGCGACCAAAACGCCGCCGGGAACGCCTTCGACAATACCGCGCGCGTCTTCCTGCGCCAGCAGATATCCGCGCGCTCGCTCGCACAGCTCGGGCGTCGCGATTGTCCCCGCCGCCAGTCGCTGCAACACAGCCGCAGCATCACGGGCACTCGTATAGTTCTCGCGACCTTGTGCCTGGGCCTCGGCATCCATCATCAAACGAGCGAGCACGGTCTGGGTCAGCCCCAATGCGGCACACGTTTCGTTGACCGTATCCATGCCAAGCCTGCCGATAACAAGGTTCGCTGCCACGTTATCGCTCTGGGCGATCATGGCGCACAGCAGCTCGTCAATACTGTACGACACACCCGCGCCGCGCGACTGAATGTTACCGCTGCCACCCACGATATCCTGTTGCGTTACCGTTATCTGCTCGTCGAGGGACAGCTCGCCCGCCGTCACGGCCTCGAGCGCACAAGCGAGAATGGGAAGCTTGATGATGCTTGCCGCCACACGTCGCGCGTCCGGCGCCACAGCGACTTCACCATCGAGCGACGCGAACGTCTGAGGATCAAGCGCCACAGCATAGACCGAGGTAGACCCACCATACGGCTCGACAAGGGCTTCGATATCTTGCTGAAGGCCGGCAATCCAAGAAGCCCAGGCGACAGCTTCCGTCTTTTGAGCGGACGGATGATTCGCTTTTTGTTTGACAGGGACAGCGGAGCCCTCAGCCTCGTTGCGGCGCGCGGCACAACCGCCGAGACTCATCACCGAGGCAAGCGCTCCGGTCAACATCCCGGCACAAAACACTCGACGCGAGCAATCGCGCACAGCGAGGGGCGCATCCCCCGGCGGGAACCGGAACGCCTCCACGTTGTCGCCGCCACCCCGACCTTGCTCGCCGCAGTACACAGACTCACTCCCCACCATCGCATTCTACCGAGCCGTCGATAAACGGCCGCGCCAGACACCCAGCACGCCGCACTCATTGTGACGCATGGGACAAGGCTTGCGCAGCATGATCATCCTCACATAACCAGTTGGGTCGGCGCGGCCCAACCGCACCTGAACCACCTTATAATCTAGCCAACACATCGAGTGGAAGGAACCATCATGCCCCGGTTTTGTACCCATTGCGGCAAGCTTCTGAATGACGACGAGCGTTTTTGCACCAGCTGCGGAACGCCGGTAACCGATGATGGCCAGGCCACCCAAGCTCAAGAGGGTGCGCAGCCAACTGAACATGCCGCCGCGCCCGATGCCGCCTTCGACACCGCCGCGACCACGGTTCAACCCGCACAACAGCCCACGGCGACCCAGCCCCAGCAGGCAGATGTGACCGTACAGTCCGCCCATCAGCCCGCGCCCGCTCCCCAGCAGGAAGTTGGTGCGACGCAGCAATGGGCGACGGCCAACGCCGCGGCTCAGCAACCCATTCCGACCGCTGCTCCGCAGGCTGGTGCTCCCACCGCGCCCAAAAACAACAACGCTCTGTTTATCGGCATCATCGCCGTGCTGGTCGTCGTGATTATCGCGCTCGTCGTGTTCTTTATGATCAAGCCTTTCGACAAGAGTGCCGACGATTCCAAGGGCACAACCATCGAGAAGGTCAAGATCGACCACGATGACGACGATGTCTCCGTTAAGGGCGACCCCAACAAGATTGACGATGATGACGATGACGCCCAGGATGCCGCCACCATCAGCGAGCAGAACGTCTACGACCAGCTGAGCTCCTACTACAGCAGGCTCTCCGATCTTGATCAGCAGGTTCGCGACTGCGCTACCACTTTCAACACGTATTACCTTAAGGATGACCGCAGCTCGCGTCAGTCGGCCAGCGATGCCGCCGAGGCGCTCGAGGATCAGATCGGCGACCTCAAGGACGAGGTCGAGGACCTGGATGTTCCCATCGACTCGCAGAATTACAGCTCGTGGAAAGACATCATCACGCTCTACGACGACCTGGAGAACCGCATTGACGTCATTTGCGATGCCTGGGAGATCAGCCTTGAGTACTCCAGTCCCGCCAACCACAAGGACGAGATCGTGGCGCCGCTGGCGCGCGACAATGTAGCAGGCACCAACGACAACAAGTACCGTCTGGACTTTGAGGACCGCTACCCCGGCGCCGCACCCGTAGAAGTGAAGTGATCCCAACAACTGATCAAAACTTGCGGTGAAATAGGGATTAATTAGGCCTTTTACCAGCAAAAACAGTCCCTATTTCACCGCAACTTAGAAGTGGGGCCGGGCGCGCAAATGCAAATGCGCGCCCGGCCCCGCCGTGTCTATATGTGCTCGGATATGTGCTCGGTTACTTATCGGCAGCCGCCTTCTTGGTGGTCGACTTCTTGGACGTCTTCTTTTTCGCCGTCGTCTTCTTGGCAGCAGTCTTCTTGGCTGCCGTCGTCTTCTTTGCCGTGCTCGCCTTGGTTGTGGTCTTGCGACCGCGGGCGGGCTTCTTCTCCTTGGTCGGGCAGTCCATGTTGACGCAGATACGCCACGGACCGCGCGCCGTGTTGACCACCACGATGGGGGCGCCGCACTCGGGACAGGTCTCGCCCGTCGCCTCGAGCTTGCCACGCGCCGGCAGCGGATAGCTCACGCCGCAGTCATCGTAGTTGGTGCAGCGGATAAAGCGCTTGCCGCTCTTCTCGCTCTTGTGCGCGATCAGGTCGCCATGGCGTCCGGCCTCGGCACACACCTTGCACTCGCCCACTTTAAGGTCGGGCTCGTAGTTGGTGGGGCACGTCGGGTTCACGCAGATCTCGAAAGCCTTCTGGCGGAACGGCTGACACTTGATGCGCGGCGCACCGCATTCGGGGCACACGGCGGCCTCGCCCTCGAGCGGGCTCACCTTGACGCCGCTCGGGACCGGATAGGTCACGTCGCAGTCGGGCCAGCCCATGCAGCCAATGAAGCTGCCACGGGTCTTGGCGCTCGTCTTCATAACCAGGTCCTTGCCGCACTTGGGGCAGGCGCCCACGCGCGCATCGGCCGTGACGGCGTCGCTGATGGCGTCACCGAGCTCCTGCGTATGCTTGAGCAGCTCGTCGAGCACGCCGGCCAGCAGCGCACGCGAGTGCGTCACGACATGCTCTTCGGTGTCCTCGCCGCGCTCGACGCGAGTCATGTCGCCGTCGAGCTCGCTGGTCATATCGGGGCTCGTGATGCGCGGGGCAAACTGCGTCAGCGCGTCGATGATGGCGATGCCCAGCTGGCTCGGCTCAACGGGATCGTTTTTGAGGTAGCGCACGGCGTACAGGCGCTCGATGATGCTCGCGCGCGTGGACTTGGTGCCCAGGCCGCGCTTTTCCATCTCCTGCACGAGCTTGCCCTGGCTGTAGCGCGCGGGCGGCTCGGTCTGCTTGGCCTCAAGCTTAATGTCGAACACGTCGACCGTGTCGCCCTGCTCCAGCGGCGGCATCTGCTCGTCGCGCTTAAGTCCATACGGATACGCCTCGCGGAAGCCCGGAGTCACGAGCACATCGCCCGAAGCCACGAACGGCTCACCGTTAACGTCGAGCTCGAGCTTGGTGTTCTCGATGGTCGCGGGACCCATAAGCGTCGCCAGGAAGCGACGGGCGATGAGGTCGTAGAGCTTGCGCTGGCCGCCGTCGAGCGTGGACGGATCGCCCTCGCCCGTGGGGTAGATAGGCGGGTGGTCGGTGGTCTCGACTTTACCGCGCGTGGGCTTCATGGGACCAGCGAGTACCTTTTTGCACACGGGCGCCAGCGCCGGGTTGATCTTTGCCAGGTCACTCACCACGGCGCCCAGATCGAGCGTCGCGGGATACACGGTGTTGTCGACACGCGGGTAGCTGATGAGGCCCGCCATGTAGAGGGACTCGGCGATGCGCATGGTACGTGCAGGTGAGATGCCCTCGGCCGCGGCGGCAGCCTGCAGCGAGGTCGTCGCAAACGGCGTGGGCGGCTGCTGCTTGCGGGAGCGCTTGGTCACCGCGGCGACGGTTGCCGTCGTAGCGCCGTCGACGTGGCCGTACGCCGTCTCGGCAGCATCTTTGTCGGTAAAACGTGTCGTCTTGTGCGCAATCTTAAAGCGGTCATCCTCGGCAGCACCCTGAGCGGCACCCATGCCGCGAATCTGCCAATAGTCCTCGGGCACAAACGCCATGCGTTCGCGTTCGCGCTCGACCACCAGGGCGAGCGTCGGAGTCTGCACGCGGCCGGCGGAGCGCACGTTGCCAAAGCCGCCAAACTTGGCGAGCGTCAGGTAGCGCGTGAGCACCGCGCCCCAAATGAGGTCGATGTGCTGGCGGCTCTCGCCGGCGTCGGCCAGATTCTGGTCGAGCGAGACAAGGTTATCGAAGGCCTGCGTAATCTCGGCCTTGGTAAACGAAGAATACTGGGCGCGGGCGACCGGCAAGTCGGGCGCAACCTCGCGCACCTTGTTGAGGGCGTCCGAACCGATCAGTTCGCCCTCGCGGTCGAAGTCCGTGGCGATAATGACGCTGTCGGACTTCTTGGCAAGGTTCTTGAGCGAGCGGATGAGCTCCTTCTCGGCCGGCAGCTTAATGACGGGCGCCCAGGTGAGGTAAGGCAGGCTCTCGAGCTTCCAGCCCTTGATGGAGATACCATCGGCAAGAAACGGCTTGCGCTTGGTGTCGTAGGGCGGACGTGCCAGGCCATCGGGCATATCGGCCGGCAGCATCTCGCCGTCCTCGGTGACCGAATACCAGCCCAGCTTTTTATCGAACAGCACGCTGTCGCAAAAATCGGGCGCAAGGATGTGACCGGCAAGGCCGATCGTCACGCACTCCTCGCCCTTCCACTCAAAACGGTAGATGGCGGTGTTGTACACCTTGTCCTTTTTGGGCTTGCCCGTGGACAGACGCTCGGCAATCTGACGCGCGGCGTCGTTTTTCTCGGCGATGATGAGCTTCAAAAGAGGCTCCTATCTCGTATCTCTGCGGCTACGCCCGCCCGTATGGCGGCCGACTTACGCCCTTACTTGCTCAATCTGCCCGATGAGCCAATCGCACCAGGCATCCATGCCCTCGCCCTTGCGCGCGCTCACGGCAAACCGCGGCGCCTGCGGATTGAGGTCATCGAGTGTCTTAGTATACCTATCCATGTCAAAATCGAAAGCCG
>DBFSAO010000101.1:0-2524 GCA_048500675.1 Collinsella sp.
ATAGACGAGTTCCGGCCGAATGGCGCGGTGCGGGCTCGACTCACATCGAGCCTTGGAGGTATGTGTGTTTGGTATTGGAGAGGGTGAGCTCGCGATCATCGTGGTCTTCGGCTTTTTGCTGTTTGGCCCGGATAAGCTCCCACAGATGGGCCGCACGATCGGCCGTGCCATCCGTCAGTTCCGCGAGACGCAGGAAAAGATGACGGCCGTTGTTCAGTCCGAGATTATCGATCCGGTGAGCGAGGCCGCTTCGGCACCGGTCAAGCCCAAGAAGACTGCCGTCGATGACGATTCCGATGCGGACGAGGATGCCGCCGAGACGGCAGCGCCCGCCAAGAAGGAGACCTTTGCCGAGCGTCGCGCCCGTCTTGCTGCCGAGAAGGCCGCGAGCGAGGCTGCCGCCGAGGGCGAGGGTGCTGCTGAGGAGTCCGAGGCCGAGGGTGCCGAGCCTGCCGCTGCCACCGCTGCCGCCGTCGAGCCTGAATCTGCTACAGAGCCGGAGCCCGAGCCCGAGCCGGCAGAGCCCACGACGGCTGACCTCTACGCCCGCCGTCCCCGCAAGCGCAAGGCTGTCGTCGACCAGCTCGCTCGCGAGCTCGAGGCCGAGGACGCTGCCGAGACTGCTGCCGCCGATGCCCCGAAGGGAGGCGATGAGTAATGCCTATCGGACCTGCGCGTATGCCGCTCTTCGATCACCTGGGAGAGCTCCGTCGCCGCCTGACCATCGTGGTCGTGTCGGTGTTTGCCGCCGCCATCGTGCTGTACTTTGCCACGCCCGTGGTGCTCGATATCCTCGAGGATCCCATCCGCTCGTTTGTGCCGGACGGTAAGTTCTACATCACCACCACGCTCGGCGGCTTTGGCCTGCGCTTCTCGCTTGCCATCAAGATGGCCGTGGTCATGTGCACGCCCATGATCATCTGGCAGATTCTGGCATTTTTCCTGCCGGCACTGCGCCCCAACGAGCGCAAGTGGGTCGTGCCCACGGTGCTCGCCTCGACGGTGCTGTTCTTCCTGGGTGCCATCTTCTGCTACTTCATCATCATCCCGGCGGGCTTTGAGTGGCTCATCGGCGAGACCTCGGCTGTCGCTACGGCGTTGCCCGATCTGGAGAACTACGTCAACATGGAGCTGCTCTTTATGATCGGCTTTGGTGTGGCGTTTGAGCTGCCGCTCATCATCTTCTACCTGTCCGTTTTCCACATCGTGTCCTATGCGGCCTTCCGCAGCGCCTGGCGCTACGTGTACGTAGGCCTGCTCGTGGGTTCGGCTGTGATTACGCCCGACGGCTCGCCCGTTACGCTGGGTCTCATGTATGGCGCCCTGCTCTCGCTCTACGAGATTTCGCTCGCCATCGCTCGCGTGGTCATCACCGCGCGCGAGGGCAAGGAGGGCCTGTTCGTGAGCCGTCTGGACCTGTTCTCGGACGACGAGGACGACGAGGAGTAAATCGGTATGCACGAGGTTGGCATTGTCAACGGCATACTCGATACAGTGATTCGCGCGGCGCGTGGGGCGGGGGCCTCGCGCGCCGTTTTGGTAACGCTGCGTATCGGGGATATGACCGAGGTCGTGCGCGAGGCGCTCGACTTTGCGTGGGAGACGTTTCGCGACGAGGACCCGCTCACGCGCGGCTGCGAGCTTGCCGTGGAGGAGGTCCATCCACAAAGCGAGTGTCTGGACTGCGGCGAGGTTTTCGACCACGACCGTTTCCACTGTCGCTGTCCCCAGTGTGACGGCGCCAACGTGCGCCTGCTGCACGGCCGCGAGCTCGATATCGCGAGTCTCGAAATCGAAACCCCCGACGATTAGCCCGCCAGCCACCTGAGAACGGGGTATAAAGGGGCCAAAGTAAGGAGCGCTAAGTATGGCCGAGAAAACGATTGATATTACATCGCCGATCTTGTCGCGCAACGAGCGCCTGGCAGATCAGCTACGTCAGCGATTTAATGAAGCGGGCACCTATGTGATCAATGTGCTGTCGAGCCCCGGCTCGGGTAAGACCACTACGATTCTGGGCACCAACGAGCGCCTGCGCGACAAGGCGGGCCTGCGTTGCGCCGTCATCGAGGGCGATATCGCCTCGGACGTCGACGCGATCACCATGAAGGAAGCCGGCATGCCCGCCATCCAGATCAACACGGGCGGCCTGTGCCACCTCGAGGGCAACATGATCATGGAGGCCGTCGACGCCTTCGACCAGGCTGTGGGCCTTCAGAATATCGACGTCATCTTTATCGAAAACGTGGGCAACCTGGTCTGCCCGGTCGACTTTGACCTGGGCGAGAATCTGTCCATCATGATCCTCTCGGTGCCCGAGGGCGACGACAAGCCCATCAAGTATCCGGGCATCTTCCAGCACGCCGGCGCGCAGCTGCTCAATAAGGTCGACGTGGCCCCGGCTTTCGATTTTGACATGGATAGGTATACTAAGACACTCGATGACCTCAATCCGCAGGCGCCGCGGTTTGCCGTGAGCGCGCGCAAGGGCGAGGGCATGGATGCCTGGTGCGATTGGCTCATC
>DBFSAO010000102.1:0-5457 GCA_048500675.1 Collinsella sp.
CGGTACCGTTAACAAGGTTTACGATGAGTTTATGGCTCTGACGGGCGTTAAGGAGATCAGCGCTTCCGAGGTCAAGGGCGCCGAGGCGGACAAGAAGGGCAAGTTCTTCTCGGTCCTCAAGGTATTCTCGGACATCTTTATTCCCATCATTCCCGCCTTCGTCGGCGCTGCTATCATCATCGGCCTTAAGTCGCTGATCGTTGCCAACGGCCTCTTTGGCATGGAGGGCAGCCTCGCCGATCACAGCGAGTTCCTCAAGAACCTCGCAAGCTTCTTTGCCATTATTGCCACTACCTTCGACTACCTGCCTGTCCTGGTCATGTACAGCGCGGTCAAGCGTTTTGGCGGTAACCCGATCCTGGGCATCCTCGTCGGTATCGTCATGGTTCACCCGAGTCTTATGAACCGCAATGCGTTTGTTATGGATCCGTCGGGTGCTGAGTACTGGAACTTTGGTCCGCTCTCCATCCCCATGGTTGCTTTCCAGGGCGGCGTGTTCCCTGCAATCCTGACTGCCTGGTTTATGGCCAAGGTCGAAAAGATTGCCCAGAAGTACATCCCCGAGGTCGTCTCGTTTGTCTTTGTCCCGACCGTTACCCTGATTCTTGCTAACGTTGCCCTGTTCACCGTGTTCGGTCCGCTCGGCAACCTGATCGGCGACGTCCTCGCTGGCGTAATCGATGTCCTGTACAACAGGATGGGCGTCTTTGGCGCCTTTGTCTTCGCCGCGTTCCTGCAGCCGCTCGTCGTTACCGGTACGCATCAGTTCATCCAGGGTATTGAGGCCAACCTCGTTGCCACGACCGGCTTCAACTACATCCAGGCCATCTGGTCGGTTTCCATCATCGCCCAGGGCGGCGGCGCCATCGGCATGTATCTCATTCACAAGAAGCATTCCAAAGAGCGCAACATCTGCATGTCGTCCTTTATCCCGACGCTGGTCGGTATCTCCGAGCCCGCAATCTTTGCTGCAAACATGCGCTACTCGATCATCCCGTTCGTCTGCGCTTGCATCGGTGCAGGCTGCGGCGGTGCCTTCGTGAAGCTCTTTGAGGTGCGCGCTATCGGTCAGGGTCTGACCGGTGTGCTTGGCCTGCTCATCGTTACGCCCGAGACGCTCGTGTGGTATGTGGCTGGCAATCTCATCGCCTTTATCGTGCCGATCGTCTTGATCTTTGCCTACAACAAGGCAAAGGGCGTGCCGACCACCGATGAAGAGGGCGCTGGCGCTGGCTTCGACGTTAGCTTCTAGTTGAGCCGTTCAGCGTAATCTGAGGATAAGTCCATTTGAGGAAGGGCGTTCGACTCGTGTGAGTCGAGCGTCCTTCCCCATAGACGAGAAAGTCAACGGCGATGTTTAATCAAAAAAATAAGGTGACACGCGCGGACTATGAGCAATGGCGTGCCGGACAGGATGAGACGGCGGGTCGCATCGCGTCCGACCCCGATAGGCTCCTGTTCCATGTGGAGCCTGAGCTTGGCTGGCTCAACGATCCCAACGGTTTGGTGCAGATCGGTGATACGTATCACATCTATCACCAATACGATCCATTCGATGCTGCGCATGGCGGTCCAGTGCTTTGGAATCATCTGACGACAAAGGATTTTGTGACGTACGAGAATCGCGGCCCTGTGCTGTTCCCCGATTCCGATTTGGATGCGAGTGGAGCGTATTCTGGTTCTGCCTTTGTACACGACGGCAAGATTCACTACTTCTATACCGGCAACGTCAAGCATTTTGACAGCGATGATTACGACTACGTGTTGACGGGCCGTGAGCAAAACCAGATTCATATGGTTACCGAGAACCCCGACGAATTGGGCGAGAAGCGCATAGCTGTTGGGCCGGTCGATTACCCCGACGATATCGGTACGCACGTGCGTGACCCCAAAATCCTTGAACACGATGGTATCTACTACATGGTTCTGGGCGCTCGTACGAAAGACGACCGCGGCTGCGTGCTTGTCTATACCTCGAGCGATCTAGAGGACTGGAGCTATACGACGCGCATTGAGTTGGGCGAGAAGTTTGGTTTTATGTGGGAGTGCCCTGATCTATTTGAGCTTGATGGCGAGCTAATTCTCGTTTGCTGTCCGCAGGGCGTGCCCGCCGATGGTTGGCGTTACCGCAATCCGCACCAGTGCGTGTGGTTCTCCATCGAGGCCGATTGGGAGGCGCTGAGCTTTAAGATCACCGGGCAGGGCATGCCCCCGATGGTCGATGCCGGCTTTGATTTCTACGCACCGCAGTCCTTTGAGGATGCTGCGGGTCGACGCTTGATGATCGGATGGTCGGGTTGCCCCGATGCGACGGCAGAAAGCCCGACGGTGGCACGCGGATGGCAGTGCGCGTTGACGGTGCCGAGAGAGCTGAGCATGCGCGGCGGCAAGCTCTGCCAGCAGCCGGCGCACGAGATTGAGAGGATGCGCGGCGACTGCGTTCGTGCTGTAGGCGGAGAGACCGTCGAGGAGCCAGGACGCCTGTTTGATGCCGTGGTTTCCTGTGAGGGAGCCAAGATGATCGAGCTCGAAATCCGCAAGGGTGTCTTTGTGCGCTATGCAGACGGGATGCTTACCCTCGACATGGGTGACGAAGGCTATGGGCGCGACCAGAGGTCGATCGAGCTCAGCGAGCTTCGCGACCTGCGCGTGCTTTCGGACACTACGATGGTCGAGATTTTTGCAAATGGCGGCGAGGCGGCACTTACGAGCCGTACCTATTCGCCGGCGGTTCCGGCGATGGAGCTGCACGCCGAGGGTGCGGCATCGATGAATTTCTACCGCCTCGTGCATTAACCGTGCGTGGAGCACGATTGGATTTGCTGGACGGAATGTGTCGCAGTTGTCGCGGCCAACTACCGCTTACCGCATATAGCGACCGTTTGCGGAATAAGTAACCCTCCTTAATAAACCGTGTGGAATCCTAGATAAGCACGGAGTTTTCCAGGGAGACGCTGTCCTTTGTTGTGTGCAAGGGGCGGCGTCTCTTTGGCGCTTGGACGCCGTTGTGCAACAGTGCGGCGGCGCGTGCCATGTATTGAAAAGCCAATGTCGAGATGGGTCGTGATAATAATGGGCAAGTACGTAATCGTGGTTGAGTCTGGGTCGGATGTGACGCCGGAGCTCTGCGAGCGCTACGGCATCGTGCGCGTGCCCATGCATGTCACGATTGGTGACGAGACCGTCGAGGACGGCTCGATCGATCCGCTCGAGATTTATTCGCGCTGCAACGAGTTTGGCGTGATGCCCAAGACCAGCGGCTGCGCGCCTGCGGATTTTGCTCACGTGTACGACCGCATTCACGCTGAGCAGCCCGATGCGACTATTCTGCATCTCGCGTATTCCGAGGCCACGACCTGCTCGCATCAATCATCGAAGATCGCCGCCAAGGGTCGCGACTACGTGTTCTCTATGGACACGCGCTTTGTCTCGGTAGGCCAGTCGCTCGTTGTCGTCGAGACCGCCAAATACATCGAGGCTCACCCCGATGCCACCGTCGACGAGATCTTTGCATTTACGAATTCCGTCATGGACCGCGTGCTGCTGGGCTTTGTTCCTACCGATCTTGCCTTTCTTAAGGCGGGCGGTCGCTTGTCCAACGTCGCATTCCTCGGTGCCCATCTGCTCAAGATTAAGCCCTGCATTGAGGTGACGGGTGGTAAGTTCGTGGCGACCAAGAAGTTCCGCGGTTCTATGCTTAAGTGCGCCCGTGCCTTTGTTGATCACATGGTTGCCAAGGGCGAGATTGACTACTCGCACATTGGCCTGGCGTATTCGGTGGGCCTTTCCCAGGAGCTGCGCGACGACATGGAAGTCTATGCGCACGACCTGGGCTTTAAGGACATTACCTGGACTCAGGTCGGCGGCGTCATCTCGAGCCATTGCGGCCCGACCGCCTTCGGTGCGGTGCTCACGCTTAAGGCGTAAAGGCCGCAGGCGAGCGTTCTTCAGCCTGACATCTCGACGTAGCCCCCAGCCATGGTGATGGGGGATAGATTAAAACGTGCCGTTCTAGTCCGAGACGTTTAAACGCAAACGCATGGGCTAGAATGACTCTGGCATTTTAATTGGTTGCATCCAAGGAGAGGCAAGGTAGCGCGAATGGCAGAAATGACGCTTGAGGGTGTGGACGCTCGTCCCGAGGACTCTGCGTTTGCCCTTGGCCGCGTGCATTCGATCGAGACGATGGGAACGGTCGACGGACCCGGCATCCGCTTTGTGGTGTTTGTTCAGGGCTGTCCCATGCGCTGCGCGTATTGCCACAATCCCGATACCTGGTCGGTCAACGGCGGCACCATGGTGACCGTCGAACACCTGATGGATGAGTTCCAGAGTAACCACGAGTTCTATCGCAGCGGTGGCATTACGGTGTCCGGCGGCGAGCCGCTCCTGCAGCCCGAGTTTTTGGCCGATCTGTTTCGTGCTATGCATAACAACCCCGATGGCCGTGCACATACCTGCCTAGATAGCTGTGGCTATGCATTTGACCCCAACCACCCCGAGAAGTTCGATGCCGTGCTCAACGAGACCGACATGGTACTGCTCGATATTAAGCATGCCGACCCGGTCGAGCATAAAAAGCTGACCGGTTGCGATCCCGCACGCATCTTGGCGTTCGGCGATGAACTTGCACGTCGCAAGATCAAGGTCGTTATCCGCCACGTGGTGGTGCCGGGCATTACCGACACGGTGGAGGAGTGCGAGAAGCTCGGTCGCCTCATCGCTCCATGGCACAACGTGGTGGGCCTGGAAATGCTGCCGTATCACACGATGGGTGTCGTCAAGTACGAGCAACTGGGCATTCCCTATAAGCTTGAGGGCGTACCTCAGATGGATACCGCGCGCATGCCCGAGCTGCGCAATGCCGTTATGGCCGGTATGAAAAAGCGCCGTGCGGAGCTCAAAAACGCTATCGGATAGCATGCCATTTTCGTTCCCCAAGGGCACTCATTGGGGACAGACTTAAATGAGTGCCCCTGGGCACCTAGTTGATTGCTAAAGAACCCCGTCCTAAAAAGACTGCTCTCTGGGTTGCGGTGAGATGCGCAACAGAATCGTGCCATTTGGATAAATACGCTTGTGGTTTCTTTAAAGACACCTTAAACGCCGCTGAATATCTTTGGAAAGAATTGCCTGCTCGGTATCATGCTGCTCGTATATAAACGGTGGCAGTCAGGAGACCACGTGCGAAACATCGCATCGCGGGACGAGTATGTGCCGCAGCATGGCAGCAGATATAAGACGAAGGGCACGTCTTCGCGTGGCCTTGCCGGCGCTCGCATCCGCGTGAGGAAGATTGCCGCTATTGGGATGCTAACGTCGGCGGTTATTATCCTCGGAATTACCGCCAAAACCTACGCATCGGAGCGAATGGCACATTCAGATGCGTCAACGGTACAGACGCAAAACAAAAAGGTCTCTGAATCTAAAGTCACCGCAAGTCAAACCCTGTCGACA
>DBFSAO010000103.1:0-2708 GCA_048500675.1 Collinsella sp.
ATGTTCAATTTCGATGAGCCTCGTTACGAGAAGGTTGTGAGCGATGCCCTCGCTCTCCGTCCTCAGATTGAGGCTGCCGTGGACAAGGTCTGCGAGCAGGGTTATTCCAACATCTTCTTCATCGGCTGCGGCGGCACCTGGGCCCACACGCTCCCGATGAAGTATTGGGTCGAGACCACCACGGCCGACGTCGACGTCCACTGCGAGATTGCCGCTGAGTTCCTCGCATGCCCGCCCAAGACCTTCAACAAGGACTCGGTCTGCGTCTTCTCCACCCGTACCGGCACCACCCCCGAGATCATCGAGGCCGCCAAGTTCTGCCAGGAGCAGGGTGCCCGCACGCTGATGTATGTCTCCAACGACAACACCCCGGCCACTGAGTACGCCGATTACAAGTTCTTCAGCTTCGCCGAGGACGACGTTCTGTGCGAGGCCATCTACACCTACCAGATCACGCTGGTCGCCCGCTTCCTCAAGAACGCCGGCGCCTTCCCCAAGTACGACACCTTCATGGAGGAGTTCGGCAACATCGCTCCGTACCTCATCAAGGCCAAGGACGCTCAGGACGAGCGCTGCGCCGCCATGGCCGAGGACTTCAAGGACACCGATTACCACATGGTGATTGGCTCCGGCATGCTCTGGGGTGAGGCCTACGACTACGCTATGTGCATTCTCGAGGAGATGCAGTGGATCAAGACCAAGTCTATCCACGCCGCCGAGTTCTTCCACGGCACCATCGAACTCTGCGAGGAGGGCACGAGCCTCATCATGCTCTACGGCGAGGACGACACCCGTAAGCTCATGGACCGCGTGGACAACTTCACTCACATGCTCGCCGACGAGAAGGGCGTCCATGTCCGCGTGAACAAGTTCGACACCGCCGAGGTCGAGCTGCCGTTCAGCGACCCCGAGTTCCGCAAGATCGTCTCCCCGATGGTCACCTACACCATCACCGAGCGTCTGAGCTGCCATCTCGAGCACGTCCGTAACCACCCGCTCACCACGCGTCGTTACTATCACCAGATGAACTACTAATCCTCTCAAATTGCTGCGGTTGTCTGCAGGCGAGCTGCGCAGAACGCCTCGCCTGCAGACCTGTTTCTGGGGTTGATCGAAATGGTTGTCCAGTATCTTCTAGTTGCACTGGTCGCATTTATTGCGTCCATGGACGAGCAATTATTTGGCATTACGATGCTTGGTCGTCCGCTGTTTACAAGCCTGTTTGTCGGCTTGATCCTTGGCGATGTCCAGCAGGGCGTTATCGTCGGCGCTGCTTTGGAGTCCATGTTCATGGGCGCCATCATGGTCGGCGCGGCGGTTCCTCCCGAGGTCTATGCCTCCGGCGTGCTTGGCTGCGCGTTTGCCGTCATTACGGGTAAGGGCACGGCAACTGCCGTCGCGCTCGCTCTTCCCGTCTCCGTCTTCCTTCAGGTGTGGCGCAACTTCTGCTACGCCGTTCCGGGTGCCTTTGCCTGCAAGAAGATTGAGACCGCTCTGGCAAATCGCGATCTTGCCAAGGCGAACCTGTACCATCTGACCGTCGTGCCGCTGTCGATTGGCATTCCGTCTGCACTGCTGGTGTTTTGCTCGCTGTTCTTTGGTGCCGACCTCATCAACAATGCGCTCAACGCGATTCCGCAGTTTGTGATGGACGGCCTCAACGTTGCATCCGGCGTCATGGTCTGCATCGGCTTCGCACTTCTTATTAGGACCATGGGCGACAACAAGCTTCTTCCCTGGCTGTTCCTGGGATTCATTATGGTCATCTACCTCAAGATGGACGTTGTCGGTGTTGCCGCAGCTGCCATTTGCGTCGCACTGCTCCTGGCCTTCCGCGAGGGCTCGGCCGGTCCGCAGGCGGTTGCCGAGGATGAAGAGGAGGACTTCTAATGGCTACCCAGAACACCGATCTCAAAGAGGCCAAGAAGGACGCGATTATGACTCCCGATATGTATCGGAGCATGTTCCTTCGCCAGTTTACGAGCCAGTGCTCGCAGTCGTACGACAAGATGATGGCAATGGGCTTCATGTACACCATTCAGAAGCCCCTGCGAAAGATCTATCCCAACGACGACGATTACTATGCGGCGCTTGATCGCCATACCGAGTTCTTTAACATCACGCCTCATGTGCTTCCGTTTGTAGCCGGCCTAACGGTTTCGATGGAAGAGCAGGCGGCTGCCGATAAGAACTTCGACACGTCCTCGATTAACGCCATGAAGGTCGGCCTCATGGGACCGCTTTCCGGCATCGGCGATTCGTTCTACTGGGGTACGTTCCGCGTGGTCGCCGCCGGCATTGGTATTGGCATCGCGTCGACGGGCAACCCGCTCGGCCCCATCGTGTACGCGCTCATCTACTCCGTGATTAACTTTGCAACGCGTATCGTCGCCGCCCATCTGGGATACGACCTGGGAACCAAGTTCCTGCAGCAGTCCGAAGAGAACAACCTTATGTCTCGCATGACGCATGCTGCCGGCGTTCTCGGAATGACCGTCATTGGCGCGATGATTGCGGCACAGGTCTCGCTGTCCACAGCTTTGACCTTTGATGTGGGTGGTTCGGAAATTGTCCTGCAGGATCTGTTCGATTCGATCTTCCCCGGTCTGCTGCCCTTGCTGGCAACGTTCGCTTGCGTTGCCCTCTATAAAAAGGGTGTCAAGACCATTTGGATTATTATTGGCATCTTCGCGATCTGCATCATCGGA
>DBFSAO010000104.1:0-5374 GCA_048500675.1 Collinsella sp.
CCCTCGTCATATCCGTCATGTCCATCACCGCGCCTAGTGCAGAATCTTGGACAGGAACTCGCGGCAGCGCGGGTTCTCGGGGTTATCGAAGAAGTGCTCGGGCGTGCCCTCCTCCAGGATGCGGCCGTCCTCCATAAAGATGACGCGGTCGGCCACCTGGCGCGCAAAGCCCATCTCGTGCGTCACGCAGATCATGGTGATGTCCTCCTGCGCGAGCTCAATCATAACGTCCAGAACCTCCTGGACCATCTCGGGGTCGAGCGCAGAGGTCGGCTCGTCAAACAGGATGATGGGCTGCTTAGTGCACAGGGCGCGGGCGATGGCGATACGCTGCTGCTGACCACCCGAGAGATTCTGCGGGTACTCGCCGGCCTTATGCGCCATCCCGACGCGCTTGAGCGCGGCGATGGCGATCTCGGTCGCCTCCTCCTTGCTCTTCTTTTGCAGCTTGATGGGCGCGAGCGTCAGGTTGCCCAGCACCGTCATGTTGGGATACAGGTTGAACTGCTGAAACACCATGGAGCTATACTTGCGAGCCATCTCCAGGTGGTTCTTTTTGGTGAGCGGCGTGCCGTCGATGACGACCTCGCCCGACGTAGGCTCCTCCAGATAATCGACGCAACGGATGAGCGTCGACTTACCCGAGCCGGAAGGCCCGATCATTACGAGCTTCTCGCCGCGCTTGACGGTGAGATTGATATCTTTGAGCACATGCAGGTCGCCAAAGTACTTGTTGAGATGCTTGATCTCGATCATGTCTGCCATGAATGTCCCTTCCCTGCGTTTACACGAGTTGAACTATTGTACGGAAAGAACCGCGTTTCCGCAGCCCACGCTACATTCCCGTAAAGAACCCGCAACCTTTAACCCACTCATTGGGGACAGACTTAAATGAGTACCTACTCATTGGCCACTCATTTAAGCCTGTCCCCAATGAGTATCCCCAATGAGTACCCAGCCAAAAAAGGGGCGCGACCGCAATGGTCACGCCCCCTCAGCCTCAACTGTGTACCGCTCGGCCCCTACGCAAGGCGGGCTCCGACAATCTTGGCAGCCGCAGGCTTGTCGAAGTTACCGCCGGTGGCCTTGCCCAGAGCACCCATGACCTGGCCCATCTGCTTCTTAGAGGTCGCACCCAGCTCGGCGATAACCTGCTCGATCAGGGCCTCGAGCTCCTCGCCCGAAACCTGCGCGGGCAGCAGGCTCTCCAGAATCTTGACCTGCTCAGTCAGGTTGTCGGTACGCTCCTGGTCGGTACCGGCCTTAATGGACATCTCCAGCGTCTCGCTCGTCTGCTTAATCAGACGCTTGATCATGCTGTTGACGTCTTCCTCGGTCACATCACGACGCTCGTTGACCTCGATGTTCTTCACCTCGGCCTTAACCTGGCGAATGATGGACAGGCGAACCTTGTCCTTGGCCTTCATGGCCGCAATCATTTCCTTCTGCAGTTCTTCGTTGGTCATCTGCAAATCCTCCTCAATAGTGCGGGCGGCACTCGCGCGAGCGCCGCCCCATGATTACTTAGTCGTCGACGAATCGTCGGTCGAACTCTTGGTGACGCCCTTCAGGCTGACGTTGTACGGCACGTCCTTGGGCATGGGGTTAACGGTGATGTCGGCGTCCTTCTTGTACTGCTCCAGCCACTCGCTGTACGCAGTGCTTGCCGCCTGCGTCTTCACCACGTTGGAGACGTACTTCTTGATGTCCTTGGGCACCTGCTTAATGTCATCGACCTGATTATCGACATGGAAGTAGTCGGTGCACTTGATGATGTGATAGCCATAGGTCGACTCGACGACACCGCTCACATCGCCCTTGTTGAGTCCCTCGAGCGCCGCCTGGTAGCTGTCGACGAAGGTGGTGAGCTTGTCCCAGCCCACATCGCCCTTCTTCCCCTTGGAGCCGGTGTCGTCGGAATACTGCTCCACGGCGTCCTCAAAGCTCAGCTCGCCGGAGTTGATCTTGTCCAGGCACTCCTGTGCCTTGGCCTTGGCGGCGGCCTTGTCCTCGTCGGAAGCGTCGGAATCGACCTTGATCAGGATATTCGACGAACGACGGGCATCGTTGTAGTTGGACAGGTTCTCATTGATGTAATCGACAATCTCGCTGTCCTTGGGCTTGCTGGTGGGTGCCACGGCGTCCTTGAGCTTCTGCTGCGCCAGGCTCTCCTTGAGCGAATCCTTGTAGGTGTCCTCGGTGTAGCCGTAGGTCTTGAGGGTCTCCTTAAAGGTCTTGGCGCCGCCCGCGCTCTTGCACGCGTCCTTCCAAGCCTTCTCGACCTCCTCGTCCGAGACGGTCACGCCGTTCTCCTTCTGCGCTTGCTGAAGCAGAATCTGCTGCGTGTAGGAGTCAATGAGCTGCTTGCGATACTTCTTGGGCGTAAGGTCGTTGTCGACCAAGTACTGTGCCCAGTCCTCGTCCTTGGTGTAGCCGTAGGACGTGCGCATGCTCATGATCTGCTTGGTCACGGTGTCCTCGGTGAGGTTGGTGCCGTTGATGGTGGCAGCCACGCCGCCGGTGAGCTTGTAGCCCGAGCCGGTGTCCTCGGTCTGCGACATGAGACCGGAGCACGCCATGGCCGAGACGGAAAGCAGCATTGCCAGCACGCCGATGACCACCAGGACAATCTTGACGGTCTTGGACACGTAGGTCTTGCGCTGCTTCTTACGAGAGCTGGAGGCGGCGCGAGACTGCTGCTCGGGGGTCGGCGCGACCTCGGGGTTCTTTTTCTTGTTTGCCATAGTTGGCCTTTCGCATCACGAATCGAACAAACGCCATTGTGTCACAACCCAGCCCCCGCGGCACGCCTGGTGCAAAGGGGACGGGTTAATCTGCACCATTTTGGTGCAAAGGGGACAGGGCTGGCAGCCAGGGACGTTCCTTTTCTGCCGGCACATAAGGAACGTCCCCAGGTGCCGGCTTATCCCTACCTTAGAAGTGGCGGCGGATGGCGTCGACCATGCCCTGGGGCGTCGTCTGGCCGAGCACGTCGGCTGCGGCGTCGGTGTCCATAAAGATATTCATAAGCGCCTGAAGCGCCTCGACCTGACCGCCCGGCTCGGCAATGCCTAAGTTGATGATGATCTGCGCCGGCACCGGGGCGCCCATGCCCGCCATCGCGTTAAACGTCACGGGCACGGCGGGCTTCACCACCGCGATATAGGGCTTGGACACAAATCCCGGGTCGGTATGCGGAATGGCGATATTTGCCGCCGGCATGGCAAGACCCGTGGGATAGGCATCCTCACGTGTGCGGACGGCGTCGAGCCAACCGGGCGCAATGTAGCCGCGCGGAGCGAGCTCGTCCTCGAGCTGCGCAAACACCTCATCCGGCGTCGCACACTCCCAATCAAAAAACACCAGCTCAGGCGTAAACAATGCTTCGTTATCCGCCATGGGCCCACCTCTCTCACCTTGTCGCCTGCGACGTTCTTTAACGACTAGTCATTGAAGAGCGTCGCAGGTGATTACCTAAAACAAAGGGTGGCCACTTGCGCCTTGGCGCCAATGACCACCCTGACTACTCGGCTAAATTGTACTGTGCGCCACTAGCCGCGCGGCGCATCAATTGCGACCTTGCCGCTCTCCAGCACGTGAACGCGACCGTCGGCGAGCATCTGCACGACCTCGGGATACAGCACATGCTCGATCGCGTGGATGTGCTCCTCGAGCGTGTCGACGTCCCAGCCCTCCTCGACAGCCAGCGCACGCTGGGCGATGATGGGGCCGTTGTCGTAGATCTCGTTGGCAAAGTGCACGGTCACGCCGGTCACCTTGACGCCGCGCGCAAAGGCATCGTCGATCGCATGGGCACCGGTAAAGCTCGGCAGCAGCGCCGGATGCAGGTTGACCACGCGGTTGGGGAACGCCGCCAGCAGAGGCGTGTGCACCATGCGCATGTAACCGGCCATCACCACGTACTCGCAGCCGCGCTCGAGCAGCTCATGCGCGATGATCTCGTCAGCCGCGATGGGGTCGGCATAGACATCTTTGGACAGCGTGAGTGTCTGGATGCCCGCACGCTCGGCACGCTGCAAGCCCTTGGCCGAAGGACGGCTCGACACCACAAGTTCAATCGAGGCGTTGAGCTTGCCGGCGGCGATCAGGTCAATCAGCGCCTGCAGGTTGGTACCCGAGCCGCTGATAAGCACGCCAATCTTGAGCGGCTCGGCCGTATCGGTGCCGGTCGGACGGGTGTAGGGCACAAAGCCCAGGCCCTCGGCAGCAGCCATCTGCTCGCTAGCGCTCATCGGAGTACACAACCTTACCGGAACCCTCGACGCACTCGCCCACGCGGAACGGCTTCTCGCCCAGCGCGACCAGAGCCTCGGTCACGGCAGCCTCGTCCTCGGGGGCGACGATCAGGCACAGGCCGACGCCCATGTTGAAGGTCTTGCATGCCTCATTGGGCGCGAGCTCGGCCTGACGCGACACGTAAGTAATGACGGGCGGAACGTCCCAGCCCATCTCGGCGCCGCTGCGGGTGACCACGGCATCGACGTCGTCGGCGAGCGCGCGGTTGAGGTTCTCGGTAATACCGCCGCCGGTGATATGGGCAATGGCATGAACGTTGGCGCCACCGCGGAGCAGCTCCAGAATCGGCTTGACGTAGATGCGCGTGGGGGCCAGCAGAGCGTCGGCCAGCGAAGCGCCGCCGAGCTCCTCGAGCGGACGGCTCAGCTCCTCGGCCTTAGCGGCAGCTTCGGGCGTGCCCGGCTTGATGCCGTCGACACCGATAACCTTGCGCACGAGCGAGTAACCGTTGGAATGCACGCCGGTAGAAGGCAGGCCCAGGATCACATCGCCGGGGCGAACGTTCGCGGGGTCGAGCATCTTGGGACGGTCGACGACACCCACGGTAAAGCCGGCGAGGTCGTAATCGGCGGGGGCCATGACGCCCGGGTGCTCGGCCATCTCGCCGCCCACGAGCGCGCAGCCCGCAAGCTTGCAGCCGTCGGCCACGCCCTTGATGATCTTTGCCATGTGCTCGGCCTCAATGTGACCGATGGCAACGTAATCCAGGAAGAACAGCGGCTCGGCGCCCGAAGCCAAAATGTCATTGACGCACATGGCGACCAGGTCCTGGCCCACCGTCTCGTGACGGTCCATAATCTGGGCGAGCACGAGCTTGGTGCCCACGCCGTCGGTGCCGCTGATCAGGATCGGGTCTTCCATATCCTTGAGCGCGGCGGCCGAGAACAGGCCACCAAAGCCACCGATGCCGCCGATAACCTCGGGGCGGTTGGTGTCCTTGACCATCTGCTTAATAGCGTCGACGGCGCGGCCGCCCTCGGCGGTATCGACGCCGGCGTCCTCGTACGTCACATGCTTGCTGTCGCTCATCTGAGCCTTCCTCTCCCACTACCGTGGC
>DBFSAO010000105.1:0-4300 GCA_048500675.1 Collinsella sp.
GCTCGACCCGGGCTACCGCACCGGCTGCAAGGTCGCCGTCATGGACGAGACCGGCAAGCTGCTCGACCACGGCGTGGTCTACCCCACCAAGCCGCGCCACGACGTCGCCGGCACCAAGCGCGAGCTCGCCCGCCTCGTCAAGAAGGACAGCGTCAACACCATCGTCATCGGCAACGGCACCGCCAGCCGCGAGACCGAAGAAGTCGTCTCGGAGTTCATTGCCGAGCAGGCGCCCGGGCTGCGATACACCATCGTCAACGAGGCCGGCGCGTCGGTGTACTCCGCCTCCGAGCTCGCCAGCCAGGAGTATCCCGACCTGGACGTCACCGTGCGCGGTGCCATGAGCCTGGGTCGCCGCCTGCAGGACCCACTGGCAGAGCTCGTCAAGATTCCGCCTCAGTCCATCGGCGTGGGCCAATACCAGCACGACCTTGACCAGGCCGAGCTCTCGCGCACCCTGGGCCACGTGGTGGAGGACGTCGTCAACCGTGTGGGCGTCGACGTGAACACCGCGAGCGCAAGCCTGCTGGGATACGTATCGGGCATTACGCCGAGCGTGGCCAAGAACATCGTGGCCTACCGCGAGGAAAACGGCGCCTTTACCGATCGCCGCCAGCTCAAGAAGGTCCCCAAGCTGGGACCCAAGGCATACCTCAACGCCGCGGGCTTCCTGCGCATCAGCGACGGCAAGAACCCGCTCGACGCGACAAGTGTCCACCCCGAAAGCTACGAGGTGGCCACGGCCGTCCTGGAGCGCGCAGGTGTGGCGGCCAGTGAGCTCAGCCGTGGCGGCGTGCCCGACATCGAGCGCCGTCTGGGCAGCATCTCGGCGCTGGCAAGTGACCTGGACTGCGGAACTCTCACGCTCATCGACATCGTCAACGAGCTCAAGAAGCCCGGCCGCGACCCGCGCGACGACGCACCCGAGGTGGTCTTTAGCCGCTCAGCGCTTTCCATCGACGACCTGGAGCCCGGCATGGAACTCAAGGGCACGGTGCGCAACGTCGTCGACTTTGGTGCCTTCGTCGACGTGGGCGTGCACCAGGACGGCCTCGTACACATCTCCAAACTGGCCAACCGCTTCGTCAAGCACCCGAGCGACGTGGTGCGCGTCGGCGACACGGTAAAGGTATGGGTCGAGAAGGTTGATCGCGACCGCAAGAAGATTTCCCTCACCATGGTGCAGGGGAAGTAAACCGCCAAAGCAAGGGTACCCCCTGTAGCGACGTGCAAAATCGCGAGTATTCTGCAAATTCCGCCGTTCCAGATGCCCCTCAGAGGCGAAAAAGCAAAAACAGCCCCCGTTTTAGCGTCATCAGAGCCAAAACGGGGGCTGTTCCGTGCTTTATCTAGTTGGTAAAAACCTTTACCTTGCTGAATACTCTCAATTTTGCACGTCGCAGGCGGGGGTACCTTTGCCCGCGGCAGGATATGGAAGCCGATTACCAACCTACTGGCAAGTTTGTGTCGGCAGCCCCGGCCTTTCCTTTGCCTAGCGCGACCCTCGCGAAGCGCGTGAGCGATAGGGAAAGGAAAGGCCGGGGCGAACAACCCGCGACACAGCCAGTGTTCGTGCTACGGCAGGATATGGAAGCCGAGCGAGGCGATATCCTTGGCAAAGCCGCGGACGGTGTCGAGCGAGACCTCGTACGGATCACGGCCGATGTTCTTGCGCTTGGCCAGGATGCTGTTGGGCACCGTGATGATTTGGCAACCGCAGGCCTCGGCCTGGTAAATGTTGATGAGCTCGCGCGTGGATGCCCACAGGACCTCGCAGTTGGGCTTGGCGGCGGCCTTCTTGACCGACTCCGTCATAAACGGAATGGGATCGACGCCGGTATCGGCGATGCGGCCGGCAAAGAGCGAGATGATGGACGGCGTCTCGGCGTCAACGGCCTCGACCATCTCATCGACCTGCTCGGGCGTAAAGATGGTGGTGACGTTGACCTTGATGCCATCGGCCGAAAGCTTGCGGACCAGCTCGGCGGTGGACTCGCCCTTGGTGGTCACGCACGGAATCTTGACGTAGACGTTGTCGGCCCAGGTAGCGATCTCGCGAGCCTCGACCTCCATGGTCTCGACGTCATCGGCAAAGACCTCAAACGAGACGGACACATCGGTGATGTGGGTCAGGACCTCCTTGGCAAACGCGCGGTAGTCCGTCACGCCGCCCTTCTTCATAAGGGACGGGTTGGTCGTGAAACCCTGAACGTTGCCGTTCTCGTACATGTCGAGCATGCCCTCGAGGTTTGCGCCGTCAGCGAACACCTTGATTGCCATCTGCCTGATTCCTTTCGTTTGCATGCGGCCGATAAACTGCTAAACACTTTACCTATGTTTATCAAGGCGTGAGCTGCGGGTTTTTATCTTCTCGGCGAACGGTATAAACACCTCAGTGTTTGGATTGATAAATCGATTGAGCATGCAAAAGCAGAAAGTCGCAGTTCGAGCAAACGTCAGAACGCGGGATTCATTAGATGAGGCCGAAATGCTGCATCGCTGTGACGGTACCGTCGTGCGCGACATCGTCGGTCACGTAGTCGGCGACCGCCTTGACCTCGGGCATGGCGTTGCCCATGGCCACGGCTGTCTCGACGGCAGCGAGCATGCCCAGGTCGTTGCCCGAATCGCCAAAGCCAAAGGTGCGCGCATTTCCCTCGCGGCCCAGATACGCCAGCGCTCGCGCCACGCCCACGCCTTTGTCAATGCCCTTGGGGCTCAGCTCGCGATTCTGACCACCGGTATTGCACAGCTCAAACTCGCGATCGATAAAGCCGTCATCGTTGGCTACGCGAGCCAAACTGGGCGCAGTGAGGCCTACCTTGCCCACGCGCAGACTGCCGTCGACGCGCATCTCCTCGGTGCTGTGCGCCACAGAAGTGCCAATCAGAGACGACTGCTCAACACCCGCGGGTTCCAGGGCAAAAGTAGCCACGTTGGTCTCGAAAAAGGCCTCAATCCCTGCCGCGGCCATACGGCGTGCAAGCTCCTCGATAACGTCCTCGCCAAAGCAGTCCTCGTGTACCACGCGTCCCTCGACCTCGAGCGTGGCTCCCGCCATGGCAACGATGCCCGCGGGGTCGAGCGCACGCAGGCTATCGGCGATAAGCCACAGGGGGCGGCCCGTGCAGATAAATGCCTGGTGTCCCGCGTTGCGCAGACGATGAAACGCCTCGACGACCGCCTGCGAGGGGTGAACCGCCGAAAAGTCCTTGTCGGTCATGTTGTCGGGATCGAACGACGTCAGCGTGCCGTCCACGTCAAAAAAGAGCACGGCGGAATCGGGGCACGCATCAATCATATGGGTTCCTTTCGGGGGCGAGAGTAAACGAAGTATCCATCATATAATGGAGCGACGCAACCAGAGAGGTCACCCATGGAATTTTACGCAAGCTGCCCCGAGGGCTTTGAGTCCGCACTCGCCGATGAGCTTAAACGCCTCGGGCTTTCGCATGTCCGCCGCCTGAAGGGCCGCGCTACGTTTGAGGGCGAGCTTGAGCAGGGCTATCGCGCGTGCCTGTGGTCGCGCCTGGCGAGCCGCGTGTTCGTGGTGGTCGGGCGCTTTGAGGCGCAGGATGCCGATGAGCTGTACGATAGCGTTTACGACATTGCCTGGGAGAGCATCGTCCGCCCCGGCGCCACCATCGCCATCACAGCCCGCGGCGTGACCGAGCAGCTGCGCAACACGCGTTTCTCGGCCCTGCGCGCCAAAGACGCGCTGTGCGACCGCCTGGCCGAGACCACGGGCCGTCGCGCCGATGTCGATGCCGCCGACCCCGACGTTCACCTGCTGCTTTCGCTGCGCCAGCGTCGCGCGAGCATCAGCCTGGACCTTTCGGGCGATCCGTTATTCAAGCGCCTGCCGCCCGCCGCGACTCGTGCCGGCGAGGGCACGCACGTGCTGCGCCCCGACTACGCCGCCCTGGTGCTGGCGCAGGTCGGCTGGACCGCACTGTGCGAGCGCGAGCTAACGGCCGACGATTACGAGGACGAAGCCCTTCCTACGCTGATCGACGCCTCGTGCGCCGGCGGCGGCCTGTTGTTGGAGGCCGTGAATATTCTGACCGACCGCGCCCCGGGCGCCGCACGCGAGCGCTGGGGCTTTGAGGGCTGGCAGCTGCACGACGCCGCCCTATGGGAGCAGCTGCTCGCCGAAGCACGCGAGCGCGAGGCGGCAGCACGTGAGCGCCAGGCGCGCATCGTTGCCGCGGATGTTGACCCCGCCGCCCGCAAGACCGCCGAGCGCATGGTCAAGTGCGCCGGTTACAAGCGCTTTGTCGATTTTTGTGCTGCCAAGCCA
>DBFSAO010000106.1:0-14826 GCA_048500675.1 Collinsella sp.
TTGCGCCGTGAGCGCGCTGACGGTGGCACCCATGGAACTCGGCACAATGAACAAAAAGCTGATCATCTTCTCGACCAAGCCCACGGCGGCGGCATCAACCAGGCCGCGGTGGTTGGCGATGACGGTGATGAACATAAACGCTACCTGAATGCAGCCGTCCTGCACGGCCACGGGCACGCCAATCTTAAGGATGCTGCTGAGCACCTCGGGCTGGGGGCGCAGGTCGCTGCGTTTGACGTGGATGTTCGTGCGGCGGCTCTTGAGCCATACGAGCGCGAGGGCAACGCTTGCGGTCTGTGCGATCACTGTACCGAGCGCCGCGCCCACGGGGCCGAGCCCCATGTGGCCAATGAACAGAAAGTCGAGCGCGATGTTGATAACGCACGCCACGCCGATCACATACATGGGCGAGCGCGAATCGCCCAGGCCGCGAAAAATGGCCGAGAGGATGTTGTACGCGGCGATGCACGGAATGCCGATAAAGCAGATGCGCAGGTAGGCGGCAGTGCCTTCGACGGCTTCGGCCGGCGTACCGATGAGCGCCACGATTTGCGGGCACAGCGCGAGCAAGAGCGCGGCCAACACTACCGAGACACCCATAAAGAGCGTGATGGTGTTGCCGATGGCTGCCTCGGCGCGATCGAAGCGGCGCGAGCCCACGGCGTGGCCGACGATGACCGTCGTTCCCATGGCCAGGCCCACGAGCGTCACGGTAATGATATAGAGCGTCTGCGCGCCATTGCCCACGGCGGTGATGCCGGCGGCGCCGCTAAACTGTCCGATAAAGTACAGGTCGGCCATACCATAGAGCATCTGCAAAAAGTACGAGAGCATATAGGGCAGGGCGAAGACCGCGATGGTCTTGAGGACGTTGCCGCGTGTGAGGTCGTGTTCCATGGGCAGGGCACTTTCTGGCTTGGTTCGTTTGCGTACCAGTGTAGTGAAAACCCTACAACGATTGTAGAGTCAAGGTTTATGTTGGCGGTGGGGCGAAAAAAATCGCGCCTTCAATCATTTCCATTTGAATACGGTCGCGCACAGCGCGGGCTTAGCGCCTGCGCTAACCTTGCAGAAATCGATTTCAGAACACTTGACACTGCCGCTCGGCGCGCAATAATACGTGCGTTTGCGAACAATGTTTGATGGGGGATGAACCTGCGTGCGCAATCTCAAAATCTTGTTTTCCTACTTGGGGGCATATCGCCGCGATGCCATTCTCGGCGTGATGTTCGTCTCGGTCGAGACCGCGCTTGAGCTGTTTATCCCGGTCATCATGGCCAACATCATCGATGTGGGCGTGCCCGCGGGCGACGTCAACTACATGCTGCTGCAAGGTGCGTGCATGCTGGTGTGTGCGGCGTTTTCGCTGGTGCTGGGCCTGGGCTATGCCCGCACATCCGCTCGTGTGGCTTCGGGGCTGGGCGCCAACCTGCGCGAGGCCGAGTATCGCAAGATCCAGACGCTCGCCTTTGGCAACCTGGACAACTACGACGCCAGCTCGCTCGTCACGCGCATGACCACCGATATCACCGTCATTCAAAACGCCATCGGCAACGGCTTCCGCCCCATGGTGCGTGGACCGGTGACGCTCATCGTCGGCCTGGTCTATGCCCTGGTGCTGTCGCGCCCGCTCGCCACGGTCTTTGCGATCATCCTGCCCGTGCTGGCGATCGTGCTGGGCGTCATTACCTATCGCGTCAGCCCGCTCTACCGTCAGCTGCAGACCTCGATGGACCATCTCAACGGCGTAGTGCAGGAAGACCTCACCGCCGTGCGCGCCGTCAAGGCGTATGTGCGCGCCGAGCACGAGGAGGCCAAGTTCGATACCGTCAATACCGAGCTCGCACGCACGGCGACGAAGACCTTCGGCAACGCCGTGCTCAACCTGCCGGTGTTTCAGCTGTCGATGTACGTGGCCGCCATCTCCATCCTGTGGATCGGCGGGCGCATGATTATCGCCGGCGAGCTGGGCGTGGGTTCGCTCACGGGCTTTATGAGCTACGTGCTGCTGATCATGAACTCGCTCATGATGATTTCCAACGTGTTTTTGCTGCTCACGCGCGCGCTCGCCAGCGTGGAGCGCATCTCGCGGGTAATCGACGAGCAGTCGCTCATCCAAGCTCCCGCGGCAGGCGCGGCCGTGCGCGAGGTCGCCGACGGAAGCGTCGAGTTCCGCGACGTGTCGTTTAAGTACCGCGCAGATGCTGCCGAGGATGTGCTCGAGCATATCGACCTTCGCATCGAGCCGGGCTCCACGGTGGGCGTGCTCGGCGGCACGGGCTCGGGCAAGAGCTCGCTCGTGCAGCTCATCGCGCGCCTGTACGACGCGACCGAGGGCGCCGTGCTCGTGGGCGGGCGCGACGTGCGCGACTACGACCTGGTCGCCCTGCGCGATGCCGTGGGTATTGTGCTGCAAAAGAACGTGCTGTTTACGGGCACCGTGCGCGAGAATCTGCAGTGGGGCGCGCCCGATGCCACCGACGAGGAGCTGCTGCGTGCCTGCCGCGCCGCGTGCGTGGACGAGTTCCTGGACCGCATCGGCGGGCTGGACGGTGAGTTGGGCCAGGGCGGCGCCGGTGTTTCGGGCGGGCAGAAGCAACGTCTGTGCATCGCGCGCACGCTGCTCAAGCATCCGCGCGTGCTCATTTTTGACGACTCGACCAGTGCGGTCGATATGGCGACCGACGCCAAGATCCGCGAGCACATCGCGCAGATTCCCGATACGACCGTGATCATCATCGCCCAGCGCATCGCGAGCGTGATGGATGCCGATCGCATTGTGGTGCTGGACGACGGGCGTGTCCACGGCGTGGGCACGCACGAGGAGCTACTGGCGGGTGACAACATCTACCAGGAGATTTACGCCTCGCAGATGGAGTTCGCGGGGGATGCGAGCGCAGATGCCCCGGCCCGAGAAGAAGGTGAGCGCCATGCCTAAGACATCCGCTCAGGCCCGCCCGGCCAATCTGGGGCAGACGCTCCGCCGCCTGCTCAGCTATATGGGCCACGCCAAGTTCTCGCTGCTCGCGGTGGGCGTGCTCGCCTCTATCGCCGCCATCGCGAGTCTTGCCGGCACCTACATGGTGCGCCCCATCGTCAACGGCTTGGCTACGGGCGGGGAGGAACTGCTCACCAAGCAGGTTCTCTTTACGGCCGCTATCTACGCCGCGGGCGTGCTCTCGGCCCTGGGCTACTCGCAAATCATGGTGCGCGCGGCACAGCGCGTAGTATCCGACATCCGCCGCGACCTGTTCGCGCATATCCAGACGCTGCCGCTCAGCTATTTCGACAGCACGCGCTCGGGCGACATCATGAGCTTCTTCACCAACGACGTCGACACGGTCTCCGAGGCGCTCAACAACAGCTTTGCCAACGTGATTCAGGCGACCATCCAGGTGATCGGCACCACGGCCATGCTCATCATCCTCAACTGGCAGCTCACGATTATCACACTTGTGTGCGACGCGGCCATCGTGCTGTACGCGCGCTACTCGGGCATTCGCTCCAAGCGCTTCTTTGCCGCCCAGCAGGCGTCGCTCGGCGACTTGGACGGATACGTTGAGGAGATGGTCTCGGGCCAAAAGGTCATCAAGGTCTTCAACCACGAGCAGGCCAACGTGGCCGGTTTTGACGCGCGCAACCAGGAGCTGCGCCGCACCGGTGGCGCCGCGCAGGCCTACGCCAACTCGATGGTGCCCATGACCGTGGTGATCGGGTATGCCAACTACGCCATCGTTGCGGTGGCGGGCGGCATGCTCTGCATCAACGGTCTGGCCGATGTGGGCGCGCTCGCGAGCTACCTGGTCTTTGTGCGCCAGGCGGCCATGCCCATCAACCAGTTTACGCAGCTGGGCAACTTCTTGCTCAACGCGCTGGCCGGTGCCGAGCGCCTGTTTGCCGCAATGGACCTTGAGCCCGAGGTGGACGAAGGCTGCGTGGAGCTGGTGCAGACGGGCGAGTCTGCATGGGCGTGGAAGATTCCCGAGGGCCGTGGCGTGGGCGCGTACGGGCATCTGCATGATGTGGCCTCGGTCGACGATGCGGGTCGCGCGGTGGCGGCCGACGGCACCGAGCTTGTCACTGGCCTCGTCCCGCTTGCCGGCGACGTGCGCTTCCATGCCGTGGACTTTTCCTACGTGCCGGGCACGCGCGTGCTCACGGACCTCAACCTGTTTGCCAAGCCGGGGCAAAAGATCGCCTTTGTGGGCTCGACGGGCGCCGGAAAGACGACCATCACCAACCTCATCAACCGCTTCTACGAGGTCGATGACGGCGAGATCACGTACGACGGCATCGACGTCAAGCACATTGCCAAGGCCAGCCTGCGCGGGTCGCTCGGCATTGTGCTGCAGGATACGCACCTGTTTAGCGGCACCATTGCGCAGAATATCCGCTTTGGCAAGCTCGACGCGACCGACGAGGAGGTGCGCGCCGCCGCCGAGGCCGCCTGCGCCGACTCGTTTATCCGCCGCCTGCCGCAAGGCTACGACACGCCGGTCACGGCCGACGGCGCCAACCTGTCACAGGGCCAGCGGCAGCTCCTTGCTATCGCGCGCGTGGCCGTGGCCGATCCGCCGGTACTCATCCTGGACGAGGCGACAAGCTCCATCGACACACGCACCGAAAAGCTCATCGAGCGTGGCATGGACCGCATCATGCGCGGGCGCACCACGTTTATGATCGCGCACCGCCTGTCCACCGTCCGCGACGCCGACGCGATCATGGTCCTCGAACACGGCCGCATCATCGAACGTGGCACCCACGAGGAGCTCCTGGCCCAGCACGGCGAGTACTGGCAGTTGGCGCATGGCTTGAAAGAGCTGGATTAACCCGCCGGGGCGCAGTTGACCCTGGCCCTCCGCGTCCCTCACCCCGCTTCAAACCGTCCCAACATTCGACGTTTTTCTCGATTTTGAGGAAAAGCATCGAATGTTGGGACGGTTTTTCTGTCATCCGATCGGGTGGAATCGCTAACTTGCATGCGAAGGTGTGCGAATACGCGAGCGGGGGAATAAGGTTGGTTATCCGACCCATTGGAGGGCTCATGGACCTGCCGATCGTCCTGTCCCATAAGACTGCCTGGCTGTACCACAACGTGGTGCGCCCGTCCGAGCCGCTTTCGCGAGCAAGCAGTCTATACGATGAGGACTCGATTGCCGACGAGGCGGAGTCGACTGCGGGCCTGCCCAAATTGGGACTCGATGCCAAGGGACTGAGAATATCTGCGGCGGTCGAGATAGTTACCGACTACCTGGCCTCACTTGGCATTCCGCATGAGGAACTCGATCGTATTGACACACTGGTCAGCTTCGATTTTGAGCGCTCTCGGCCGGCGGGTCTCCGACGACATGTGTTTGGGGCGCCCATACCTTCGGATCATCTTATCGAGGTGGCAGAGGGTCTCTTGGTGGTTGATGAGGCCATGTGCTTCGTCCAGGCGGGTTCGTGGATGAGTGAGCCCGAGCAGCTGGAATATGGGTATGAAATCTGCGCCCGATACCATTTGAATCATTTGTCGTCAGGCGATTATATCGAGATGGGGCAGAGGCATACCGTTGCCGACCTGATCGCTTATTGCGATGAGAACCGATCTCGTCAGGGGGCTATACGTGCGGCTACCGTGCTCAGGCGTGTGCACGATGGTGCGCGGTCGCCCATGGAGACGGCCACCGCGATCATGGTCGTCGCGAAGCGTTCCCAAGGCGGGCTAGGGTATACCAGGGTCGAGCTCAACCATCGGGTCGATGTTCCCAACGAGTTCAAATATCTCGCTAAGACTGGGTATTTCGAGATCGATGTATATGCACCTGCGAGCGGTACGGGGATTGAATACAACGGCTCGGACCATCTCGATAAGCAGCGCAGTGCGTCGGACGCGGAGCGTATGACCGTGCTAAGCGCGCTGGGCTTTAGGATGATCGTCCTCACTGGGACCCAGTTTGCCCATCAGCTGCAATTGCACCGGGCGATGAACGCTATCGCACTTGCTATGGGTCTCAAATGCGACCGAAGCGAAACGTTTCAGAAGCGGCAGAATGACCTGCGGGAATTCGTGATTCGGCACTGGAACGGCGGCCTCTAGGGGCGTCTGGCTCGTCTTCCGAGCCCTGCGGACACCTAAACCGTCCCAACATTCGACGTTTTTTTCCAATATCGGGAAAAGCATCGAATGTTGGGACGGTTTGAATGCTGAAGATGGGCTCGGGAAGTCTGTCTTGCTCGAAGTGGCCTGTCCTGTCGTACGGGTGTCGGCTTGATTCTCTTGTGGGGTATTATGTTTCCCGAAGAATAAATCGCTGCGCGAGGGGAGGACTGCGTGGACGAGCGCACGCAACATGACGGTTTTGGCCGCGACATCAATTACCTGCGCATTGCCGTTACCGACAAGTGCAATTTCCGCTGCATTTACTGCATGCCTGCCGACGGCGTGGCGCCGCGCGCGCATGACGAGCTGCTTAGCGCCGAGGAAATCGCCCGCTTTGTGCGTCTGGTGGCGGGGGAGGGCATTCGCCGCGTGCGCCTGACGGGTGGCGAGCCGCTGGTCAGCCGCCGCATTATCCCGCTCATCCGCGACATCCGTGCGATCCCGCAGATCGAGGACATCTCGCTCACCACCAACGGCGCCCTGCTGCCCAAGTTGTCGCCGCAGCTTAAAGATGCCGGGCTCGACCGCGTCAACATTTCACTCGATACACTCGATCCCGCGCTCTTTGGAAAGATCACGCGCCTGGGCCGGCTCGAACAGACTATGGCCGGCATCGACGCGGCGCTGGCTTGGGGCTTTGAGCCCGTTAAGGTCAACTGCGTTGTGGTGCGTCGGCTCAACCAGGATGTGGCGGCTCTTGCGCGGCTGACCGTCGACCGCCCCATCCACCTGCGCTTTATCGAGTACATGCCCATCGGCGACGAACGTACGAGCTCGCATTGCGCTGTGGACCCGCATGCTCCCGCGCTCAATCCCGAGTTGTGGGATGCGAGTGACACCGTGCCGAGCGACGAGCTGCGGGCGCGCATCAATGCCGGGGTCACCGCGACGGGACTGGGCGAGCTCGAGCCGCTCGACATCAACGACGCTCCTGCCGGCGCGGGCCCTGCGCGCTATTGGCACTTTCCGGGCGCGGCGGGAACGGTTGGCTTCATCAGTGCCATGTCCAACCATTTTTGTGCGAATTGCAACCGCCTGCGCCTGACGGCCGATGGCAACGTGCGTCCGTGCCTGTTCAGCGATGCCGAGTATTCGGTGCGTGAGGCGCTGCGCAGTGGTGATGATATGCGGGTACTTTCGATTTGGCGCGATGCCGTGGCCCACAAACCGCAGGAACACGCGATAATTGAGGGCACGCAGCGATTTATGTCCCAAATCGGAGGATGATCATATGGCCAAGAGCAGGTACGCCGATGCCACCAAGGCCGCTCGCAGGGCCGCGATGTCTGCCCACAAAGTCACGGCTGCGGCGAATGCTGGCAGCGCCGGCGCGTCCGCGCAGCCGACTGCCAGCGCTGCAGCCGAGCCCGCCCGTGACGCGCGCCGCGACGAGCTGACGCACGTGGACGCCAAGGGCGAGGTGCGCATGGTCGACGTGTCCGACAAGGCCGAGACCCATCGCATTGCTATCGCCGAGGGCACCATTCTCATGCATTCCGAGACGCAGACCATGGTGCTGCAGGACCGCGCCAAAAAGGGCGACGTGCTTGCCTGCGCGCGCGTGGCGGGCATCATGGCCATCAAACGCACGAGCGACATCATCCCCATGTGCCATCCGTTGCTCATTACCAAGAGCAAGTGCGACATTGCGCCCATCGCTGCGGCGGGGACGCCGGCCGAGGACGTGCCCGAGGGCTGGGCGCCGGCGCGCGCGGATGGGCAGGTTGGCTTTCACGTGCTGGTTACGGCCGGCGTAACGGGCAAGACGGGTATCGAGATGGAGGCCCTGACCGGCGCGAGTGCCGCGTGTCTGACCATCTATGACATGTGCAAGGCGGTCGATCGCGGCATGGAGATCGTCGACGTGCGCCTGCTGCACAAGGAGGGCGGCCGCTCGGGTGTGTGGGATCGTGCAGAGCGTCAGGCCGCTGCTGTTGAGGCCGTGGCCGCTGACGGTGCCGCACTCGCGAGCGCACCCGTCGCCGTCGCGCCCGCAGCTCCGGCCCCGGCCGTCCCCGCGATCGCGTTTATCGGCTATCAAAACTCGGGCAAGACCACGCTCGTCGAGAAGGTTATCGCCGAGCTCAACCGTCGCGGCCTGCGCGTGGGTTCGCTCAAGCATCATGGGCATCACGGCTTTGATATCGATGTACCCGCTAAGGACACCTGGCGCCATCACCAAGCCGGATCCAAGCACGTGGGCCTCATCTGTGCCACGCGCTGGGCGGAGTACGCCGACACGCGCGAGGAGGACGAGATGCCCGCGCGCGAGCTGCTGTCGCGCTACAACGATGTCGACGTGGTGATCATTGAGGGCTACAAGACCGAGGGCTTCGACAACATCGTGGTCGCGCGCTCCGGTGTCGACCGTCTGCGCGGCAAGAGCTCGCTCGACCTGGTCGACGGTCACACGCTGGCCCTTGCCTGCAACGAGGCCCTGGCGCGCCAGGCATTCGACGCCGGCTTTGCGACCCGAGCCATCAACATCAACGACGCCCGAGCCATCTGCGATCTTATCCAAGACCACCTCGGTAGACTTTAGGGACATGCCTTAAAATCTACCAAGTAGTTCATGTTGGGCGGAAAGACGTAAGGAAAGGGCTCGATGCGACCTTAGTTAGGCATACGGATAGATTGAGTTAATGGACGGCGGATGAATGACCGCTGCCCGCTATTCGTATGCGATTAGGAGCACCCATGCCCACGCTTGTATTCCCAAAAGTCCGCTCATCGCTGTCCGCGCAGGCTAAACGCCTGGTGGCGATGCGCTTTCTCATCTACACCGGCTTCCAGACCAGCTACTTTATCGGCGTCATCGGGACGCTCACCTATGCGGACGGCGCTTCGGTCGTCGCGACATCGCTGGCCGTCCTGTTTATGAATGTATTCGTGATCATGGGATCCTTTGCGGGTGGCGCGGCGCTCGACGCCTGGGGTCCGCGCCGCCATTTCTTGCTGAGCATCATCGGCGCTCTCGCAACTGGCGCGGCGATCCTCGTTTTTGGCAGCGCGACCGGAACAGTCCTTGCCGGCGCGGTGCTCCTGGGCTTTGTGATGGGATTCGCCCAGCCCATTGCCACATCCTATCCGGCCTACCTCACCAACGACCCCGTCGAGCTCAAAGACATCAACTCCGCCATCGCCATGTTTTCAAACGTGAGTATCATCGTTGGCCCCACGCTGGGCGGCTTTGTCGCGGCGGCTGCATCGTCGCGCGCGGTGTTCGTGCTCATGATAATCTTTACCGTACTAGCGCTCGTCGCCGGTTGGGGCTTTAGGTCGCAAGCAGGTCGCGTCGCCGCGCGCGAAAGTACTCCCGCGGATAGCAGCACAACGGCAAGTACTGCCAGTCAAAGCTCCGACTCTAATAAATCCACCCGCGCCACCTTCGCGACCAGCATCAAGACGGTCTTTACCAACAGCGTTCTCGCCCTGCTGTTCTGCATTATTTTCCTTTCGAACTTTGGCTATGGAGCTTTCGATCCGTTGGAGTCGTTCTTCTACCGCGACGTTCTGCACGTCGGTGTCGAATGGATGGGCTGGCTCTCGTCGGCCAGCGGTGTGGGCGCGGTGCTGGGCGCCGTGGTCGCGCTCCGCTTGCCGCCGCACTTGGTAAACCTAAAAACGCTGCTCGTGGCACTTATGTCCGTGGGCCTGGGAAGCCTGCTCTATGTGGGGACGCCGTACGTGGGCGTGGCCCTCGTCGGCCAGATTGTCCTGGGCGTGGCCTGGGGCGTCGTCAACCCGCTTCACAGCACGATCGTGCAAACGACGGCACCGCTCGAGCAGCTCGGTCGCGTGAACTCGGTCATGGGCTTTGGCAATATGTTTGCCGGCGTGGCCCCGCTGGCGATTGCCCCGTGGCTGGCGGCGACGTTTGGCGTGCAGCAGACGCTCATCGGAGCAGGCATGGTCGTGACGACAGTCCCCGCGGCGTTGCTGCTGTTTGGGCGCCGGCATTTTGATCGTGCCGCAAGGCAGTAAAGGCCATCACAACATTCGATGAAAATCGCGATTTTGCCGAAAAACATCGAATGTTGTGATCGTTTGGCCCGCAAACGTCACTTCCACCACAAAGGAGCCAGGCACCTTTGTGGTGGTTTTTGCTTTGGCAGGCCGCGCCTGTGCCTTGGTATACCATGTACGCCGTTCACGAATACACCCCACACCGCCGCACAACCCAGAAAGGCCCCCATGGACACCACCTTCAGCCACATCAAAGCCGTGTTCTGCGATATCGACGGCACGCTGCTCACGAGCCAGCACACGGTGTCCCCGCGCACCGTGGCGGCGATTCGCGCCCTGCGCGAGCGCGGCGTGCTGTTTGGCCTGTGCACCGGGCGTGACGCCCACGCGACCGAGGCCATGTACGAGCTCTGGGGCATCGAAGGCCTGGTGGACGTGCTCGTGGGCTGCGGTGGCGCCGAGGTCATCGACTGCGCACACGACATCAACGAGCTGAGCTATCCGCTGCCGGGCGAGACCATCGCGCGCATCTGCAAGCACATGGCGGACCTTCCGGCAACGCCCGTCTGCCCCCGAGACGGCGTGTTCTACGTGCCCGAGAGCAACACGTGCGTCGAGCACCTGTCGCGCGTCGACGGCGTGCCCTACCAGGTGGTCGATTTTGCCGAGTTCTTGCGCGAGCCTCAGCCCAAGGTGATGTTTACCATGGCGCCCGAGGTAATGCCGCGGGTGATTGAGCGAGCGTCGACGTTTGCCGATAACACCGTTAAGGCGGCGGCTCTGCAAACCACGCAGCGGCTCTACGAGTTCATGGATCCGCGCGTGTCCAAGACGCGCGGCCTTGTGCGTGTGGCGGAGCTCAACGGCATGGAGCTCCAGAACATCTGCGTGTTTGGCGATGCCGATAACGACACCTGCATGGTTGCCGACGCCGGCGTGGGCGTGGCCATGGCAAACGGCAGCGATGCCACCCGCTCCGCCGCCGATTTTGTAACCGCGAGCAACGACGAAGACGGCATCGCGATCTTTATCGAGGAACATCTGCTGTAGCGCCGGGGGAGAGCCACCACAAAGGGAATAGACACCTTTGCGGTGGCCTCAGGCGATTTGGGCGAATTGATACCTAAAATCTGTGGGAAAATTCAAATATTGTTGTCTGAACATCATGCTTCTAACCACCGATGGGTTAAAGATATTCTCATCAATTTGGTAGGATATTCCTTCCAGTTAATGACCCACCGCTCACGGTCGATTTTTGACCGTTCACAGGATGTTTGCTCTTGAGCAAAATGTTGTGCAAATAAATCTAATGCCATTAAAAAATAATACGCAACTAAATTACCAGCAGAAACAAAAAATAGATAGCGAATAAACGAAGGCAAATCCGAGCAATTGTCAAGAGAATTGAGAACTCACTACAAAACTATCGGTTTTTGTTGCTCAGATGTTTAAACAATCGTATAATTGCATTACTAAACGAGCGCAATTACAGATTGCGCAGATACGTTTGATGGTGAAAGAGCAAGATCGCGGTCTCTTGGGGAGGAGACATCGATGAAAGCGAATTCGGACAAATCTAAGCAGAGTAATAAAGCGACGCGCCGTGTACTGGCAGACGTTTTGTGCGGAGCCTCCGTGTTGAGCCTGGTACTGTCGCTCGTCATGCCCCCGATCTCGCAGGCCATTGCCAACGATGCCCAGACGGTTTCTACCGAGGAAGCCGTTGCAGACGAGAGTACTTTGGGCGAGGAGGCCGGTGCGGACAATTCCACGGGCAAAGACGCCGAAAACCAGAATAGTGACGAGACCGAGGGCGGTGAGACTGGCTCTTCAAATAGTGCTGAGCAGGCTCAGAGTGCGAATGCGGCTTCAGCGAGAGCGACGGCCACCGTGGAGAAGGGAATTTATGTTCCCACGTCTATCGGTATCGGTACGAATATCGATGTCTCCACCCCCGATCCCGGCGTGGCCACCTACGTCGGCCGCGACATGTACATCGGTGGTAAGCCGAGCGACACTAGTAATCTTGATGCGGAGAACGCCCCCACCGGCTCATATGCCGCTGAGGCGGAGGGCCTTACCTTGGTCCGTGGCAAGCTTGCCATGAATCCAGTCAAAGAGAGCTGGCCCTATCAATCAATTGGTGCTGGTTTCCGCTTTGGCACCGTTGGTTTTGGTTCCCAGTTCCGTCCTGTCGCCGGCAGCACCGTGCTTGCGGTGGCCGGAATTAAAAGTGCGATCACCAAGATGAGCGTTGGTTATAGCGGCGACTCGCCGGAGACGACTACCGTTGGCGCTTGGAAGAAAGGCGCTTGGGTCGGACGGCAGAAATCTTCTGAGGGCGCGACTCCTTCCGGCTTTGCCTACACTGCGCAGATCGCAGGCCCCATCACATACTGGCGCGATAACAATAAACGCCAATCCGTGGTGACAACGCAGGGTAATTGGTACGAGGGCAAGAACTTTCAGGAAAGCAACCTGTTCAATCAAACTGTTGATTTGACTAATGTCAACAATAACGATTATTCGAGCTACAACGGTGAAGATGGGTACCTCTCGAAGCTATCGAAACAGCTCAACTCGTTTGCAAATACCGGCACGCTCGAGGTTGGTTTCGCGAGCAATCACAACAACTACGTAATCAACAAGTACGACAAGACGGATTGTAATTATGGCCTGGTGTTTGATGAGTCGTATAAGACCATATATTCGGACTGCGCCGATACGTCGCTCAATGGTAAGCATTTCAAGAATAGCGAGCGTCTTATCACGTTTAAGGGCGACAACACCTCTATGCAGCAGGTGTTCACCATCGATGCTTCTCAGCTGAGCAATACATACAACAACGAGTATTATCGTGGCGTTGATTTCGCATTCGAGGGCATTCCCAAGGGCGCCTCGGTTGTTGTGAACGTTACCGGATCTTCGAATATTGAGTTTCACAATGGCTGGCGCTTTTGGTGGAACGGTACCGAGATTTCGCGTGGTTACGAAACTCAATATTCCGGCAAGGAGCTGGGCGAGGCATACGCGACGGCTTCCCAGTCCATCATGTGGAACTTTGTCGATACGCAAAGCCTTACCATTCGAGGCGGCATCGCGGGAGAAAACCGCGCGGACTGGGGATACGGCGGCACAGCCACCGGTGCCAAGTGGACTGACGACGATCCTGCGGCGGCTATGATCGGATCGATTCTCGTTCCCAACGGAAGTTTCGACGACCATGTGACTACCAACGGCCGCGTTTATGTGGGCGTCGATTTCTCAATGAACAGCCCGAAGGTTGCCGCAGCATTTGGTGAGGGTAACTCGGCTTCCGTCATCGATATGGATCAGGAGCGTCACAACTTCCCGTGGTCTGGGTCGTATACGCCCGACGGCTCCGCCGTTGCGTGGAGCAAGGTCGATGCGGCGAACGGCAACACGTCGCTTCCTGGTTCCTCGTGGGCTATCTATGGTTCTGTCGAGAATGCTGTCGCGGGCAAGGACGCTATCGTGACGGTGACTGACGGTGGCGCAAATGATTACGCTTCGGGTGATGGCAAGCTTCAGTTCAACTATCTGAACCAGAAGGCAAACATCGGCAATTCCAACGATACCAACTACTTCACGTATTACATCAAAGAGGAGACGGCGCCGGCTGGCTACCAGAAGTCAGACACCATCTACTATGCCACTATGAACAATACTGGCGAGAAGCCGAACTACGTTCAGGGTTACGTGGATGAGAACGGCAAAAATGTTCCGTTCGAGAATAACCCCACAGGTGCCATTCCCAACACCAAGATCATCACCGGTACGGTGTCTTGGACCAAGGTGGCGGAGGACGACACAAAACACACTCCTTTGCCTGGTTCTGAGTGGAAGCTCACCAAGAAAAAGGACGCCGATGGTACGGCCGACCAGTCCTGGACCGTGATCGACCGGGAGAGCGACCAGTCGACTTCGAGCGATACCACGTGGGCAGACACCGACACCGCGCCTGGCAAGTTCACGCTCGAGGGTCTGCTGCCGGGTACGTACACGCTTGTTGAGACCCAGGCTCCGTTTGGCTACAACTTGAACACCACGGTTTATGAGTTCACGGTGTCCAACGAGAACGGTTCCGTCACGTGGACCGAGGGAAAGAGCCCGACGATTGACGGGAACAACGTCTACATTTCCGACGCCCTTACCACTACGTCCGTGAAGATCCCGGTGACCAAATCTGTTCGCAATACGGACTGGCCGAAGGGCGATAAAGACAAATATGTGCCGTTCGAGTTCAGCATCGAGGCTACGGGGGCAAATAAGGATAGCGCACCTAAGCTTGATCCGACGACTATTTCCGTCGCTCCCGCAGCGGGCTCCACCAAGGTCAACGACATCGTGGCATCCTTTGGCGGTATCTCGTTCTCCAAAAAGTACCTCGCCGAGATCGACGATTCGAACCCGACTGGCGCCAAGACCTACACCTACACGGTGAAGGAGGTCGCGCCTACCACCGGTGCCATCGACAAGCTTCGCTACTCCAAGGCCGAGTACCAGGTGGCCGTCACGGTGAAGGCCGTCATGGATGAGACCACTGGCAAGTACTCCGGCCTCACCACCTCCACCACGGTCACGCAGGTGAAGGACGACATGGGCAACACCGTGAGTAACACCATCGGCAAGGACGCCGCGCCCAACGCCATTCCCGCCTCCACCTTCACCAACACCTACTCCACCACTCTGCC
>DBFSAO010000107.1:0-4515 GCA_048500675.1 Collinsella sp.
TCGCGACCAAAGCGACCGCCGGCAATAAAGTCCGCCGAAGCCTGCAGCTTGCAGCCCATATCGACCAGGCGCTCCGCCACGCTTACATCCTTTTGAACCGCACGATAGCGCTCAGGATGAGCGATGATCACCTGGTAGCCACGGCACTGCAAATCGTAAATCGTGTTCTCGTACTCTCTAAACGCATACGCATCGGCATGTGTCGAAAGCTCGAGCAGAAACTCGTTGGTTCCATCGAAATGCAAGTGCTCCGCGGCATCGATACCAAGTTCAACGAGCTTTCGATGGTTGACCTCGAAGCCCATCTGGAGCGGAAAACCGTCAGCGTTATCACGCAGCAGCTCAAAGGCATCCCACATCTTGTCGTAATCAAAATAGGGATCACGGCAGTGAGGAGTGCAAACGATTCTGGTTACACCGGCCCGCTTGGCAGCCTCGAGCATCGCCAAGCTCTCATCGAGATCGGCGGCGCCGTCGTCTACACCCGGCAAGATATGGCAATGAATGTCACGCATAGGTCAGCCTTAATCAACTAAACGTTTGCTCGGTTGGTGAAGATGCCCTTTTTGGAAGTCCCCTGATCGTCGGAGCCCTTCTTAACCTTCTTACCGTCCTTGGTGTAGTAGGAGTAGTAGTACTCGCTGGTCTCGGTCTCGCAGTAGTTCATGACGGTACCGATGAGCTTGACCTTCTCGGACTTCTTAAGCTGGCCGATAGCGTTGAGTGCCTCCTCGCGCTTGGTGAAGTCCTCGCGCACCACGAACAGCGTACCGTCGGTCAGGCTGGCAATCTCGGCAGCATCGATGAAGGTGCCGACCGGGGGAGCATCAAAGATGACGTACTGGAACTTGGCGGACAGTGCCTTTACCAACTTGGCAAAGCGGTGAGAGACGATGATGTCGGCAGGATTGGGAATATGCGGCTCGGCATCGAGGAAGTAGAAGTTCTTCTGACCCGTCTCGACAATTGCCTGGTCAATGGAGATCTGCTCGGAAAGGACCGCATAGAGTCCGCCGCGCGAACGAACGCCGAGCATATCGGAAAGGGACCTGCGGCGCATATCGGCCTCGACCAGGAGCACGGACTTGCCGCTCGTGGCGATAGCCTGGGCAAGGTTGATGGAAACCGTAGACTTGCCCTCGTTGGGAATCGAGGACGTGACGGTAATGGTGCGAATGGGGTCGTCCACGCTCGCAAAGCGGATGTTGGCCAGAAGGGTCTTGGCGGCATTCTGTACAACGAGCTTATCGGTGTTCTTTGCCTTAGCCATGCCTATTTACCACCTTTCATAGCCGGAATTCGGCCAACAACGGGAATGCCCAGGAGCTCTTCTGCCTCTTCGGCACCGCGGATGCGGGTATTGAGCATGTCTGCCAAAACGACATAGGCAACTGCGATAAAGATACCGGCGAGGAACGCGACAGCAACGTACAGCATACGCTTGGGACCGCTGGGGGCTTCGGGGGTCTTAGCCTCGTCGATAACGTTGATGCTCTGGGCAGCGCCGACGTTCTGAGCGACCGTACTCACCGAGCTGGCCATGGCCTTTGCGACCTTAGCCGTCTCCTTGGCATCGGTGCCGGTAACCGAAAGCGTAATGACACGCGTGGTGGTCTCGGAGGAAACAGACACCTTGTAGTCATCCAGATCGGTGAGGCCCAGTTCATTGGCTGCGCCGCTCTTAACGCTATCGCTATCCAGCAGCGTGGCGATATCGTTGGAAAGCATCTGACTCGCCGAGAGATCGTTGTAGCTCATCTGACCGCTATCGTCGGTCTTGGCGAGAATGTACATGCTCGTCGTCGCGGTATAGGTGTTGTCCATCGCAACGAAGGACACGATGCCCATGGCGATCGCGCAGACCACCGGAAGGGTGATGACCAGCTGAAGGTGCTTCTTCAGCAGCTGGAACAGTTCGAGAAGGGTCATGCAGCTTGCCTTTCATTTCCCCAGTTCGGATTGACAAAACTGTCCGTATGTTATCGCATCTTTTTACCGAGACCAAACTCTATACATAAGAAACAGGCTCTCCTGTAAAAATGTCGGAAGCAATCGTAAAATTGCACAACAACGCCGCACCCGAAAGTCAAATGCGGCGTCTGCATCAATATCTATGTTATATCGCTATGCGAATGGCTCGTCCTGCTGTATGGGAAACGTCACCGTAATGGTGGTTCCCACGCCCAACTCGCTCGACAGATCGAGCGTGGCGTGATGATACAGGGCCGCATGCTTGACAATGGCAAGCCCCAGACCGGTTCCGCCGCGTGCCTTGGACCTACTCTTGTCCACGCGATAGAACCGCTCAAATACCTTGCCCTGTTCTTCAGGCGCGATACCGATTCCCGTGTCGGCGACCGCAAGGAACGGATGGCCTTCGTCGTTGGTGCCGCACTGCAGCGTAACCGTACCGCCGGGTCGATTGTAGCGGATGGCGTTGCTTGCCAGATTATAGATGAGCTCGTCAATCAAGCGCGACACGCCCTCGATGACCACAGGCTTGGTCTCATGACTTATCGTCACATTCGCCTGACGGGCGACCTGTTCAAGACGCTGCTCGACCGCGTAGATGGCACGCGAGAGCTCAATAGGCTCCGTGGACCCAATGGGCACCGCCTCGCCCTCAGCTGCACGCTCGGCCTCGTCCAAGTTAGACAGCGTAAGGATATCGTTGACAAGCGCTGCCAAGCGGCCCGCCTCACGATAGATGCGACCGCCAAAGTTGCGCAGGTCGCCCTCGCCCTCGACCATGCCGTTTGCGATGAGCTCGGCATAGCCCGAAATCGCCGTAAGCGGCGTCTTGAGCTCATGGGTGATATTCGCCGTGAACTCGCGGCGCATACGGTCGTTGTCCGCCAGCACCGCCATTTGGCGCTTGAGCTCCTGGCGCTGCGACTCAATACGCTCAAGCATGGGGACCATCTCGGCATAGGCGTGCTCATAGCTACGGCGTGGGTGGTCCAAATCCACCTCTTGCAAAGGCGCGATGATGGCACGGGACTCGCGGCGCGCCATAAAAAACGAGAGTACCGCACCCGCTGCTGCGATAAGCAGCATCGGCGCCACCATCGACAGCAAAATCGCCGCAACGCCAGGCTGGGCCTGCGCCAAGCGGACAACCTGGCCGTTATCAAGGGCGACGGCGCGATACAGCATAATCTCGTCGAGCGTAGAGCTTGCGCGCTCCGCGGAACCCGAACCACTCTCAAAGGCCTCGATGACCTCGGGGCGATCGCCATGGTTGGGCAGTGTGGAAGGCGACGCCTCGTTGTCGTAGGCAACCGATCCATCCTTGTTAATCAGCGTGATGCGCAAGTCCTCTCGATCGAGGCTACGCAAGAACGGGATGGGCTCCTGCTGCTCGTCGAGGGCGGCAGCAATGAGCTCGGTTTCTTGCGCCAGGTTGGCACTCGTGGCATCCGCCAAGGTGTTTTGCACAAAGAACGCACCCAGCACCGTAAACGCCACGATAACCGCCATGGCGCAGACAAAGATCGTCACAAAAACGCGGTGCGACAGCGTATGTTTTCCCTGGGGGGCGAAGACCACGGGTTACTCCTCCGATGCGGTGGCCGCGGTGTCGTCACCTTCGGCACCATCACCGGCAGAAGGCTCGGCCAAGCGGTAGCCCACGCCGCGCACGGTCTCGATGGCGCTGGCATGCTCGCCCAGTTTTTGGCGAAGCGTCTGCACGTGCACGTCAACGGTGCGCGAACCGCCGTCGAAGTCCCAGCCCCACACGCTCTGCAGCAACGACTCGCGGGTAAAGACCACGCCGGGCTTGCGCATGAGGTACTCGAGCAGGTCGAACTCGCGCAGGGTGAGCTTAAGCGACTCGCCGGCAACAGTCACCTCACGATGGCTGGGCGAGAGCACGATGTCGCCCACGCTGAGCACATCGCTTGCCTGTTTGACCATGCCGCCGCGACGCAGCAGTGCGCGGCAGCGGCTGGCGAGCTCCATGAGCGAAAACGGCTTAGTCAGGTAATCGTCGGCACCGCCATCGAGCGCCATCACCTTGTCGAGCTCGGTATCCTTGGCGGTAAGCATCATGATGGGCACCGTCGCCGTCAGGCGATCGGCACGCAGTCGACGCATAATCGCCAAGCCATCGGTATCGGGCAGCATGATGTCGAGCAGGACGGCATCGGGTACCCGTCGCGCCACGGCAGCCTTAAACTCACCGTCGCACGAAAAGCCTTCGGCCTCAATCCCCTGCTTGCGCAGCGCATAGACCGTCAAATCCCTGATGTTGTCATCGTCCTCGACGTAATAGATCATGTTGAACCCCTTTGCGGCCGGCATGACCGCATCTTAACCCTAAAGGTACCTTTACTAGATGGTATCAGCCAAAACGCCCCGTCAAATAATCCGCCGTGCGCGGATCGGTCGGATTCTTGAAGAGTTGCGCGGTGGGCGCGTGCTCCACCAGCTCACCCAGCAAAAAGAATGCGACCGAATCGGAGATACGCGCCGCCTGCTGCATATTGTGCGTAACGACCACGAGCGTGCAGG
>DBFSAO010000108.1:0-38039 GCA_048500675.1 Collinsella sp.
TTCTCGGGTCCTCCGGGCCTGGGCAAGACCACGCTGGCCACCGTTATCGCCAACGAGCTGGGCGCTCAGATCAAGACCACGAGTGGCCCTGCCATCGCGCGCACGGGCGACCTGGCGGCCATCCTTACTAACTTGCAGCCGGGCGATGTGCTGTTTATCGACGAGATCCACCGCCTCAACCGTTCGGTCGAGGAGGTCCTGTACCCCGCGATGGAGGACTTTGCCCTCGATATCGTGATTGGCAAGGGTCCGGCGGCGCGCTCGATTCGCCTGGATATCCCCAAGTTTACGCTGGTGGCGGCAACGACCCGCTCAGGCATGTTGACCGGCCCGTTGCGCGACCGCTTTGGCATTTCATATCGCCTGGATTACTACACGGTCGAGGAGCTCGCGCAGATTGTGACGCGCTCGGCGACTATCCTGGGCGTGACGATCGACCATCCCAGTGCACTCGAGATCGGCTCGCGTTCGCGCGGCACGCCACGTCTTGCCAACCGTCTGCTCAAGCGCGTGCGCGATTACGCACAGGTGCGCGGCAACGGCCCCATCGAGCTCGATATCTGTCGCCAGGCGCTCGAGTTCTTCGAGATCGACGAGCTCGGTCTGGACTGGATGGATATTCGCATTTTGGAGACGCTCGCCAAGACGTTCTCCGGTCGTGCCGTGGGGCTTACGACCCTTGCCAGCGCGGTGGGTGAGGACCCGGGCACGCTCGAGGATGTCTATGAGCCCTATTTGCTGCAGTGCGGATTGATGATTCGTACGCCGCAGGGCCGTCAGGCAACCCTCCGCACCTTTGAGCACCTGGGGATTGAACCTACCGTTTAGGGCGTTTTGTTTTGGCGGGCTGTTGGACTATCGCTGGGCATCGGGTAAACATATCGCCGTTCATCGGTTATGGGCGTTTTACTATTGCGCGCCCGTGCTATGCTGAATTGGTCTTTTTCTCATTCGGTAACGAAAGGACCGCCCATGCCTACTGACATCGAAATCGCACGTTCTGTCACGCCGCTGCCTATTACCGAGGTGGCCAAGAACGCCGGCGTCGACGTTAAGCACCTTATTCCGTACGGCTTCGACAAGGCTAAGGTCGACTATTCACTGCTCAACGAGCCGACTGATCACCAGGCCAAGCTCGTCCTCGTGACCGCTATCAACCCAACGCCCGCGGGCGAGGGCAAGACCACCACGACCATCGGTCTGGCTGATGGCCTGCGTCGTCGCGGTATCAAGAGCGCCGTGGCCCTGCGTGAGCCTTCGCTCGGTCCCGTCTTTGGCGTCAAGGGCGGTGCCGCTGGCGGCGGTTGGGCCCAGGTCATTCCCATGGAGGACATCAACCTGCACTTTACCGGCGACTTCCATGCCATCGGTGCTGCCAACAACCTGCTGGCCGCCATGCTCGATAACCACATCCAGCAGGGCAATCAGCTCGGTATTGACGTTAAGCGCATCACCTGGAAGCGCGTCGTCGACATGAACGACCGTCAGCTGCGCCATGTTATCGATGGCATTGGCGGTAAGGCCCAAGGTGTGCCGCGCGAGGACGGCTTCGACATCACCGTTGCCTCCGAGGTCATGGCAATCCTGTGCCTGTCTACGAGCATCAACGACCTCAAGGAACGCTTGGGTGAGATTGTCGTCGGCTATAGCTTTGCCGGCGAGCCCGTCCGTGCCCGCGACCTCAAGGCCCAGGGTGCCATGGCCGCGTTGCTTAAGGACGCGCTTAAGCCCAACCTGGTGCAAACGCTCGAGGGCACGCCCGCGTTTGTCCACGGCGGTCCCTTCGCCAACATTGCCCACGGCTGTAACTCTATCATGGCCACGCGTATGGCGATGCGCTTTGGCGATGTTGCCATTACCGAGGCCGGCTTCGGTGCCGATCTGGGTGCCGAGAAGTTCCTCGACATCAAGTGCCGCATGACGGGCGTTCGCCCCAGCGCCGTCGTGGTCGTCGCCACTGCCCGCGCGCTGAAGTACAACGGTGGCGTCGCCAAGGCCGATCTCAACGAGGAGAACCTCGAGGCACTCAAGGCTGGCATGCCCAACTTGCTGCGTCATGTCGACAACATCCAGAACGTTTATGGTCTGCCCTGCGTGGTCGCCATCAACCGCTTCCCGACGGACACCGAGGCTGAGCTTGCACTCATCGAGTCCGAGTGCCAGAAGCTCGGCGTCAACGTTAAGCTTTCCGAGGTCTGGGCCAAGGGCGGCGAGGGCGCGCTCGAGCTGGCCGATGAGGTCATGCGTCTGATTGAGCAGCCGAGCGAGCTCAAGTTTGCCTATGAGGACGGCGCTGATGTCGCTGATGCCCTCGAGGCCGTTGCCACCAAGGTCTACCGCGCCGACGGCGTTGACTTTACGCCGGCCGCCAAGCGCCAGCTCGCCGAGCTGCGCGAGAACGGCTTTGGCAACCTGCCGGTGTGCGTCGCCAAGACGCAGTACAGCTTTAGCGACAACGCCAAGGCCCTGGGCGCTCCCGAGAACTTCCGCATCACCGTGCGTGAGCTCAAGGTTTCCGCCGGTGCCCACTTTGTGGTCGCGCTGACCGGCAGCGTTCTGACCATGCCGGGTCTGCCCAAGGTGCCCGCGGCCGAGAACATCGACGTCGACAACGACGGCAACATCACCGGCCTGTTCTAAGTCTGCTGTCCATAGCTGCTTGTCCGCCCCGCCGTGCCCACAAGGCCCGGCGGGGCTTTTTGATCCTTAGGCCCGCGCATGTCTTGTAGATACCGACGGACTCTGCCCATCATAGGCTTTTGCGCGGGTAGAATGCATGGATAACTTGAGGCTCACGCGCGACGGAAAGGAATCGTTGCATGGATCAGGACAAGACAACCGTGATGGGCGGCTACGGTTCCGCGCAGGCTGGCGATAGCGCCGATGCGACCCGCGTTGTTCCCAACCCCGGTTATGCCGACCCCGCCGCGACGCAGCCTTCTGCCGAGCCCACCCGGGTTATGGGCTATGGCGACACGGCGCAGGATTCTTACGCTGCATCTTCGCAAGGCCCCTATGGCAACGCAGCTCCGGATCCGTTTGATTACACGCCGCAGGATTCTTATGCTGCCTCGACGCCGAATCCCTATGACAACCTGCCGCAGAATCCCATTCCGCAGCCTCAGCAGACGACGTATATGCCTCGCACGGCGCAGCCTCGCTACGAGTCGCGCGAGCCGTATCGCGAGTACCCCAAGTCGATTCCGCAATATAGCGAAGACGAGGAGAAGAGGCCGTCGCGTTCGTCGAGCGTGATCAAGAAGATCCTCATCGTGCTGGCGATTTTCTTTGCGCTGTCGGTTGTGTTTGCCATCGTGTCGGGCATGCTCAACAAGCGGGGGAGCTCAACGGCCGATACCGCTGCCGAGCAAACCGAGTCCGCCTCGTCTAGCACCGTCGATCTGAGCGATATCCCGGGGCAGTATTGGTCCAACGCCAAGAAGCTTCTCAAGTCGCGCGGCGCCGATCTTTCGAATGCCGTGGTCCTGACTGATGATGGCTCAACGCCCGTCGTCGATGCCAACTGGGTCGTTACTTCTGCCTACTATAACGACAGCGGCAACCTCGAAATTCAGCTCACGCACAAGGACGGCTCGTCGGGCAACGCGTCCGGCGACCAGGGCGGCGCGGACAGCTCGAGTTCCAATACGCTGGAGGACTTGAGCAACAAGGCGCAGGAGTTGGGAGACAAGGCGCAAGAGCTGGGCGACACGGCACAAAACCTGGGCGATACCGCGCAGAACTTGGGCGGCTTGGCGACGGATGCCTGGAACGCCCTGCAAAACGGCATCTCGGGCGCGCAGGGAAACTAGCTGTTAAGCAGGCTACAACTGCTCGGCCGGACGCTCGGGCGAGCTAAAGCCCGAATCAAACGTGACGACGCATGAGGCATCGGGTCGGCGCTCGTGCACGATGCGCGTGACGAGCTCCAGCAGCTCCTCGTCGGATATGTCAAAGCCGTCGGGACGCACCAGGTCAAACGAAACGAACCCGTCGTGCTCGTGCAGGTCGTGGATGGAGAGCGCGGGATCGATCTGCATGACGCCGCGCTTGACCCAGCTGCGCAGGTCGTCGCTGGTGGTGGCGATGGGGTCGCAGTGCAGCGTGATATCGATGCCCATTTGGCGCTTGATGTCGTGCTCGATGGTGTCCAAAATCTCGTGGTGCTCAAATGCGTCGCCCTCGCCGGGCATCTCCACGTGGGCGCTGGCAAACTGACGACCGGGGCCGTAGTCGTGCACCATGAGGTCGTGTGTGCCCAGAACCTGCGGATAGGACATGATCTTGTCGCGGATTGCCTGGACGAGCTTGGGGTCGGGCGCTTGCCCCAGCAATGGGCTGATGGCGTCGCGCACTAGGCCCATGCCGCTGATGCAGATGAAGATGCCCACACCCAGGCCTGCCCAGCCATCGAGGTCAAAGCCGGTCGTCTGCGAAATAAGCGCCGCCACCAAGACCGAGCCCGAGGTGATGACGTCGTTTTTGGAGTCCTGCGCCGTGGCGATGAGCGTTTCGGAATCGATGCGGTTACCCAGCGTGCGGTTGAACGCGGCCATCCAGAATTTGACGAGCATGGACAGAACAAGGGCGGCCATGGAGAGCGCCGAATACACGGTGGGGGAAGGCTTGATGATCTTGGTGACCGACTCGAGGATCAGGTTGATGCCGACGGCGCAGACCAGGACGGCGACGAACAGGCCGGCTAGGTACTCATAGCGGCCGTGACCATAGGGGTGGCCTTCGTCTGCCGGGCGGCTGGCAAGGCGGAACCCGAGCAGACTCACGATGTTGCTCGAGGCATCGGAGAGGTTGTTGAAAGCGTCGGCGATGAGGGAGACGGAGCCGGCGAGCAGGCCCGCGATGCCCTTGGCCAGGCACAGGGTGATGTTGAGGCCAATGCAGATGAGGCTTGCGGCAAAACCCGCGTTGGTGCGGCAAGATGCATCGACCGGCTCGCTCTCGCTGCCGGGAACAAGCGTATGTACCAGCCGATTTGCAAATAGCATAGCGGTCGTCCTCACAATCATGTTTAAGGGGATAGTGTAGCTCGTGCGGGGGCGCCGTGCACCGATGCTCAGAAAATGCAGCAATAGTCTGCCGGTGCTAACGAGCGCGAGGCAGAGGAGGACGACTGCCCGCGCGCCTTCCCGTCCGACCGAGTGCTCCATTTTGGGCCACATGGGTATGGGCATGTGCCTGCCTGCCCGACATACTTAATGTCGACAGCCCCTGCGTAAAGGAGGACGTTTCCATGGACGAGATGTTTGCCATTAAATGCCAAAACTGCGGCGGCCCTATGTACTCGCACCAGGCTAAGCGCAGCTTTGAGTGTGCCTATTGCGGTGCGGTCATTCCGTGGCAGGCGGACGCCGGAGAGCCCAAGAGCGCTTTGGGCATTCGCCATACGCCGTTGACGGTGGTGGATGGACTGCTCAAGCTCACGCATGTGTCGCAACTCGAGCGCCCGGAGGACCCGGACTGGTATTTCTTCAATTCGCACTGGCGCAATCAGTCGGTCCTGGAACATCTGCTGTGGGAGGATCGCGGCACGGCGCAGGAGTTCCAAGAGGCCACGCATGTGAGCATTCCGTGCCCCTTCTGCGGAGCGTCCTTTGAGGGCGAGTCAACGCAGCGCGTGTTTGAGTGCCCGTCCTGCGGCAACAAGATCGGCATTGCCGACCTGCTCAAGCCCGGTACCTTCAGCAAGCGTCTGACCATGGGCGTGGGTGCGGAGTATGTACCTGGGCAGGGTATTCCCTGCGAAATCTCGCCGCAGCAGGCACGTGCCAACGCACTGCAGCTGGTGCGCCAGTACCCCGACGCCTTTGCCGGGCACGACGTGGAAGATGCGATCCAAAACGACATGATGCTCTTCTATTTCCCCATGGCGCTGGCGGACCTGCGCATGATGGCGTCCTTCCCGGGCAAGGGCCTGAGCAAGGAGACCTTGGTGTACTACGAGGTGCTCGACTGGGCATATCCCAGGGCAAACTACCTGGACGTTCGCCTCATGGGCATTTTGGAGCCGTGGGACTTTGCCAAGGTTGGGCCGTTTGACCCGGCCATGCAGGAAGGTGACTTTCGCGTTGTCTCCGTCGATGCGTCTACCAAGGACCAGGTGGTTATTGATAAGTTGGCGCTCGACGTTGCGGGCAACGACGCCGAGGCAGTGCTGGGGTTCAATAAAAAGAGCATCCGCACGTGGGCGCGCAAGGCCCGCAAGCACAAGGACGGCTTGGTTATGGTGCCGGTGTACTTTGTCGATCGTCCGGCAACGGACAGCCGCGACGGCGAGCAGGTGCGCATTGCCGTAAACGGCCAGACGGGCCGCGCGGCTGCGGTGGTGTTTAGCGACAAGCGCGAGACACATGTGGTGGCACCGCTCAATCCCAACGTGTTGCTGTCGAGTGAAAGCACCGTGCACGCCACGCCCATCGAGGTCAAATACGTTAAATCACCGTTCCTATACCAGATTGTGCGCCGCGGAGGCTGCGAACAGCCGAGGCAGGTGGCAGCGACGGCCAAGGGTTCCTACCGAGAGGAAAAGCCCAAACGCAAGGGCCTGTTCGGCGCGATCTTTGGGAAGTAGGGGAGCGGTACGGGACAGTGCGCAGTAGTGCGAGCTGTCCGTCGTGGTAGATCTAAATAAACGGTGGGGCGGCTACAAAAGAGCCGCCCCACTGGGTAGAATGAGATTGTGCCGCGGAACCCGCTCCTCAGCTAGTCACACTTCGGAAGCGCGGGCAACGCAGGTATTATCGTCTAAAGGGCCGGCTGCAACCGGCCCTTTTCTGCGGCAGCGGGGAGTCGAATACCAACACGGTGTACGGCCCCACGGTACTTTGCTCTGTGACGAACGGACCCATGACTGCGCATTCTGTAATCATCATTTATGCGGTCCCTTAATCATTTGCGTTGACTGACACTGTCTTCGTTGAAAGCGTGTCCTAAAACAGGCACTGCTCAATCAACTCTTTACCGCGCAGGGTGTCGATCCATTCCTGAGGAATAGCATTGAAGCCGTATTTTGCTCCGGCGAGGGCGCCTGCGACGGCAGCGGTGGTGTCGGTGTCGTCGCCCAGGTTGACGGCGGCAAGCACGCAATCTTCGTAGCTGTTGGTGTTGACGAAGCACCAGGTGGCTGCTTTAAGCGTGTCGCGCACAAAGCCACCAGACCTGATTTCCTGCTCTGGCACGCCTTTCAAATGAAGTGCCCACGAGGGAGGCGTGCCGTTCATCACGCCCTTCATCAGCTCGACAAATATGACGCATGCGTCGGTCGACGTTCTGTGGGCGTGCGTGATCGCGGAGACCTCACCGATCTCCTCGTCTGTCGCATCGGTGAACGCCAGGGGCGCGATGCGCATGAGCGAACCGTTGCCGTTGTCGCGCTCGCCGGAGCCTCCTTTGCCGGTGTGCAGGGCGCGGGCGGTCGTGCCGCCGTAATCGAAAACGCCGTCAATCGTATACTCGCCGCGGGCAATCCAGCCTACGAACTTGTCGCGCATGTCCGCGGTGTCGATATGCCCGAGCTCCCTAATCGAGTCACAGGTAGCAAGTGTCATAGATGTGTCGTCGCTCCAGGTGCCGGCGGGCTGCCCATGCGTGCCGTAGCCGATCATGTCGGTGCATTCGAACGTGCCGCGGGGCCTGAACTCGTAGGGAACGCCCAGCGCGTCGCCGACGGCAAGCCCGTAAATGCAGTCGCGTAGCGTTGTTTTCGGTCTGTCTGTCATGGAATGCTCCTCCTATGCCAGGGGAAGTGGAGCGTCGTCGGGGGTATCGGTCACAACGTGCTGCTACCCTTGCGCTTCGCCATTAGTCGCTTCGTTGATGGCGCGGTACTCGGCGCTCAGCTCGCGCGCCAGCTCTTCCTTGCTTGGAAGATACGGCAGGTATTTGGCGGCAAACACTTGGTCGTTGTCTTCGGGCAGCGTGTACTCGACGATCGAATCGCTTTTGTCCGCGCAGAGCACGATGCCTATGGGCGGATTGTCGCCTTCGTTCATGAGCTCGCGCGTGTAGTAGTTCACATACATTTGCATTTGGCCCAGATCCTGATGCGTAAGGTCGTCCGTCTTAAGGTCGATGAGCACGAAGCAGCGCATCAGATAGTTGTAAAACACAAGGTCAATATAGAAATGGCGTCCATCAAAGGTGATGCGCTTTTGGCGCGCCTCGAAAGCGAAACCACGGCCAAGCTCCAGCAGGAACTTCTGAAGATGCGTGATGAGCGCCTGCTCTAGATCGCTCTCGCGAAACGCAGCATCGTCCGAGAAACCTAAAAACTCCAGTACATATGGGTCGCGGATGATATCCTCGGGGCGACGAGCCGGGGCGCTCTTTTGGATTTCCTGGGTGACGGCCTCCTTGTCCTTGCTGGCAAGTAGGCGCTCGCGGAACATGGTGTTGATCTGGCGCTCGAGTTGGCGCGTGCTCCAGCGAGAGTCGGCGCATTCGTTCATGTACCAAATGCGAGCTTCGGGGTCGGGAATGCGAGATAGCCTGCGATAATGTGTCCAGTTCAATTCGTGACGCAGTGCGTCACGAATTGGGAATGCTAAATAAAACTGCCGCATGTAGCGGAGGTTTGAGGTATCAAAGCCTTTGCCGAAATCTGTGGTAAGCCTGGTCGCGAGTCCTTTAAGCAGCGCCTCTCCATACCTGGCGCGCTCTTCTCCGCCCTGTTCATCAACAATGCTCTTGCCGATCTCCCAATATGCCTCAACCATCGCAAAGTTAACGGCGGCATATGCCTTGTCGCGAGCAGCGTTGAGAATCGAGGAAACCTGCTTATAAAAACCTTCGGGCACGATTGCCGATTCTCCGCGGTTTGCCAGTTCGCCCATCACCATCGCCCACTTTCCTCCTGTGGAATGCATCTTTATCGCATTTAGTTTAAAGCCTCGCGCGGACACGAATTGCTGTGCTGTCTGGCACCTTCGCATGGGAGCCTTGCGGTGACTAAAATGTGGCCATAGAGGCAGTTTTAGCGAACCCCGCGGGAGTGACACGCATGGATAACAACACTTTGCTGTTCCAGGACAAAGGTTCGGGCAGGTTTAAAGACGTCAAGATCTAGCCTAACCGTATCGAGGTGCTCAAGAAGGGCACGTTTGGTGGCAAGCACACCGAGATCGTTTACCTTAAGGACATCACGGGGGTCAACAGGATCAAGGGCCGCGACGTTTTTCTGCGCAATCGACTGTTAACCGCTTGCGTCTTTAGCCCGAGCAGTCGTGCGAAGGCCCAGGAGTTTGTTAACGCGCTGAACATGGTGATGTAGCCGATAACGGCGTACGGGCCAAGGTGAAAATCGGGGCGCAGAACGGTATTCTACGCCCCGATTGAGTTGATGCGCCCAAAAGACTGGCTTGCCTATTCGCTAGCACCTTCGTTGTCTTCGCGGTCATTGGCAAGCATTGCTGCGCCGGCAACCGTTGTTGCCACGGCGGCAGCGGCGAGCCCGGCGGCAATGCCGGAACCGTCGCCTGTGTCGGCGAGTTTTCCGCCCGAGCCCTTGCCCTTGTTGCCCTTACCGTTCTTGTCCGCGCTGCCCGCGTTGGCGCCAGTGCCGGTGCCGGCGCCGCCTGCACTGCCCGAGGCCGCTACGGTAAAGCTTGCGGCTCCGTCGGTGGCAAGCGTGTAGTTTTGCGCCGCGTCGCCCAACAGGCCTTTCGCACGCACCCAATACGTCCCCGCGGCAAATGCCTCACCCTCGGCCACTGCCGTGCCCGGAGCGCCGTTTGCATCGTGCATAAACTCGAGCTGGGCCGTGCAGGCATCGGTTTCGAGCTTGCCCTCGAGTGATGCCGCAATCTTGGCGCGCACGTCCTCGCCGGCCTTAAGGCCTTCGAGTCCCTCAAAATGAGGCGTCAGCACGCGCGGATCGATATCGATGGGCACGGATCCCTGCAGCCCTATAACGGTCTCATTGCCCAAGGCATCGACATCAACGTATTCGATGGCAAAAGCGCTTCCCGAAGCCGCCACGTTGAGTACGTTGCTGCTGTCGACGAGGCGGAAATGACCCTCGCCAACGGTCTTGCCGTCCTGGAGCGAGGCGTCGCTCAGCGAGTCACCATATGTCATGTGCATGCGGGCTGGGAGGTAGCACGAAGCCGTCTGCTTGTGCTGCGTATCGTAATTGCGCTGGTAGATGCTTCGGGCCAGTGCCGCATCAACAAAGTCGGACGCAATGATGCCAATGTGCTTGCGGCAGTCCGCCTTTGTGCTCTCAACTCCGCTATTGTTTATATACGAGCTCTTGTACAGGTGCTCGTCGACCACTCGCGCTGCGGTAAAAGGGTTGTTTTGCGTGCAGCTCGTGTAGTTGATAAACCAGCAGCGCTCCGTTGCCTGCACCGTTGTCCCGTCCGCGGCAGTGATATCTACGGTGCTGCGCTCGAACTCGGACGCTGCCTTCAGGGCCATATCGACCCAGTCGATTTTACTGGACCCCGTGCAGTTGTAATGGTCTTGGGCATATACCGCTGTGCTATAGGGCTCTTTGTCGCCCGTATTGCCCGCAGCCTCAAAGCCTTGCTCGTATTTCACGAGGCACATGGACTTTCCGGAATGCGTCTTGATTTTGTCGTCCCATTCGGTGAGGTCGAGGCCCCACGTGTGGCCGTCTACACTGTCGCCGGCGAGTTTAAATCGACGCAACAAGACGATCTTTCCGCGCACCTCGTTCAGTGTGGGGACATGGCTCGACGTATAGAACAGATCGGAGTTATTGTCCATAACATTGGCGAAAGCCGTCGTAACACTGTCGTCGGTGGCTTCGTCGTTGCCTCGTGACACCAGCATGATGAGCGCTTCTGACGGGTTTTCGTTCAAAAATGTTTTGAAGTAACCGATGACATCGGAGAGATGTATAAAGCCCCCGTCTTTTTTGAGCAGGTAGCATATTCCATGGTCGATGCCGGGGTCGCCTTTATCGTCGTTCTTTCCAAGTCGGATATCAAAATAGCGAATGCCTTCGAGCAACTGCGTGGGGATGTAATCCTGCTGGCACTTTGCAAGCGAGGTTTGGGGCTCGGTGTCGTTGTCGACGCTGCAGGTGCTCGAATCATGCGTGCCCGGAATGCTCAGCTCGTCGAGGTATTTGTTGCCGTCGACGTATTTCATCCAGCATGGTCCGTCGACGTAGCTGCTATACGTGATCCAGTCGATACTTCTAACCGTGGTATTGATCTCGCCCTTGTCGTAACCGACAAGTTCGAGCTCCCATGGAATGCTCTTCCTCTTGTGGCAGATCTTGTTGTTGTCTTGGTCTTTGCCGTCCTTTTCTATGGCCAGGTAATTAATGTCTTTTTTCTCGTTTGTGCGGTCTCGGATGATGTAGGTTCCGTTTGACTGGCGGTCGAACGCAAAAGAGCGGCTGGGCTTGCCGTCATGCTCGCCACTCCATACGTGGATGACCTTTCCATCTTTGTCCGAGTCGCCATCGACCGACCAAATGCTGTAGCCCGTCTTCTTGTGCTCTTCGAAATTGAGCAGGGTGCGGATGGCATACCAATTTCTATTATCTGTATCGGTCTCTACGTGCTCAAGGATGAGCTTGCTGGACGTGCCGTCGTTAAACAGATGGCAGACGTTGCCCTTGAAGTTGCCGTCTTGGTTGACGCTTGCGGTACGAAAGTAGCCCGCGGGGCGAAGGCGAATGACGAACTTGTCGAGGTTGGCCGCCGGTGTGGGCGTGTCTTCTGCAAATGCCGCTCGCAGGGGAATACCCAGCGTCGCGGTTTCGGGCAGGCTTGCAAGCGGCGACAACGCCGCAAGTCCTAGGCCCAACGTAAACGCTCGGCGACTGATGGCGTGGTGTTCGGTCATAACTCCTCCATTCGCAGGGTGCGGTTATGCACTCGTTTGGGTCACTATACTGCCCAGATGTTTAAAGGCGCCGGCTTAAATTGTGTGCGCGGCGCTATAAATCGGCGGGTGGACGTGTTGGGGTGCTTGCCGTTTTCGTACTGTTGCCACATTTGGAGTGGTTCCGGCGTCCGGCATCTTCGCGTTCGTCGGCTGCTGGCATAAGAAAGGGAGGGTCGGTTTACCGGCCCTCCCTGGGTACGAAGCGCTGGGGCACCGCCGCTTGTTAGCACTGCGCTCGTGTTTCCCGTTGCGCTCGCCAGTCGCTTAGCGCTTAATCTCGATATCGTCGAGCTTGACGTCCATGGCCTCGGTCTTGGCCTCGGCGATGTCATCGGCAAATTCCAGGGACTTCATCATGGTCTCGACGGCGTCCTTGTGCTCCTCGACGTTGTCGATGCTCACGTAGACGCTGCCGCCGCCTGCTTCGGTGAAGTACTCAGTCGTCACGCCGCCCGAGTGTGTATAGGAAGCGTTGCGCCAGGTCTTGCCGTTGTACTTGACGGGGTCATTCTCGGTCCACTCAAAGTTGGCCTTCCATTTGGCCTCATAGTCGAACAGCTCGTCGGCGTTCTTGTCAGGATCGAAGACGGGGATGAAGCGATCGCTGGCGTGCTCGCTCTCGGTGAACTTAAACTGGGCCCTGTCGGCGGTATCGCCTGCGACGTCGGTGACCTCGACGCCCTCGGGGACCTCGACCTTAAACCAAATGAAGTCGGTCCTCATATCCACGGCTGGCTTTTCTGCTCCGCCGCCACCGCCACTGCCGGTAGCGCCACCGCTTCCGCCACAACCCACCAGGGCAACTGCGGCAAAGAGACTGATGCAGAGGGTGAGAATCGCAAAGGCCTTCTTTTTCATGGTCGTGTCCTCCTCGATCTGTAACCGCCCATGGATTACCTGTCTTTACTGTACGCGCGGACGGCTCGCTAGGGTGGGCCATGTGTCCCATTCTGGGGGCCGGATTTGCGCCGATAAGTGGCAATATGCGCGCGCAAAAGAGGGGAGGGCCGGTGCTGCCGGCTCTCCCCGAGGTGAGGTGCCCGTTCATTTAATGGGGCGTTCGTGCGGGCGTGCGCGAACCCTTGCTACTTGATCTCGATGCTCGAAATCTCGACGCCGCGGGCCTCGGTGACGGCCGCCTTGATGTCGTCGGGGAACTCGATGGAGTTGAGGAGCGCCTCGGCTTCTTTCTTGTGAAGGTCGACGTTCCTAATCATGATATAGACGCTTCCCGTGTCGACGTCGGTAAAGAGGTAGGTATAAGTGCCGCCGTTGTCCTTGCACGTTCCGGTGAGCCATGTTCTGCCGTTGTACTCGACGGGGTCGCCATCCTCCCACTGGAACGTTCCGGTGTGCCTTTCGGCCTGCTCTGCAAAGGACTCTTCGGCCGTCATCTTCTCTTGCCAAACGGGGATGAAACGGTCGACTGTGGTGTTCTCGTTCTCGGGGAAGGTGAGCTGGACCCTGTCGGCGTTCTTGCCGGCGGAATCGCTTACGCCAACGCCCTCGGGCATTTCCACCTTAAACCAGATAAAGTCGGTCTTCTTGGCGACGGGAGCTTTTTCCTTGCCCTCGCTCTTGGATGCGCTGCTGCCCCCGCCTCCGCTTGACGCACTTCCGCCGCAGCCCACAAGGGCGAGTGCGGCAAAGAGGGCGATGCAAAGGGAAAGAATCGATAGGGTCTTATTCTTCATGGTGGCGTCCTCCTTGTCTGTCGGTGACATCACGGCGCCGCGGGTTGTTGGAGCCGTTGGTGTATGTTGCTATTCGCAAGCGTGGCGGATGTCGTTGTGTGTGGTGCGGCGATACCTCCGTTCTTAGTTTTCGGCCGTTGAGTGGCCGTGCCCCAACGGGTTCCTTACTTATAGATATGCCCCAGCTTGTGCTGCCCGGGAGTCTCGAAAGGTGGGCCATGTGTCCCATGTTTGGGGCAGGCGCATGGGGCGGCACGGCTCGGCATCGGCTTTTTCATGTTGCGCAACAGCGCTCTGGGTGGGGGCGTATAGACTTGGCTGTGACAAAAGCTAAACCACGAAAGGTCGAACGATGTTCTGTCAAAAATGCGGACAGCAAGTGCCTGATGGATCGACGTTTTGTACGCATTGCGGGGCGTCGCTGGCTGGCGGTTCCATACCGACGCCTACGGGCACTGGTCCTTCCTCTGCCCCGGGCCTAACCCAATCGATGCCGCCGGTCGCGCCTGCACCTCAAAAGCCCAAGAGCAAGGCGCCTGTCATTATCGCTGTGGCATGTGCTGTTGTGGTTCTCATCGGTGGCGGCACGGTGTTTGCGCTCACGATGCTTAACGGGTCCAAGAGCTCTGACACGCAAATCTCGGTGATCGATACCGGGTCTTCGGACGAGAAAGATTCTTCTGCCAAGAAGAAGAGCGACAAGTCCAAGGCCAAGGAGTCTTCGTCGTCGGATGACGAAGCCGTTCCCGAGGACGAACCGGCATACTACGGCTCGGGCGATTCGGACGATTACCTGACCGACGTGCATACGTACACGAACGACATGCATCCTTATAGCATGTCGATTCCCAACCGTTTTGAGATGGAAGATACTCCCAGCGGCAGCAGCACAAGGTACGAGGATCCGGAGACGGGTTTTGTGATCAGCCTGTCTGGCTACGTCAACATTAACGACGAAACTGCACACGAGATGTTTGTCGATGAGGACACCTCGGGCAAGGCCGACCTCTATACCGCGGAGGGCGACAACTGGTACGTGGTTTCGTGGCGCGAGGGCGACATGATTACGTACACAAAGACGATTGTCACGGATTCGACGGTCGCCACGGCGTCTCTGGAATACTCGACCGCGAACAGCGACATGGGGTCGAAGATTATCGACACGCTGCTGCCGACATTCCAGGTGGACTAGGCATCCGTGCCTATAACCGGCAATCGGAAACGCCGATAGCCAGAGCTCCTGATCTGTTACCGCCTATGGATTACCCGCCTTTACTGTACGCGCAAGTGACTCGTAAGGGTGGGCCATGTGCCCCGTGTTTGGTGCGGTGGGGCGGAGCGTGGCCGGGGCTGCGAATCTTGACGACGGACGCAGCCGGTTAGTCATCGTGGGTGCCTCGCCACAGCTTTTTGTGCAAAAAGGGGTCCGAACCTTTTGCGGTGCGGACCCCTTTGCGTTGCAACAAGTTGCTGCGGCGTGTTTCGAAGTTGAAATTACTTGCGAACCTTAGACGCGACAGCGCTGGCGGCAAAGCAGACAATCGCCATAACACCCATTGCAGCGATGACGCTGGAAGTGCCGTCACCCGTTTTGGGCAGAGCCTGCTCGTTTGCCTTGGTCTTATTTGCAGGCTTGCCGGCAGGCTTGTTGTCGGAAGGCTTGGGCGCGGGCTCGTCCTTCTTCCACTGGGCGAACAGCGTCACAGGAGCGGAAAGCTCAACCGTAACGCCCGCGGCATAGCTTGTGCCGGAGCCATTCTTTGCGGTGTTCCAGCCCACGAAGGAGTAGCCCTTGCGCACCGGCTGCTCGGCCGTAACCTCGGCTTCGGTGACGCACTTAACGGGTGCGAATTCGGCAGCCTGCTCATCCTCGGAGCCGTTCAGGTCGTAGGAGAGATCGTAGGCCTTCTCCACGAAATCAGGCTTGACGAAGCCGCAGTACTTGCACTTAGGGGTCCCCGTGCGAGTCCAAGTACCGGCATTGTCAGAGGCCCACTCGGTGTAGGCGACATCGTAGGCGTTGTCATGCTCGCCGTCGGTGTAGCTGTGGGTTTTCTTCTCGCCTTTGAACGTCTCACCTTTTTTGGACCACACGAGAGTGCCGTCAATCTTGACATCGGTACGGCCGGTGTTGTTGCCCGACTTGCCACCAAAGCCAAAGAGCTGCGAGCAGGTGGTCCTGTCGCGCGCAGCCGTGACGGTATTATTGCCAGTAATGTTGAGGATGAACTTGTGGTCCCCCATAAGAGAGTCGTTGATATTCAACGCCTGCTTGTCTTTGTCGCCATTCGAGTTGAACGTGCAATTATTCACGTTAACGGTGATGTCCTGCGTGCTGGCTTCTCTGTAGACGTTGATGACCTTACCGGTTGCGTTAAAGGTGCAGGTGTCAAACGTCATGACCGGCGAGCTGTAGGTCCACAGGGAATAGTCTCCATCAGGGGCGTTGAACGTAGTGCTGTTGAACTCAGCGGAGGTGTAGCCCCAGTAGAACGTCTTGCCGTTAATGACACAATGGTCAACGACAGTCTTATTGGCGCGGATGAAGCCAAGGTAGTCTGCGTTGCCGGAACGCAGCGTCATCTTCTCGAACGTTACAGTGCCGGCGCCATCGAAGGAATAGTCGCCGTTGTACTCGGTGCCAAAGTTGGCGGGATCGGGCACGAGTGCGCCGATGTTCCATGCGGTTTTATCGTTTCCCTGGCCCACAAAGGTGAGGTCCTTGTCCTTGGTGTGGCCCACGGAGCTCACGCCGTAGAGGGTGTAGTTGCCCTCGCCGAGCTTGATGGTGTCGCCGCTTTCCGCCTCGGCGGTGGCGGTGGCAAGATCGTTGTAGCTTGCACCGGTGCGGGCATTGGTGATCGTGCTGGTAGCGCCGTCTGCAAAAGCAGGCGACGCGAGGCCTATCAAGACAAACGCAGCGGTAACAAACGCAGCGATCGCACGATATGCCGTTCTGGTTAACGACTTCATGCTGACACTCCTTTTATTCCGGTTTTAGCCAACATATATAGTTTAGATTCTGTAAATTTTTTTCCGAGCGTGTTAAAAATTAGATTGCCGATAAGTTATAACCACACAGTAAAAACACAGGAATTTGTAAAATGTTGCAAGTGTTTTTGCAACAAAATTGCGTCAGCGACAGCATTTTGGGCGGTTGCAACGCTCCCGCCTCTTGGGTGGATCGCTTGCCGACTGCGCGACGGTGCCACTTTAGGTGGAATTTTCTATTGCCGGCAATCGAAAACGGCGATAGCCGAGGCTCCTGACAGCCGCTTTCTTATGGGTTAGACTGGGCTTCGAAAAATCCGATGAATGGGACAACTGCCTCCTGGCATCGTTGCCCCATTTTTATTTTGGCGTGTTATGGCCTCGACTGCCGGCACGCCAGATAGAGGTGTTCCGATGAGCCAAGAGATGATGGACAAAACCTGCCGAGGGTTTGCCGAGGCGTTGGCTGCACGCGAGCCTGTTCCCGGCGGCGGCAGCGCCAGTGCGTTTGTGGGAGCGCTGGGCGCCTCGCTTTGTGGGATGGTCGCTCGCTATGGGGCGACCAATCCTGCTCTTGCCGATCGTGCAGACGATCTGACGCGTGCATTTGCCCAAGCGGATGAGTTAGCGCAGGAGCTTGTGGGTCTGGTCGCCGAGGATGTTCGCGCCTACGGGCAGGTGTCGGCAGCGTATGGTATTCCGCGTGAGGACCCGACGCGTGCGGCTGCAATTCAGGATGCGTTGCACGTGGCCGCCATGCCGCCATATCGGATCATGGATGCCTGCGGGCGCGCGCTGGCGCTGCTCGAGGACATGGCCGATAAGGGCTCGCGCCAGTTGCTGTCCGATGTGGCCTGCGGTGCCGTGTTCTGCCGCGCCGCCATGCAGGGCGCGAGCTTGACGCTCTTTGCGAACACCACGTCTATGAAAGACCGGGCACGCGCCGAAGAGCTCGAGGCGGCGTGCGATGAACTGTTGGATACGTGGCTGCCACGCGCCGATGCGCTGGCGCGCCGCGCTGCTGACGCCGCAAGGAAGAGGGGATAGCCATGGCAGAACTGCTGAAGGGTGCTCCCGTTGCCCGTGCTTTGACCGAGGAGCTCGCTGCTCGCTGCGCGGCTTTGCGTGAGCGCGGCGTTGTTCCGACGCTTGCTATCGTGCGCGTGGGCGAGCGCGAGGACGACCTATCCTACGAGCGCGGTGCCCTCAAGCGCTGCGAGAAGGTTGGCATTGAGGCTCGCCGCGTATTGCTTCCCTCCGATGTTTCGCAGGATGAGCTGCTGGCGGCCATCGAGGGCATCAATGCCGACCCTGCTGTTCACGGCTGCCTGCTGTTCCGCCCGTTGCCCGCTGGGCTTGACGAGGATGCAGTTGCCGCGGCACTCGATCCCGTCAAGGACGTTGATTCCATGACGCCGGCCTCGCTGCTTACCACGCTTTCGGGGCGAGGCGAGGGCTTTGCCCCCTGTACGGCCGAGGCCGTGCTGGCTTTGCTGGACCATTACGGCGTTGAGCTGGATGGGGCCAAGGTCGCGGTCGTCGGTCGATCGCTGGTGATTGGCCGTCCCGTTGCCGCCATGCTTACGGCTCGCAATGCCACGGTGACGACGTGCCATACGCATACGCGTGACTTGGCTGCCGAGTGCCGTTCTGCCGACATTGTTGTTGCCGCGGTTGGACGTGCGCACACGATTGGCACGGATGCGGTTCGCGAGGGCCAGACGATCATCGATGTGGGTATTAACTGGGACGAGGCCGCCGGCAAGCTGGTCGGCGACGTCGATTTTGATGCTGCGGAGCCGATCGTTAACGCCATCACACCCGTGCCGGGCGGCGTGGGGGCTGTGACCACTGCGATTCTCGCCAAGCACGTGATCGTGGCGGCGGAGCGCGCATCGAAATAGGCGTTTTGGGCTGTTTGAGGGGTTAGCCATATACCACGTGGTCATAAAACGCCAAATATGAGTACTGTTGCCAAGATAGTCACATATGTTTTACGTCTTTTAGACTCCCTAACGATATTCATTCTCGTCGGGGAGCCCATTTTATTGAACATATGGGGAATAACGTTGTCTTGCTTTTGGACAATTGGGGATTTCCGGCACTCATTACAAGGAAATTTGCTGTTACTAAATTGGTGACAGTACTCATATTTGGCATTTTTTGCCCACAGGGGCTGCCGGGGCGGCGGTTTCGCCCTTTTTGCGCCGAAGCGATACACTGTTGCCGTTTGATTTCTTCGCTCAAGGAGGATGCGCATGCCGTGCACAACGATTTTGGTTGGTAAGAACGCGAGCTACGACGGGTCGACGCTGGTTGCCCGCAATGAGGACTCGTCCAACGGGGTGTTTGAGCCCAAGCGCATGCGCGTGGTGCACCCCGACGAGCAGCCGCGCGTCTATACGAGCGTCCTGAGCCACCTGACCGTTGAGCTGCCCGACGATCCCATGCGTTACACAAGCGTCCCCGACGTTGTCCCGGGTCATGGCATTTGGGCCGAGGCTGGCTTCAACGAGCTCAATGTTGGCATGTCCGCAACCGAGACGCTCACCACCAACGAGCGCGTCCGCGGCGCCGATCCGCTCGTGGACTACGTGCCCGCCAAGGGCAACGAGGGCGAGGACGGCTATGTTCCGGCGCAGCCCGGCGGTCTGGGCGAGGAGGATATGGTGACCCTGGTGCTGCCGTACGCCAAGTCCGCCCGCGACGGTGCGCGCATTCTGGGAGACCTGCTCGAGCGTTACGGCACTTACGAGAACAATGGCATTGCCTTTAGTGACGTTGACGAGATCTGGTGGCTCGAGACCATCGGCGGCCACCACTGGATCGCCAAGCGCGTGCCCGATGACGCCTATGTGACCATGCCCAACCAGCTTGGTATCGACAGCTTTGACCTGGACGACGCCGAGGGCGCTCAGGTCGACCACATGTGTTCCGCCGACCTGCGCTCCTGGATGGCCGAGTGGCATCTGGACCTGACGCTGGGCGTTAAGGGCGACGGTCCCGCTGCGGTCTTTAACCCGCGCGAGGCCTTTGGCTCGCACAGCGACAGCGACCACGTCTACAACACGCCGCGCGCCTGGTACATGCAGCGCTGCCTCAACCCCAGCGATGTGTGGGACGGTCCCGATGCCGACTACACGCCCGAGAGCGACGACATCCCTTGGAGCCGCGTGCCCGAGCGCAAGGTGACCATCGAGGACATCAAGTACGTGCTTTCGAGCCACTACCAGGGCACGGAGTACGACTGCTACGGCAGCAAGGGTACGCCCGCCACGCGCGGCGCCTATCGTCCCATCGGCATCAACCGCAACAGCCAGCTCGCCGTGCTGCAGCTGCGCCCCTATGCGCAGCCGGCGTATCGCGCCGTGCAGTGGATGGCGTTTGGCTCCAACTCGTTTAACGCACTCGTGCCGCTGTACGCCAATGTCGAGACCATGCCCGAGTACTATGCCGACACGCAGGCTCGCGTGACGTCCGAAAACTTCTACTGGGCCAACCGCCTGATCGGCGCCCTGGCCGACGTCCGCTTCCATGAGTGCGGCCGCGCTGTGGAGGACTATCAGGAGAAGGTCGGTGGCATGGGCCACAAGCAGATCCATGACGTCGACGCTGCCGTAGCCGCTCTGCCCGAGGCCGAGGTGCCTGCCGAGCTTGCCCGCGCCAATGAGACTTTCGCCGAGCTTGTGCGCGTAGAGACCGATGCTCTACTGGGCAAGGTGCTCTACACCACGAGCTGCGCCATGAAGAACTCTTTTGCGATGAACGACAACGTGAGGTAAAGACAACCTTGCAGCGAACGAGCGGGGCAAACGCCGTCAAAGGCTTTGCCCCGCTCGATTCCTATCTTGGCGGTAAAACGATTTTGTGTCGTTCGCCCAATCTTGGGTACAAGAAGGCCAATGCAATTGTTCATGATTGGAGTCAACCATGGTTATGAAACTCGATCAGCTTGTTAACGGTGCCATCAACGTGGGCTTCGGTGCCGCCGCCGTTGCCGTCGAGGGCGGCAAGAAGGTTCTCGACGACCTCGGTACCAAGGGCGAGCAGGTCCGCAAGGACACCGCCACCCCCGATATCGCCCGCAGCGTGTCCGATATGTTCGAGCAGGCCGGTGGCACCATCTCCGACCTGACCGAGCGTCTGGGCATGCAGGGCGAGACCGCGGCCCAGCGCGTGCTTGACGAGCTTATCCTTGCCCGCGTCCGCGTCATGACCGCTCCCGAGCGCACGGCTTTCCTGGCCCATGTGCGCGACATCGTCGATTCGGTCGAGGACAACGTGACCTCGGTGCCCGTCGAGTCCGTTGAGCCCGACGATGCGAAGGATACCGAAGAGGCCGAGTAGCAGCGCAGATGGCAGATTCCACCACCGATTACAACAATCTAGATCCTTTGGGTGACGAGGCGGCGGTTGTCGATGAGGTCGATGCCGCCGTCTCGGGCGCTCGCAAAAAGCCGCGCGCTGTCGATATGGTGCCCGAAGAGCCCGACGCGATGGCGCCGGACGAGGAATACCAGCTCACGCCGGCGGGTCGTCGCGAACGCATCGGGCAGATTGTTCGCTTGGTCAAAAAGTACCGTGTGTGGGATAACCTCACGCCGGTTCGCTTGCGCCGCCTGCTCGAGGAGCTCGGCCCCATGTTCGTCAAGATGGGGCAGATTCTGGCCAACCGGTCCGAGATTCTGCCGCAGCGCTTTTGCGATGAGCTGCGCCGTCTGCGTTCCGACGTGGAGCCGGTGCCCTACGAGGTAGTGCTCCGCTGCTTGGAAGAGGAATACGGCCTGCGCCTGGGGGAGATGTTCGATGCGATCGACCCCAATCCGCTTGGTAGCGCATCGCTCGCGCAGGTGCACCGCGCCCGCCTGGTGACCGGCGAGGACGTGGCCGTTAAGGTGCAGCGCCCCGGTGCGCAGCAGGTTATGGCACAGGACATCGATATCATCCGCTCGGTGGTGCGTATCGTTTCCAAGTTCGTCAACACCGATCAATTCGTTGATCTGCACGGCGTAGTCGAGGAGTTGTGGACCTCGTTTCGCGAGGAGACCAACTTTTTGGCCGAGGCCAAAAACCTCAACGACTTCTACGAGTTCCATAAGAGCGTTCATGGCGTGACGTGCCCTAAATCCTATCTGGACCTGTGCACCGAGCACGTGGTGGTTATGGACTACGTCGACGGCATTTCGATCGCCGATCCCGAACGCTTGGTGGCCGAGGGCTATGACTTGGAAAAGATCGGTGCCGCGATTGTCGAGGACTACTCTACGCAGGTGCTCGATGACGGTTTTTTCCATGCCGACCCGCATGCGGGAAACATCATTCTCAAGGACGGCATCGTCTACTTTATCGACTTGGGCATGGTCGGACGCATGTCGAGTCACGATCGCGGTATCGTCAAGGACATGATTTTCGCCGTGGCCGAGGGTGACGTGCCCAAGCTCAAGGATTCGCTCATGCGCTTCGCCGTGACGCGTGGCGATTCGGCCGAGCTCGATCATTCAGCGTTTTTGTCCGACCTTGACTTTATCGTGGCTGACTTTGCGGGCCTTGACCTGAAGGATCTGGATATCGGCGAGTTTTTGACCTCGCTGTTAAACCTCGCGCGTAAGAATGACGTTGAGCTGCCGAGCGTGGTGACAATGTTCGCGCGCGGCATGGTGACGCTCGAGGGTCTGCTGACCGAGTACATGCCCAACGTCAACATGATCCAGATCATTCAGGCTCATATCAAAAACGAGAAGAGCATCTATGCCCGCATGCGCGAGATGAGCCGCGACTTTGCCGCGAGCAGCTATCGCGCGGCAAAAGGCTCGCTCGAGGCGGCCGAGTATCTGGGCTTGGCTTCGCGTATGCTCACGCGCGGCCAGCTTAAGGTGAACACGCAGATCATGAGCAGCGATAAGGCGCTGCGACAGCTGGGCGGAATCATCGACCGCATGTCGATGGCGATTGTGATCGCCGGTCTGTTTATCGGTTCGTCGGTGGTGTACTATGCACGCATCGAGCCGGTTGTGTTTGGTATCCCAGTCATCGGCTTTATGGGCTACGTGAGCGCGCTGGTGCTGGCGCTTATGCTGGGTCGCAATATCTGGCTCAACAGCCACGGCGGCAAGCACTAGAGGCTGTGACCGTCACCACATTCTCCTATCGCAAACAACAGCTTTTACCTTGGGCTTCGCCTGCGTGCGAGGCCCTTTTGCGTGATAGCATATTGACGGTTTTAATCGATGGCCTAGATGGTGGTGCGGAGACGCACGAATGCGCGGTTTTCCTGCGCGTTTGGGAGAATCGGGGTGCAAGTCCCCGGCTGTACCAGTAACCGTAATTCCTCTTGGCTCGGGATGTTCGCGTCGCAGATCGGACGGCGCGCCCGAGTCGTTAAGGTTAAGTCGGATCGCCTCCCATCTTGCATGCGGCTGCGGCGTATGCCGCCGGTGTGCATAGGGCTCTGGAGGGAAGGGGGACCCCGATGGGGGAACTCGAGCGCAACATGCGCGATGACGTGGGGCAGCTTCAAGGCAACGCTCCAAGTACAGACAGTAGGAGACAAATGGATATGTTTGAGGACGAGTGCCAGCGTGCCTCGCTTCGTCGCCGTGGCGTAATCGCGCGCGGCGTGGCAAAGCGCTGCCTGGTGGCATTCCTGGCCTTCGCGATGGCCTTTGGCACCACGCCGGCTCAGCTGTGGGCCGAGGGTGCCGAGGGCATTACCGACGCTGTGGCTCAGGCTACGACGCCAGGCGAGGACGCAGCGCTTGTGGGCGGTACCGCTGAGCAGAGCGGCGCCGAGGTTTCGGATTCCGGGAGCGCGCCTGCAGCTAGTGCCGCCACTACAGAGGCAGCAACTGGCGACGAAGGCTCGGCGACGGGGGAGAGCCCTGCCACGAGCGAGCAGTCTTCGACGGCATCCGCTGGCCAAGCAGGATCTGCCGCCGCGACTGCCGTCCAGACGGAGAACCCGACAGAAACCGGCGATGTCGCCAAGAAGCAAGTCGAGGTCTCGTTCTCGATTATCGGCACCGATGCCGACGGCAAGGCTCAGACCTGGGTGGCACCCACGCAGCTCAAGCTCGACGAGGGCGCGACGGCTGCGGATGCCTTCGTTAAGCTGCAGCAGAAGACGGGCTTCAAGGCAGACTACGATCCGAACACGGCATACGGTTTCTACCTCAAAAGCATCACATCCCCGAGCGATGGCCGTACGCTTGCCTTCGATCCGACGACTTATGCCTTCTGGCAGCTGTTCGTCGACGGTGCGTCTTCCTCGGTTGGCGCGAGCAGCGTTAAGCTCACCCAGGGGCAGAAGGTTGAGTTTGCCTATACGGCTGGTAGCGCGTCCCCTGTCGTTAAGGACCAGGTTGCCGCAAATGTGACCGTCATTGGTCGCGATGCCCAGGGCAAGACTCAGGCTTGGGTCGATAACGCGCAGTATGTGGTGACGTCCGGCTCGAGCGCGCTTGATCTTACGAAGGTCGCACTCGAGGCGAACGACATTGACGCCGTTGCTGCGGGCTCCTTCATTCTGAGCCTTAAGTACAACGGTGTTGAGCTGGGTACGCCCCAAGATTATTCGACCTATTGGCAGCTGTTCATCAACGGCAAGTCGAGTGACTATACGGCGGACAATGTCACCATCCATGCCGGCGATACCGTTACGTGGTTCTACGGTGGCTGGGGCGACCAGCTGCCCTCCGATTCTGTCCATGCTTCTGTTCAGGTTCTCGGTAAGGACAAGGACGGCAAGCAGCAGGTTTGGGCTTCGACGGGCCAGACGAGTCTCAAGGCAGGCTCCACTGCCAAGGATCTCCTTGAGCAGACCGGCCTTACTCTCGATGCTGGCGAATCGTCTTGGGGCTGGTTCCTCAACGGCATTTATTCGCCGTTCGATGGTAAGTCCTATGGCTGGGATGCTGCGACCAATAGCTATTGGCGCTTCTACGTAAATGGCAAGTTCGCCGACGTTGGCGCCGGTGCCTACGAGCTCCAAGAGGGTGACGCCGTCACCTTTATGTATGGTGCTGACGCCGATGCCCTTCCTGGCCAGGTTCTTGGTTCTGTCGATGTTATCGGTCCCGATGTCAACGGCAACAATACTCGCTGGGGCTCGGCAAGCAACGTTTCTCTGCCCGAAGGCTCTACGGCTCAGGATTTCATTGAGACGGTTCTGAAGGCAAAGCGCGTTGATTACAAGGCCTCCCAGAGTGGTGCATACTGGTCCCTCAATTCCATCAACTCGCCATTCGAAGACGAGACGTACGGCTATGATGGTGCGACCAACAAATATTGGCACCTGTATATCAATGGAGAGCCCTCCTTACTCTGCGCTAATCAGATTACGCTCAAGAGCGGCGATAAGGTCACACTTGCCTATACCACCGACGATTCGGCCATGCCCGATCCCGACAAGATTGTCGTGGACCCGGGTGCGACGACTCCTGATTGGGATGCCGAGTGGGCCGGCTACGGCAACAGTGGCAACGGTTCGACCGTAACGGATGCCAAGACGCCTGCGCAGGCCGCCGGTCTTAAGTGGGCCTTCGATTGGAAGGCCGAGTCTGGTCAGCAGTATGCCAACTGCAGCGAGCCTGTCATTGCTAACGGCTTTGTGTACATCGCGACCGAGAACGAGCTCATTAAGATCGATTCGTCCACGGGCAAAAAGGTTGCCTCTGCGCCGCTTGCCTCCAAGGTGAGCTATACCTCTCGTCCGATCTATACCAATGGCCTTATCATCGTTCCGCTCAACGGCGGTGCGGTCCAGGCGATTACTGCAGACAAGCTGATCTGCAAGTGGCTGACGCCTGGTTTGACGGACTTGACGCAGAGCTCCTGCACCGTCGTTTCGGACGGCGAGTACGTCTATGTAGGCTCGGTCGATATTTCGTATGACGAGAATTACAATGCGACCTACGGCAACGGCTCCTTTGCGCGCATTAAGATTGCCACGGGCGAAGTTTCTTGGCAGAACATCGACCCTGCCGAGGGCTATTACTGGACTGGTGCGGCTTTGACGGATAAGTATGCCATCGTTCCTACGAGCGCGGGTACGCTTAAGTGCATTGATAAGACGACGGGCGATGTCGTTTCGACCATGAAGCTCGGCGCTGTCGCAAATGCCGATTGCATTGCCGATCCGTCCAATGGTTCGACCTTCTATCAGATGACGCACGACGGAAAGCTCCATGTGATTTCGCTTTCGGCGAAGGGCGTGCTGAGTGAACAGAAGACGGTTGATCTGGGCCTTACGAATAATCTGAGCGCCCCTGCGGTGTCTGGTGACAATCTGATTGTCGGCGGACAGACGGCTACTGGCTCTGCTCTGGTTCTCTATAACCTGAAGACGGGTAAGACCACGATGGTCGCTGCTGCCGACGGCAAGGCGCTGCCGGCTGGCCTCAACGGTATTGCTGCTACTCCGCTGGTGAGTGTTCAGGGCGGCAAGACCTATGTGTACTTCACCGTTAACAGCGCGGATAGCAAGGATTACGTCAACTACTCTGCTGGTGGTGGCGTGTATCGCTATACGCTCGGCGATGCAGAGGCGACGCAGATTTATGATGCGGCTGGCCATTACCAGTACTGTGACTCTCCGGTCATTGCCGATGCTTCTGGCAATCTCTACTACATTAATGATTCGGGCACGCTGTTTAAACTTGGAGCTGTCGAGTCTTGGACGGTTGCCTTTAACTCCAACGGCGGGTCTGCTTGCGACACTAAGTTTGTTGCTACGGCCGATGGCAAGCTGGTCAAGCCGGCCGATCCGACGCGCGATGGCTACACTTTCGGCGGTTGGTATACCGATGAGGCTTGCACGCAGGCGTATGACTTTAGCACGCCGGTGACGGCCGATCTGACGCTGTATGCCAAGTGGACCAAGAATGCCGTTAACCCTGGCGGTAATGGCGGCGCTGGTTCGAATGGCGGCGGCGGTTCTGGTACCGGTACTGGTTCCGGCACTGGCGCTGGCGCGGGTTCTGGCTCCGGCTCGAAGGGCGGCGCTATTGCCCCGGGCAAGAAGCCGGTGACCAAGACGACGGTGTCGACCAAGACCGAGACCAAGGACAACAAGTCCGACAAGAAGGACTCCGATAAGTCCGATAAGAAGGACGAGAAGAAGTCTGACAAGAAGTCTGACAAGAAGGACAGCAAGTCCGACAAGAAGTCCGATTCCAAGTCCGATACGGGTGCTGCTTCTACGACCACTGCTAAGAAGTCCTCTAGTGCTTCCGAGCAGGAGACTGGCACCAACCCGCTCGCCATTGTTGGCGTTGCCGCCGGCGTCATCGGTCTCGCCATCGTCGGCGTGTTCGTGTTCACCAAACGTCGGTAGGTGAGGGTTGTGTCCAATAAATCCAAGGACGCTGACCCCAAGCAACCAGATTCCTCGTTCATTCAGTTCGACGATGCAAAGCAACAGGGCGCCGCTTCGGCGGCGTCCGCCTCTCGTCGCAAGGCGCTCCTTGGCGTTCTTGCTGCCGCGTGCACCATTCTGATCGTCGTCTCGCTGGGCTTCGTCCATCCTTCCGAGAGCGGCGCCTGGTCCATTGACTGGATCGTTCAGACCGTGACGGGGGAGAGCGTCGTCGCCAAGGACACCAAGGGGTCTGGCTCGTCTGCCGCTTCGGGCGAGGCTAGTTCCAAGGATTCCAAATCTTCGAATGATGCAAAAGACGAGCCCAAGGGTTCGAACGACGCCAAGGACGATTCCGAGTCTTCAAACAAGGAATCGGACAAAAACTCGGATAGCAAGAAGTCCGAGGACCGGGGCGGCAAGAAGTCTGGCGATAAATCCGCTGCCCAAAATACGGGAGCCGGTGATACTTCCAATGCGTCTGGCGGTGCTTCTTCGGGCGGTGGCCAGTCGTCTGATGGAGCCTCATCCTCTAATGGCGGAAGCGCTTCCTCGGGCGGCCAGGGCGGCTCGCAGGAGTCCAACTACGTAACAGTGACGGTTTCGGTCACATCGAGCGCTGTGGGCAATCCTGTGTCCTCTGGTGGCACCTTTACCTTTAACGAAGGCGCTACCGTCTACGATGCCCTGTGCGCGCTGGGCCTTTCTGTCAACGCACACGGCTCGTCGTACGGCACGTATGTTTCTGCGATTGGTGGTTTGGCCGAAAAACAGTACGGCGGCACGAGCGGCTGGATGTACTCCGTAAACGGCACAACGCCCATGACGGCCTGCAGCAACTACGTTCTCTCCAACGGCGACAACGTGGTCTGGTATTACGTAACAGGCTAGAGGCCTCGACATATCGCACCATACGGGCGGTTCGGACAAACATCCGGGCCGCCCGTTTTTCGTGCGAATGGGACTGGGCCACCGGGTCTCTCGGTAAACAAAAAAACCGGTTGGAACGGGAATTCCAACCGGTTATACATTCAAGCAAATAGTGAATCGACTACGACCGTGCGCCCTCGAGGAAGAAGCGGCGGCTGAAGTAGTTGTACCAGGTGACGAGGAACGTGGCGATGGCCTTCATGGCCTGGTAGCCGATACTCAAAAACGTGACGCCCACAAACATGTACAGGTCGTTGAGGCCCAGGCCGATCACCGACAGGATGGTGAAGATCGTGAACTCGCGCTTGCGGCTCATGCCCTCGCGGTGGTCGAACACGTACTTCATGCTGAGCCAGTAGTTGACCACGACGGACGTGATAAACGAAACCGTGGTGCTCATCAAAAAGTCGAGGTGGAACAGCTCGACGAGCGCAATGAGCATGCCCCAGTCGATGCCAAAGGAGATAAGACCCACGACAGCAAACTTGAGGAACTGCTTGGTATGAGGTTGTGCCAGCGCCTTGCGCACGTAATCACATCCAATGCGTTGATGAATCGAGCAGGGGATACTTTAGATCTTTTGCAAGGGAAACGTAAGGTCTTTGCCAAGAACTATACGAACTCGCCAAATTTTCAAGAGCTAATCCGTAAACGTTGATAATTTGCCCGTAAACGAGCGGCGCCCACGAAAGATACTGCGCTGAGTGCGCGTCATCCGTGGGCGCCGTAATGCTGCAGGGGTGTCGAGCTACTTGGTCTCGTCGCCCTCCAGGAAGATCTTTCGGGTCACAAAGTTGTAGACCATGACAAGCGCGGTGGCGCATATCTTGGCGATATTGGCCTCGAGTCCCAGGCCGGCGTTGAGCGCCAGCACGATGCCGTCGTTGAGAGCCAAGCCGATCACGGAAAGCACGACAAAGATGATGAACTCGCGGCGGCGGCTCATGCCTTCCTTGTGCGCAAACACGTACTTCATGCTTGCGAGGTAGTTAAAGATGAGTGAGATGATAAAGCCGCTGGTGTTGGCGATTAGGATGTTGAGGCCCAGACCGTAGTGGAGCAGATTCATAATGCCAAAGTCGATAACCGTGGCAATGACACCGACGACGCCAAATTTCATGATCTGCGCAAGGAGCTTTTGCATGGTACCTGCCTTAAGCCGGCGCCGGGGCGCCGTGGGGATGACAAACTTAGCAAGTTTAGCCAATCCCCGCGGGTGGTGCTAGGCGCGCTCCTCGATAGCACCGTTTCTATATGCATCGAGGAGCTGGCGCAGGTCCTGGATTTGGCTGCGGATCTTGGCGCCAGTATCGGTGTCGCTTACCATGCGGCGACGGTCTGCTTGGTCAAAACGGTTGGTCTCGCTTTCGATGTCCACGTTGCGCGTGAGTGCCTCGGCAACCGTCGTAAAGGCCCGGTGCGACTTGAGGCGGCAGCCGCGCGAGCTCGAGATGAGCGTATAGCCGGCGATGCCCGTCTTGGGATGGTAAGCGCGGCAGAAGCCGCCATCGATGACCAGCAGCTTGCCCTCGGCGCGGATGGGCTGCTCGCCCTTGGTAGTTTTAACGGGCGTGTGGCCGTTGATGATGTGGCCGGTCGGCGAGCATGCCATGGGCGCGACGCCAAACTCGCGCATGATGTCATCGCAGACCGAGGGCGACTTGGTAAGCGTAAAGTACGGATCCATTGGCTCGACCCAGGTGCTCTTATCGGCGATATAGGCGCGCTCAAAGGTACGCACCAGGCGTCCGCTGGCGGGTGAGTTAAAGCCAATCCACAGGTACCACATCCAGTCGAGAGCGTCGCGGTCGCCCACGCGCCAGGCGCGGCGGGCGATGTGGTCGCAAAAATCGAGATAATCGCGGCCAGCGTGCCAGGTGCCCAGACAGTTCATGCTGCTAAAGGTGCCGTCTTCGTTGAGCGGAACGCAGCCGTGGAAGAGCAGGTTGCCGTTGGCGACCTTGTACATCGAGCCGTGGGAATAGAGGAAATCGATATGGCGATGCAGGTGATCGGCGGTGACAAACTCGGACACGAGCTTGTCGATGATGTGCTGCTCCTGGGGCGTGAGCGTATAGGGGTCCGCCGGGTCGACGGTGGGGAAGTCGTTGGTCGTGAGCGGCCACACGCTGCCGTCGGCGAGCGTGACCGTGCCGGTGTCGTGTTCGATCTTGTCGAGTAACAGGCGGTCGGTCATATCGAACTCGGGGTGGCGCTGGATAATCTGGCCCTCGAGCTTAAAGAGCAGCACGTTGATGGCCTTGATCAGCGGGGTGATGGACTCACCGGCGGTATAGGTGGCATCGGCAAAGGCGACAAGTTCACGCAGCGAGATGCCGTAGTCGTTCTCCAGGATCTCGTAATTGTCGTAACGCAGGTTGTTGCGCAGCACCGTGGCGATGCATGCAGGCTCACCGGCCGCAGCGCCCATCCACAGCAGGTCGTGGTTGCCCCACTGGATGTCGAGTGAATGGTAGGTGAGCAGACGGTCCATAATCTTGGCCGCGCCGCCGCCGCGGTCGAAGATGTCGCCCACCAGGTGCAGGTGGTCGACGGCCAGGCGCTTGATGAGCGAGGCGAGCGACTCGATAAAGTCGTCGGCGCTGGCGGTCTCCAGGATGGACTCCACGATGCGCTCGTGATAGCGCACGCGATAGTTGTTCTCGTCCGGGTGCGTGTGCAACAACTCGTCGATGATGTAGGCATAGTCGCGCGGGATGGCCTTACGCACCTTGGAGCGCGTGTAGCGGCTTGAAAGTGAGCGAGCGACCATGATGAGCTGGTCAAGCATCGTCTTGTACCAGGTTGGCGAGTCCTCGCGCCGGCTGCGGACCAGGTCGATCTTCTCGCGCGGGTAGTAGATGAGCGTGCACAGCTCGCCCTTTTCGTCAAAGGAGAGCGTGTCGCCAAAGATCTCGTCGACATGCTCGCGCACGACGCCCGAGCAGTTGTTGAGGATGTGCATAAAGGCTTCGTACTCGCCATGCACGTCGCTCATAAAATGCTCGGTGCCTTTGGGCAGGTTGAGGATGGCCGAGAGATTGATGATCTCGGTAAACGCGGATTGTTCGGTGGGGAACTGTCTCGACAGCAGGCGCAGATACTTGAAGTCTTGCGGGTTGCGATCGAATGCGACCATGAAACACCTTCCGATGGGGCTGGTAAAACTGATAAACAGCGTCAAACGTTTACCAGTATGCGCCGCTTTTGTTTCGATTTTGCGCCAGCGGCTGAATTGTCGGCTGAACGGTTTGGTAAATCGATTTAGTTGAGGTAGATATGGCGGTTGGGTGGAGACGACAGAGGGTGTTTTCTCAGATATTTATGCGTGGGGCCGGTGGAGACGATGGTGGTAAAGATGTTCACTATATTTGGTTCGATTTGGTAAATAGTGGACATATGTATCGCATGTAGGCTCACTGTGCGATAATTTGCGCAGCAATGAGTAAGGAGCCTCATATGAGTGATTTTGTCCTGACCTGTGAATCCGCCGCCGACCGAACCCGTGAGTTCTTTGCGTCGCGCAATATCCCTGTCGTGTGTTTTCATTACGAGATCGACGATGTTGTCTATACGGACGATCTGTATCAGTCGATTACGCCGGACAAGTTTTTTGCCCAGATTGCCGCGGGCGCCATGCCCAAGACGTCTCAGGTGAGCGTGGGTGAGTACGAGGAGTTTTGGGAGCCGTTTGTTGCCGAGGGTAAAGACGTGCTGCACCTGACGTTGTCGTCGGGTATTTCGGGCACGTATGGATCGGCCTGCGTCGCGGCGCAGATGCTCGCGGATCGCTATCCCCAGGGCGGCAAGGTGCGCGTCATCGATTCGCTGGGGGCGTCTTCGGGCTTTGGTCTGTTGCTGGAATATGCCGCCGACGTGCGCGATAGCGGGGCTTCACTCGACGAGACGGCCGCTTGGATTGAGGAGCATAAACTCAACCTGCACCACTGGTTCTTCTCGACCGATCTGTCGAGCTACCTGCGCGGCGGTCGCATTTCGGCCGCGAGCGCGATCATCGGCACGGCGCTCAAGATTTGCCCGCTTATGACGGTCGATTGCGAAGGTAAGCTGTCGCCACGTGAGAAGATTCGCACTAAGAAGCGAGCGATTTCCGAGATGGCTAAGACCATGATGGCACACGTGCTGGACGGTGCGGATTATTCGGGTAAGTGCATCATGTCGCACTCGGCGTGCCGCGAGGATGCCGAGGCAGTAGCGGCGCTGATTGAGGAACAGGTTCCGCAGCTTAAAGGCAAGATTGAGATCAATGACATCGGTACTCTGATTGGCTCGCATACCGGACCTGGTACGGTGGCGCTCTTCTTTATGGGCGACAAGCGCGTGGATTAATTTGCCCCATCACGTCGCTGCATGATTGCTCAAACGAAAACGGCCCGCCTCACGTTTGTGGGGCGGGCCTTGCTGTTACGATTAGCGTTTCTTTCCGCGGAAGAAGAAGCCGTGCAGTGACGGCTTGAGGCCGCGGTTGGCGCGATGCTCTTCGACGCGCTCGTGGATCGAAGCGACGCGCTCGATGACTTCGTCGGGAATCGGCACGTCGGGATTCATGTTCTCGACCTGGCTGACCTCGGCGGCGGCGACCTGGTCGATAATGGGCACATCGTCGCGCGAGATGACAGGTGTGGCGTCTTCCTTCATCTTGCGATAACGCTGCATCATGTCGGTCTGTAGCTGCTGGGCCGAAGGCGGCGTCCAGATGATGGCGTTGGCGCCGGCGGCGATGGTCTCGCGAATGCTCTCGGGCGTCTTGCCGCCCGGTGCGATGAGCGGCAAGTTGGGATAGTGCTCGCGTAGCTCGCGCAGAACCTGCGGCGTGTTCTTGCCGGCGGCGATGTTGAGAATCTTGGCTCCGGCGCGCACTTTGGCATGCGCATCATCGTCGCAACGTACGACCGTGGCGATGACGGGGATGTCGGCGATGTTGGTGATGTGCTCGACCATCTCGGCAGTGGCGGGGGAGTTGACCACGCAGCCCGCCGCGCCCTGCATCTCGGAGACGGCTGCCATCTGCACGGAGCGCTTACCGGTCGTAGTTCCGCCGCCCACGCCTACAAAGACCGGGCACTCGGCGACGGTCAACAGTGCCTGCGTAATGGCGGGCTGCGGCGTGAAGGGGTAAACGGCAAAGACGGCATCGGCATTGGAGTTGCGGATAACGGCCACGTCGGTGGTGTAGATGAGCGATTTGATACGACGGCCGAAGAGCGTGAAGCCGCTGACCTCCTCGATCTCGTCGGGCATGCGAAGGGCCGCCTTGCGCAAACGTCCGTCGATGGGCATCGGCTCCATGGGGAGCAGTCCGTTGGGGGTCACGGCTACCTGGGGCTCGGTGAACTCGTCTGCGAGCTCGACCTCGGAGAAATCGACCGAGGCGACGATGTCCTCGTGAACCTCGGCGGGCACATCGATGGGATCTTGGTCGTTTGCCGTGGCAGGCGTGTCGAAGGAGCTGGTGCCGACAAAGGCGTCGACGCGCTCGTTTAGGTCGTTGAGGGTGTCCATGGAGACTCGATTCTGTGTGACGACGGCCGGCACGATGCAGCCGGAATTGCGAATGCTAAATCGTTTGACGAGTTGATTTTTCCCCGCCGCGCCATCCGTTAGACCGAAGGGCAGGCGAACGTGAAGGAGCTGTGGTGGCGGGGATCGAGGTGCTATCTTGAAAGTCCCGTTTAAAAGAGAGGTGACGCGGTATGGAATTTTCGGCAATGTTGGGCTCGATTGGCCTGTGTGTGGGCGCAATCGTTGCCGCCGCGGTCATCTACTTTGTGGTCACGGCCATTAAGGGCAAAAGGGCCGAGCGCAAGGAACGCGCGATGCTTAAACAGCATCGCGACCAGCAGGGCAAACGCGCACAGAGATAGCTTGTTGAGTTTTGGATCCGTGCGCTAGCTGCGTTTTCGAATCAGGGCAATGTAGAAGCCCTCAAAGTCGCGGCTAGGCGGAATGGTGAGCGTGCCGGGCAGGCCGTTGGCGATGGCCGATACCTGACCCGCGGCAATGGCCTCGGTCAGAGCGTTGGACTCGACGCGCGGCTCCTCGCCGGCTTCCTGGGCGCGGCGTACTTCGCTTTCGCTCGGCGTGCCGTCAAGGGGGATGAGCTCGCAGTCCATATGCTTGTCGAGGGCCTCTTGCAGGGCGTCCTCGTTTTCCTGCGGCATGATCGAACAAGTGGAATAGACGAGCGTGCCGCCCGGCTTGAGGGCTCCCATGGCGCGGTCCAGAAGCGCGCGCTGCGAGCGGGCGCACTTGCTCAGCAACTGCTCGGTCAGGCCGCGCAGGCTTTTCTCGTTGCCGCTGATGACGGTGCCCGTGCCGGTGCAGGGGGCGTCGAGCAGGATGCGGTCGAAGCGGAAGAACTCGTCGAGCTCGCGTGCGTCGATGCGCATGACGGGCACGTTTTTGGCACCCTGGCGATGGAGGTTTGATTCGAGCTTCTCGGCGCGGGGGATGTTCATCTCACAGGCGGTGAGGTGTGCCTGTCCCTGCGTGAGGGCGGCGATCTGCGTTGTCTTGCCGCCAGGGGCTGCGCACATGTCCAGGATGTCCTCGCCGGCCTGAGCGCCCAGGACCAACGGCGGCATCATGGACGACAGGCTCTGCAGGTAGATCTTGCCGTCGCGGTAGATGTCGAGATCCCACAGGTCGGAAACCTGGGCCTCGGGCAGGATAAAGGCGTCTGGGTACCAGGCGACGGGGTTGTGGGCGATGCCGGCGGCATTGAGCGCCGCGGCGATGTCCTCGGCTGTTGCCTTGAGCGTGTTGGCGCGCAGCGTGACCGGGCGTGCGGCTGCGGCGCCAAAGCCCTCGATCATGAGCTCGGCATCGGCGGGCGCATAGGCGCCGGCGACCGTGTCGACCATAAAGCGCGGCAGGTCGGCGGCGGAGTGTTGGGCGGCAAGCTGGTCGGAAAGTTCGGTAGCAGCAAACTGCCTAAGCTTGAGCTCGGCCTTGACCTGCTTTTTCTGCTTACGACGACGCGGCTTGGACATCCGTCTTTCCTTCCCATTCCATTAAAAGTAGTCAATTTGGGACGGGGCTATTTTAGCTGCCCGTCCGTTTCGGCAGGCGTTGCAGTTAAATTTGGGACGGGGTAGCTAAAATAGCCCCGTCCCAAATTGACTACTCTGCCTTGGTGTTGGCTTAGTACTGGCTCTCGTGCTTGCTGAAGAAGTCGAAGCGCGGGGGCAGCGGCTTCACGCGGTGCTCGCCGGGCTTCTCTCCCAGGCTCTCCACGAACTCGTCCGTGGAGGCAAAGATGTTATCCCAGCTAAAGAAGGCGACCGGATCGACGTCGAAGTACTCGCAGATGAGCTCGCAGCCGGCCGGCACAATACCGTGCATCAGGACGGTCGCTACGCGCAGCTCGGTAAAGGCGTCGACGAGGGCCTGCGTCATGGCGGCGTTGGCCGGCTCGCCCTCGAGCTTGTTGGCGGCCTTGGAGGCGTCGCTCCAGCGCTTGTTGGCGGCGCGCAGGTAGTCGTCACACACGGCGAGCGCGCGGTGCGTCTCGAACTTGTACATGGCCTGCTCAAAGGCAAGGGTTGCCTGCTGGGCGGCTTCGACCACGGTGTCAGAAGCGGCACCAGCGGGGATGCAGCCGTTGCGGTAGGGGCTCTCGTCGCCTTCCTTGATGGCAACGCCGTAGAAGCAGCTGCGGGCCAGGCGGTTGAAGACGCCGGTCAAAAGGGCGCTCTCCTTAAGGGCGGGATCGATGACGCGCTTGTCGTCGCAGGCGCGCACCTCGTTGCCGTCCTTGTCCTTGCCGGTCACGCGCGTGTCATATGCCTTGGGGCTAAAGCTTACCGGCTTCTCGGACAGGCCGAGCGACAGCCAGTGCGCGCGCATCTGCTCGCAGGTGTAGTGGTTGAGCAGGTCGTCTGCCGGCGGGGGAGGCGTCTGCGAGGACGAGCTGGCCTTTTTGCCCATGTAGAGCAGGTGGTAGCAGGCGCTGACGGTGCTCTGCGTGAGGTTCCAGCCCAGGGCCTCCCACATGGCGGTCTGAGCGATGCAGTAGAAGTAGATGTTGTCCTGACCGATAAACTGGTAAATCTGAGCGTCGTCAGAGCACCACCAGTCGCGCCAGTCGAGCGAGCTGTGCTGGTAGGTGGGCGCGGGCACTTGCGTGGAGTCGGCAGCGGGCTCGCCCATGAGAGCGGCATCCTGGGCGGCGACACCCTCGGTCACGCCGGCGGCCTTGGCATCGCGCGCGAGCACGGTACGCGTATAGCTGATGGGCGCCCACAGACTCTCGGGCCAGCACCAGCAGGTGACGTCGGAGACGCCGTCGACCTGGGGCACCGGAACGCCCCAGTCGATGTTACCGGTGATGCGGAAGGGCACGAGCGCCTTGCCGCTGCGGAAGCGCACGCCGCCGTTGGCGAGCACCGCGTGGGCGTCGTCGCGCTCCTTCCAGCTGGGGAAGGTGACGGTAAAGCTGCTCTTGTTGCCCTCGGGCTCCAGCACGGTGTGCTCGGGAAGCTGATCCTCGACGGCATCGAAGGCCTCGCGGAACTTGTTCTGGATATAGAGCTGGGCCGGCAGCAGCCACTCCTCCATGGTCTTGGAGACCACGGAGCGAACCTGCGGGTTCTGGGCGAGCTTGGCGGTATAGGTCTTCATAAAGTCGAGGTAGGCCGGCAGGTCAAAGTAGAGGTTGTCGACCGGGCGCAGCTCGGGCACCTCGCCGGTGAGCTGGCTCTTGGGCGCGATGAGCTCCTCGGGCTCAAACTGGTGGCCCAGGTCGCACTCGTCGGCATAGGCCTTCTCGGACTTGCAGCCCTGGATGGGACAGCGGCCGATTACCTGACGGCCGTTGAGGAACGTGCCGGCCTTGGCATCGTAGAACTGCAGCGTGGAGCGCTTGGAGATGGTGCCCTGCTCGTGCAGGCGCTTGATAATCTCGGCGGTCACCTCGTTGTGAATCTGCGCAGCCGGCTCAAGGCCCGAGCCGCCGTAGATGTCGCAGCTGATGTTGTAGTTGTTGAGGGTCGCTGCTTGGCGGGAGTGATTGGACTCGACGTACTCGTTAATGGACTTGTCGTAGCCCTCGTTCTCCTTGAGCTTGCGGTAGCTCTCCATGATGGGCGAGCCGTAGCAGTCGGTGCCCGAGGTGAAGATGACGTTCTCGCGGCCCAGACGGTCGCGCAGGAAGCGGGCGAAGAAGTCGGCCGGGACAAAGACGCCGCCGACGTGGCCAAAGTGAAGGCCCTTGTTGCCGTAGGGCTCGCCGGCGGTAACGATGGCGCGGCGAGGCCAGCTGGGACGGTCGTTCATGGAGTATTTGGATGCCATGGGACTCCTTCGCATATGGTGAGAGCGCGGCCGGGCACAAGGCCTGGCGACGCGGTGGTCAATTCGTGCATATCGTTCGACATTATCGCACATGCGGACGGGTACGTGGCAGGGGCGCTATCCTAAGATGCTATGAATGAGATTTCCAACATACATGCGTTTGAAGACGAGGATTTTCTGCACGCCTGCTTTGTGTGGGGGATGGCCGTGCTCGGCGCATTTGCTGTGTGCTTGGTGCCGGTGTTTATGCTGATGGGCGGGCCTGCGGACTTGGATGCGGCTGACGCGGGCGGCTGGACCACGGTCTTGGGCTGGATAGTCGGCTTGGCTGCGGTTTCGGCGGCGTCATTTGCCGTGCACGAGCTGGTGCACGGTGTGTTTTTTAAGCTGCTGGCGCCTGCGGGCGCGCAGGTGACCTTTGGGGCGAATCGCGAGACGGCGATGATCTATGCCTGCGCCGAGGGCGTGGTGTATTCGCGCCGGCGGTACGTGGCAGTTTGCCTGGCGCCGACGGTTGTTGTGACGACAGCGTTTGCCCTGGGGTTTGCGTTCTCGGGCTATCCGCTGCTGTGCTACCTGGCGGCCGGCTTGCATTTGTCGGGCTGTGTGGGCGACTGGTACTACGTGCGAACCATTCTGCGCGATCGCCGCATTGTTGCCTGCGAGGACACGTCCTTTGGCGTGCGCTTTTTCGCAAAGTAGTCTTTTTGGAATGATTTTTCTGGGACGGGGATTAAAAAAGGCTCTGTTAGACCAGGATTGACATACATGTGTCCCCACGGTGCCATATCTTTGACCCCGTAGACCGCGATGATGGGGGCAGCATGAACGCCGAAGACCTGGTCCTCAACTTCAAGAAGGGCATGGCGAACCTCAGC
>DBFSAO010000109.1:0-45486 GCA_048500675.1 Collinsella sp.
CCCCTCGAGATAAGGATGCACGGGAGGAAGGGGTCCGAGCGCCTGCTCCGGCGACGCGAGGAGATGCTCGAGAGGGGCATGCCCCAGGCGAAGGCGAACGCCGCCACCGCCGCCGAGCTCGTGAGGTGGCTGTGGGCACTCGGCGCGATGTGCCGGGAGGCCGGCGAATAGACATAGCCCCCGTCCCGGCGAGCCGGGCAGCCTTCGGGGACACCCCCGTTCTCGCTGTGCGCGCGGCGGCCGCCGCATCCGCGTCGACAGACTTGGGGAACCCCGCCGAAGGAGAGGATTGCGGGCCGCCGGAGCGGTATCCGCGGATATGAGACTGAGCCGAAGGCGTCGACGACATGCCGGGGGCGGACCGGGACGGGTTCAACGGCAGGCCCCGCCGACCGATTGCAAGCGGTCGGCGGGGCCATTGTGGCCCTTGACAGCGGATTGGGTCATATGAGCGAGATGCCCCTACATCTCACCGAGCATGATCCAGGCAGAGCTGTCCTGCGCGAGCCTGCCGTCTGCAAGCGGTGATGAGGTGAGCAGGACCCTGCCCGCCGGCAGCTCCACGGGTGCTGCACCGAAGTTCGTCACACACGCCCAGCCGTTATCGCGGCGATAGGCGATGACGCCGCCCTCAGCGCCCTCGGCACCATCCGCAAGACCGGTGCGCCCGTCAAGATCGAGCCACGCAAGATCGTTGGCGCACCCGCGCAGCTTGCGCCGCAGCCAGAGGGCGTCACGATAGAGCGCAAGCATCGATGTCGGGTCCACTTCTTCCCTATCGGCAGCATAATCGGAAAACCATGCAGGCTGCGGCAGATGGGGCGCCGCATCGGCGTCTGCCGGCGAAAACCCAAACGATCCGCCATGCGCGGGATCGTCCGCCGCCACCCACGGCAGGGGCACACGACAGCCGTCGCGCCCCTTCTCACGCTTCGGTCCGTGCGTATTGGTCGCAGTAGGGTCTTCGAGTGCAGCCCACGGGATATCAGCCACCTCAAAAAGGCCGAGCTCCTCACCCTGATACACGTATGCCGAGCCCGGAAGCGCCAGCTCAAGCAAAAGGGCCGCCCGCGCGCGGCGCTCGCCGAGTTCACGGTCCTCGTCATAAGACGACCCGTCGCGCAAGAGCCAGTCGAGCGCAATCTGGTGGTAGCGCGTCGCCTTGATTTGCGGCAGGGCATAGCGTGTCGCCACGCGCGGCACGTCGTGGTTGGAGAGTACCCAGGTCGAGGCGGAATCGGATTCGACGGCTGCCTTCAAGCCCTTCTCGATTGCAGTGTGCATGTCATCATAGGTCCAAGTGGCCTTGGCAAACTCAAAGTTGAATGTCTGGCCAAGCTCGCTGGGACGCGCGTAGAGATACTGGCGCTCGGGCAGCACCCACGCCTCGGCAACGGCACTGCGCGGAGGATTATAGCGGTCGAACACGCGGCGCCACTCGCGATAGATCTCGTGGACCTCATTGCGGTCCCACAGCGGATGGGTGCCGTCGTCAACCATGTCATCGCCCTCGGCGAGATGCCACCGGTCGAGGTCATCGCGGTCGAGATCCTTGGCGAGACCCTGCGCCACATCAATGCGAAAGCCGTCGACGCCTCGATCGCTCCAAAACGCCAGGACGTCGCAAAAGAGCGCGTGAACCTCAGGGCATGACCAGTCAAAGTCCGGCTGCTCGGGCGTAAACATGTGCAGATACCACTGACCGTCCGCAACACGCGTCCATGCGGGGCCGCCAAAGTTGGCATTCCAATTGGTGGGAGGCAGCTCGCCATGCTCGCCGCGACCATCGCGGAAGATATAACGGGCGCGTTCGGGCGATCCGGGGCCGGCGGCAAGAGCGGCTTTGAACCAGGGGTGCTGGTTGGATGAATGGTTGGGCACGATGTCGACGATGACCTTGATGCCGCGCGCGTGAGCCGCAGCGATCATGTCATCGAAGTCGTCAAGCGAGCCGAGACGTGGGTCGACATCGCAGTAGTCCGCCACATCATAGCCACCATCGACAAGAGGCGAAGGGTAAAACGGGCTCAGCCAGATGGCCTCGATACCCAGTCGCTCAAGATAGTCCATCTGCTGGGTAATGCCCGCGATATCGCCCAGACCCGAACCAGTCGAATCCTTAAACGAGCGCGGGTAGATCTGATAGATCGCGGCATCGGACATCCATGAGCGCGAAGAAGACTTTTCTGTAGCCATGGGGCGTATCTCCCTTGCAACGAGGTTATGCGAGATGCCCACGATGATACGCCCAAAGCGGACATTCGCGACAAACAACGCCACAGCCACGCCCCAAAACGATCGCTCCCTCTCGGGTTCGAGCCCATGCGATGGGTACGAAAAAGCCCGGCTACCGTAGTAGTCGGGCTGCTGCGTTTGGAGCGGACAACGGGGCTCGAACCCGCGACCCCAACCTTGGCAAGGTTGTGCTCTACCAACTGAGCCATGTCCGCATATGTAAAACAAAACGGGCGCCGGAGCGCCCGGATGTTGCCTGGAGGCGAAGCCCGGATTCGAACCGGGGGTAAAGGCTTTGCAGGCCTCTGCCTTACCACTTGGCCACTTCGCCGAAAAAGGACCGACTAAACGGTCCGGAAATGCAATGGAGCGGACAACGGGGTTCGAACCCGCGACCCCAACCTTGGCAAGGTTGTGCTCTACCAACTGAGCCATGTCCGCTTGCGGGTTATTAATTTACGCGAGTTGTCCAAAAGACGCAAGTACTTTTTTCAAAAAACTTGTCTGCCGCATGTTCTTAGTAGCCAAACGCGCTAAGCGATTGGCTAGGCACACGATTCCAGCGCTCCGCTAAACAGCTTCACCATCTGCACGCGCGTGCCGGCGCCGTCCGTACGACGAGCAACCTCCACGTTATCGACGAGCATACGCATAAGCTTGATACCACGGCCACGTTCCTCAGATGCAACCGGCTCGCTCGTTTCATCGATAGAATAGCCGGCACCTCGATCAAGCACCTCAACCACAACGCGATCGCCATAGGCTTGAACCGTCAGGACGCACCCGATACCGCCCGCATGGTCATAGGCATTACCCAGCGCCTCCCCCGACGCCAATGCGACATCGTAGCGCTCGTCACGGCGCAACGGAAGCGATTCAAGGAGTTCGGCGATGCGATGTCGGTAGTATGGAAGATTCTCGATACCCTGACGGACCTCGACGCTCTTACTCCAGCGAGGCAGCTCCCCCACCGGAATAGCGGGAATAGACTCCCGTGCCGGCCCCGCGACATGAAGGATATCGACAAGACGAGCAATCTCCAAAAAGCGAACAACTTCACCTGATGCATTGACGAGCGAAAGCAAGCCTTCTCGCCTCATGAGCTCACGAGCGCGCGTAAGCAGGAATGCCAAGCCCGTCGAATCGATAAAGCTGACAGCCTGACAGTTGATGACGACACGACGCACGCCGCGGCCAATCAAAGCATCCAACCGCCGACGCAGCGCAGGCACCGTGGCGATGTCGATATCGCCTGGTGGCGTCAAAACCGCTATGTCATTCCACTCATTCATACGACCATGGTTCCCCAAAAAAGCCCACTCGATGCATTCGTTTCCCCAACCGTACGGATTCAGCCCGCCCAGCGTCGTCTATGAACGACCCCGTAAAAACTCAAGGGACACCAATGCAATGTCATCGTCCAGCGCCGATTCGGTAAATCGGTCAAGCTCGCCCAAGACCTTGCCGCAAATGCCCGACACGCCCTCCCCCGAAACAGAAAGCAGAAGGTCGCGCAAGCGCTGCTCGCCAAAGAACGCTCCGGTACGGTCGCGGGCCTCAATCGTTCCATCCGTATACATGAAGAGCATGTCGCCAGGAGCGAACGTAAACACGCCTGTCTCGTACACCATGCTCTCAAAGGCACCGATTACGCCCGATTGGCATCCAAGCAGCTCGACCTCTCCCCCACGAGTCTCGCCGCCACCCAGCGGCATCGACTCTGGCCTGATGACCATGGTCGGAGGATGGCCCGCCGAACAATACGTTGCGCGTCCGGCTTTAAGGTCAATCTTGGCGATAAAGGCTGTCACGAACGTCTCGACCCTCGAAAAGCCCATGAGCATACTGTTAAGAGAGCGTGCCATGCGGGCCGGTCCAGCGCCCTCCCAGGCATATGCCGTCAGGGCCGTCTTGACGAGCGCGGACATCGATGCGGCCTCAATGCCTTTGCCAGACACATCACCCAGAATCATGACGGCGCAATCGTCGGGAAGACGGATGAGCGTATAGAAATCGCCGCCGACCAACGCCGAGTTCGTGGCCGACAGGTACACCGAATCGGTTGCGATACCCGGAACATCCCCCAGGGAATTTCTCATGCCGATCTGGAGCGTCTGAGCGATATGGCGCTCCTCGCGCTTTTGAGATTCGCCTTCGTAGATCAGTTCAAAGTCATGCGCCAAGTGCACCAAGTAGTCATATTCAAGGTCATCAATCGGCTCTTGGCTACCATCACGAAGCAGCAGCGCGCGCGTTGTCGGTCTCTTCGCAACAGAAGCAGGGACAATCGCGTCGTTACTGTGCTTGCCATCACCCTCAGAGCGCGGGCGCCCCGCCTCGATGCCGGAGTCGACGTAGAGACCTTGACAAGGCAGACCGTGTGCCCTAAGCCAGCCTCCCATAGGCATCGATTCGTCAACGCGAGTTATACGGACGTGTTTAAGGTCCTCGGCACTCGTGCCGCCCAAAACAGACGCCTCAAAGCCATCAGGGCCAGCCCCCAGACGTGCCGCTGGCGTTGTCGTGGAAAAGAAAAGCTTCTCGGGATCGTCCGGCAAAACAACGCGACTGCCGCCTTCAAAATCTATGACGTAGGAGTCCAGACTGGCGTCATACTCAACAGGGCAAAAATGGCAGTTGAGCATATTGCAGATCTCGGACGATACCGCCTGAGTAGCCGCGGCGGAATCGTCTAGAAAGGTAAATAACTCATCACGTAAGACATTGAGCGAGCGGCCAAGCTCGGCCGTACGACGAGAGCGAAGGCTCGATGCCATGCCGACCAGCTGGATAGACAGGTAATCGCAAATGACCTCGAGTACATTAACGTCATAGGCGAGCGGTGCCTGGGGGCGTTTCCAACCAACTTCAAGCACGCCAAGGATCTGCGTACCGTAAAAAACGGGAAGACAAATCTCGCTGCGGTACGGAGGCATATCCTGCACGCGCAACAGGTGCTTAGAACGATTGTCCAAGTCCATGAACATACCGGAGGCGGCCCTATCGCCCTCAAGGTCCTGTTGAATCGACAAGCGACAGGCACGCGACTCGCGAAGAACATACGTCGGAATGCCAGCGCCATACGGCAAAAACTCAGGCAGGTAGCTGTCATACAGCTCCTTGGAAACACCGCGTAGCTTAAAACCGCCGCTCTCAGAAAAATAGATAGCGGCACCCGAAGCATCGAGCGTTCCTACAAGCTGGTTCAAAACAGTATCAAGCAGGCTGGGTAACTCATCGGAGCCCACAGTGCTCATAATGACCGAGAGCGTGCCAGAGAGACGCTTGTTCGCCACTCTAAGCTCCGATAACGCACGCTTAAGTTGACGGTCGTGAGAATACTGTTCCTCGATACTGTGAAGCGCCACTAGGACACGTGGTGCGCGGCGCCCAAAGATGCGTGGAGGCGTTACGGAGCCCGCACGAACCAAGACGGGGATAAAAGAGCCGTCACTCAGCTTGAGCATCAGTTCGTTCTCGGAGCCATCAGTTTCAAATGGCAGACGATGTTCCGTCGCACGTTCAAAAGCGGACGAGTACAGGACGTCTTTAACATCTCCACCGATGACGTCGGCACGTTCCTCGCACATCAAGCCAAGTAAGCGATTATTCACATGCAGAATGGTTCCGTCGAGCTCGCAAATGATGACAGCATCGCTCGTGATCTCGACCAGTTGGGCAACATCTGCCCACTCGTTGCGTTCAAGCGTTTCCATCGTGGACCTCACCGTCTATCGGTAACAAAAAAGCCTCCGAAGAGGCTTCTCAAATGCGATGGTGTCGGAGGCGGGACTTGAACCCGCATGACCAAAAAACGGTCACTAGCACCTCAAGCTAGCGCGTCTGCCAATTCCGCCACTCCGACATGCTATGTTGTTGATTCGCAGTTCGTTTTGTTGGACCCGCGCGTTCAACGAGGAAGATAATAACCTATGATTCGAGAACTGTGCAAGCACTTTTTTCAAAAAAGTTTACGAATTTGTAAATGCGCTGGTAGATCTATATGTTCGGCCCCGAATCGGTGTTGCCTCCCGGCGCGTCCTCGGGCATGAGCGATATTTTGTTGCGCACTTCGTGCTGCAAAATATCGCTCCCCCTGCGGAATGCGCCGGGAGGCAACACCGATTCGGGGCCTGCAAATACATACTTCAGGCACAGTTCTCAAACATGTTCTGGGGGCTGATGCAAATTTGGTGGCTCGGCTTTGCCGAGCCCTTATATGGGGAGGTCGGAGCTAAAGCTCCGGCCTCACTCAATTTCTTATTAGATTAAGTGAGCGATCAAGGAATCGCACCCCTCTGCAGCGGTAACACAGGGCCCGTGCTGGACTTAGTTTTCAGAACATTCCGCAGACCAGGAAACCCCCTTATCCGCGGCTCCGAAGGAGCAGGATAAGGGGGTTTCCATGGTCGAGGACGTTCTGAAAACTAAGTCCAGCACGGGCCCGGACGATAACAACCGGCTACAGGTCGATGTGCGATTCCTTGATCGGGAACGGCTCCGCGAAGTGGCACGCGCAGCAGTGACCCGGTGCGACTTCCTTAAACTCGGGAAGCTTCTCAGAGCAGATGCCCTGCGCGATCGGGCAGCGAGTGTGGAAACGGCAGCCGGTCGGCGGATCCAGCGGTGACGGCGGATCGCCGGCGAGGATGATGCGCTTACGGGTCTTCTGGATATCCGGATCGGGAACCGGCACGGCAGACAGCAGCGACTGCGTGTACGGATGGTGAGGCTCGCTATAGAGCGTCTTCCAGTCCGAAACCTCAACCATCTTGCCCAGGTACATAACGGCAACACGGTCGGAGATGTGCTGCACGACAGAGAGGTCGTGAGCAATGAAGAGATAAGCCGTACCGAACTTGTCCTGAAGTTCCTTAAGCAGGTTCAGGACCTGTGCTTGGATGGAAACATCCAGAGCGGAAACCGGCTCGTCGCAGATAATCAGCTTGGGCTTCAGCGCAAATGCGCGGGCAATGCCGACACGCTGGCGCTGGCCGCCCGAGAACTCGTGCGGATAGCGGTTGATGTGCTCGGGGTTCAGACCGACGACGTCCAGCAGCTCGCGGACACGCTCGATACGCTCTTCCTTGGTGCCCACGCCATGAATGGTCATGGGCTCAGAGACAATCTCGCCGATGGTCATACGAGGATTCAGCGAAGCATAGGGGTCCTGGAAGATGAACTGCATCTCGCGACGCATATCCTTGATCTCGTGCTTGCTCATCTCGGCAACGTCTTTGCCCTGGAAGAACACTTTGCCTGCCGTCGGCTTGGTCAGGCGCATGATGGTGCGGCCCGTGGTGGACTTACCGCAACCAGACTCGCCGACCAGGCCAAAGGTCTCGCCCGGATAAATCTCGAACGAAATGTCATTCACAGCAGAGACGACACGCTTGGAGAAGCGCTTGGCGAACATGCCGGACTCAGCGGGAAACTCCTTGGAGAGGTGCTCGACCTTCAGCAGCGGAGTACGCTCGTTGGTATCTGCCATTACGCCTCGCCTCCCTTCTTGGAATCCTTGCGCGTACGGGACGTCTCAGGAGCGTTCTTGAGGAACTCGGGGTCACCGGAGTAGTGGCACGCAGAGTAATGACCAGACTCGGTGACAACGCGCTCGGGGCGCTGCTTGCGGCACTTATCGGTCGCATAGGGACAACGAGGCGAGAACACGCAGCCCTCGGGCAGGTTCATGAGCGAAGGCGGGTTGCCGTGAATCGGCGTAAGCGGCTTCTTCTCTTCGATGGCCTGCTCCGGGATGGAGCGGATAAGGCCCCAGGTGTAGGGGTGGCGGCTCTCGTAGAAGATTTCCTCAGCAGTACCGAACTCGACGGGACGGCCGGCGTACATAACCATGATCTTGTCGGCCATGTCGGCGACGACGCCCAGGTCATGGGTAATCATGATGATGGCGTTGCCGTTCTTCTCCTGCATTTCCTGCATGAGCTCGATAATCTGAGCCTGAATGGTAACGTCCAGAGCCGTCGTGGGCTCGTCGGCAATCAGAATATCGGGATCGCAGGCAAGAGCCATAGCAATCATGACACGCTGACGCATACCGCCCGAGAACTGGTGCGGATACTCGTTGACGCGCTTCTCGGGCTCGGGGATACCCACGAGGTCCAAAAGCTCGGTAGCGCGCTTGAGTGCCTCCTGCTTGGAGTAGCCACGGTGCAGACGAAGGCCCTCGCCCACCTGCTTGCCGATCTTATAGACCGGGTTCAAGGAGGTCATAGGATCCTGGAAGATCATCGCGATATCGTTACCGCGAATGTGCTGCATCTCTTCCTCGGTCATTTCGAGGATAGAACGACCGCGATAGCGAACGTCGCCGCCCTCAATCTTTCCCGGAGGCATCGAGATGAGGCCCATGATAGTCATGGCGGTCACGGACTTACCGGAGCCGGACTCACCGACGACGCCCAGGGTCTCGCCGCGATCGAGCGTGTAGGAGACACCGTCGACAGCGCGAACAACGCCATCCTCGGTGTGGAAATACATCTTAAGGTCATCGACCTCGAGCAGATGCTGGCCCTCGGGAACCGGCTGGTCCTTCAGGTCCACATAGTTCTTGTTCTTCTTCATCCTTATGCGTCCTTCATCTTGACGTCGAGGGCGTCGCGCAGACCGTCACCCAGCAGGGTGAAGGCGAGCACCGTCGAGAGAATTGCCAGACCGGGCATGATCATCATCCAGGGGGCAGTCAGAAGATACTGCTGACCGTCCTGAATCATGGAGCCCCACGAAGGCGTAGGCGGAATAACGCCCATGCCGAGGAAGGACAGAGCGGACTCGGTCAGAATGGCGCCACCGATGTTCATGGTCGCGTAGACCACGATGGAGGCGACGGAGTTCGGGAAGATGTGACGCACGACGATACGAGCATCAGATGCACCCATCGCGCGCGCAGCGTCAACATAGTCGTTTTCCTTGACCGTCAAGATTGCAGAGCGGAAGACGCGCGCAATCGAAGGCCATCCGAGAATGCCGATGGCGATAAAGACGTTCTGAAGACCACGGCCGATAACGGCGATCATGGCGACAACGAACAGCACGTACGGGAACGCCAGGAAGATGTCCGCACAGCGCATGATGATCGTATCCCAGATGCCGCCGTAGAAACCGGCCAGAGCACCCATGACCAGACCGATCAGCGTGGAAATCGCGGTGGCCATAATTCCGACAGACAGCGAAACGCGCGCACCGTAGATAACGCGGACGAGAATGTCACGACCAAGGGCGTCGGTGCCAAACGGGTGCTCTGCACACGGAGCCAGCAGCGACGTCTCGGCCATGGTGGTCGAGTCGGAAGCCGTCGGAGAACCGAGCCAGGGCTTAGCCCACAGATCTGCGGTCAGGGCAACCACAACGACGATGATGATCCAGCAAACACCGATAACGGCGAGCTTGTTCTTACGAAGACGCTTAAAAGCGTCGCCCCACAGTGTGCGGGACTTAGCGGGAGCAGATGCGGCCTTGGTGGCGGTAGCCTGCTCCTGAGACTGAGAATCAGCTTCCTGCATGAGACGTACCTCCCTTAGGCCTTATCCGACGGACCGCCAAGGCGGATGCGCGGGTCGAGGAATGCATAGCTAATGTCGACGAGCAGGTTGATCACCATGACGACGACGACGATGAGCGTAACGCCGCCCATAACGATGGGCCAGTCACGCATGCTAATAGCGCGATAGACCTCATAGCCGATACCGGGCCAGTTAAAGACCGTCTCGGTCAGGATGGCGCCCGAAAGCATGCCGCCAAAGTCGACACCAATATAGGTAACGACGGGGATGAGTGCATTCTTAAGCGCATGCTTGACGATGATCGCGCGATTGGAGAGACCCTTAGCCTTTGCCGTACGGATGTAATCCTGGTTCATGACGTCAAGCAGCTGCGAGCGCATAATGCGGGCGGCATAAGCGGTCGAAACCGAAGCCAGCGTAATGGTCGGAAGCACATAGTGCATCCAATCCTGATACTGAGAGCTGGAACCACCGGCACCCGAGATCGGCATGGAGAATGCACCGCCCGTGGCGTCCTTGAGAATGACGCCAAAGAACAGCTGCAGCAACATACCGAGCCAGAAAGCCGGGACGGCAACGAGAATCGAAGTGGTGAGCGTTACCAAAATATCCCAGAAGGAATAACGCTTAACCGCCGAAATGATACCCGCACCGATACCCATGATTGCCTCGAGCACGATGGCGCACGCGGCAAGTTTGACCGTATACGGATACTTCTGGGCAAAGATTTCCGTAACCGGCAGCTTGCGCTGATACGAATTGCCCAGATCGCCATGAAGCAGGCCGTTCATGTAATACAAGTAACGGTCCACGAGCGACGTTTGAACGGGGTCGCCGTTCTCGTCAAGGATCGCGTTGCCATCCTCGTCCGACTGGACCAGGTGATAGCGGACGCGAAGCTGAAGCTCCACCTCGGGGGACAGAGCCTTGTCTCCACCGATCAGCTTGATCGGATCTCCCGGCACGATATTCTGGAGGGCGAACAGAATCAGCGTAACGCCCAAAAACACCGGGATGAACTGAAGCACACGTTTAACGATGTACTTACCCATACCACTCCCCTATCTAGGGATTAACCTAAATGGGATGCCGATCGCCAGACCGGCATCCCAAAATTACCATCAGCCAGTTTACCCCAGGTTAGGGAGAACTGTATGTTTCCCATGAGGTCTACGTAAATACTTGACCCTCACGGAAGCTGCAAACTCTTAGGCGAGCTCAGCGGTACCCAGCTCGGCATGCTTCTGCGGATCGACATAGAGGTGCTTGATGCGATCGGAACCGACGATGGTGTGCGTGTAGAACATCACCGGGATGACCGGGCAGTCGGCAGCGACCATTGCGTCGGCCTCCTGCATCTTAGCGACGCGCTCTTCGTCGTCAACCGTGGTACGAGCCTCGTCGACCTTGGCGTCGAACTCGGGGTTGTTGTAACCAGAGCGGTTGTCGCCACCGAGGGAGTCGGAGTGGAACAGCGGATACAGGAAGTTGTCCATGATCGGGTAGTCGGCAATCCAACCCAGACGACCGAACTGATAGTTGAAGTTCTGATACTGCTCGAGCAGGGCAGACCACTCAGGGGTATCGGAAGTAGCGGTAACGCCAACCTTGGCGAGGTCGCCGATGATGGACTCCATGATCTCCTTGTGGCCACCGTCCTGGTTGTAGGAAAGGGTCACGTTAATGCCACGATCGCCGTTGGCGTCAGCGGGAGCAACCTTGTCGAGGTACTCGTTAGCCTTGTCGACGTCGTAGGCGCAGAACTCCCATGCGCCCTCCTTGTAGCCATCGATGCCCGGAGGAACAATGCCGTCGGCGGGGGTACGGGTACCCTTGAAGATGGTCTTGCAGATGGCCTCACGGTTAATGGCCAGGGAGATACCCCTGCGCAGGTCGGCGTTGTTGAACGGCTCGGCCGTGTTGTTGCAGGTCAGGTAGTAGGTGGAAGGCTCGGAGCCGAGCAGCATGCGCTCGCCGTCGCCCATGGTGTAGCCGTCCTTGGACACGCCGCGATCCTTCTTGGCGGCGTCGATCTGAGCAACGGGAACGTCGCAGACGTCGAGGTTACCGGCCTGGAACTCCTTGTAAGCAGTCTCCATGTCCTTGATGACCTGGAAGTGGATGCCATCGATCTTGGCCTTGTCGCCATAATAATCGTCGAACTTCTTGAGGTTGATCTCCTGACCATCCTCCCACTTGCCGTCCATCATGAACGGGCCGTTACCGACCGGTGCAAGATAGAAGCTCTTGACATCGGACTCGGCGCACTCGGGAACCGGGGCCAGAGCCGGATGAGAGGCGACGAAGGGGAAGTCGGCGTAAGCGGAAGACAGCTTGACGACGAGGGTCTCATCGTCGGGGCAAGTAACACCGCTGAGCTCGGTAGCGTTACCGGCAAGCAGGTCGTCATAGCCCTCGACCATAGAAAGGTGATAGGAGACCTCGGAAGGGCCGTACTCGGTAGCGATGGCCGACTTGGTGTTGACCAGACGCTCCCAACCGAGCTTGAAGGACTTGGAGGTAACGTCGTCACCGTTGTGGAACTTGGCCTTCTTGATCTTGAAGGTGAACTCGGTGGCGTCGTCGTTGGCCTCAAAGGACTCGCAAGCCAGTGGAACGATCTCGCCCTTCTCGGCGTCATAAGAGGTCAGAGCATCAAAGAGCTGGTACTCGACCTGAGTGCCCTGGTCCTCCTGGACGTTATAGGGGTCGATGCAGACCGGGTTGTTGATGTAGAAGTTCAGCGTCGAACCGGACTCAGAACCGGAAGCGTCGCCGCCCTTCTTGCCGCATGCGGCAAGAAAAGCCATGGAGCTCGCAGCAAGGGTACCGCCGACAAAGGCGCGACGACCCATAACGGGCTGGTGGAACATAGAATCAGCCATGCCATCCTCCTTATGAGATAGGACAAAGTAAGTTCGGTCGGGCAACGTCAAGACAGCCCAATCGAACCATTCAAACGCGGTCCGCCGTTTTGGCTGGTTATACAAAGCGGACCAACGTATTGCAATACAGTAGCGCATTTTATGCACGATTTGGGGCTAATTCCGGTTAACGGTCGAGATTTTCTTTAGTTGGGCGAAGTATATGAGGATATTTTGACTCTGTTACAAATATGTAAACAAAAAGGGTCCCGCACTTGCGGGACCCTTTTCAAGTATTTATGCGGCTCGTGATTAGTAGCCCACGATGCCCTGCGGGAAGAAGAACATGCACAGCACGACGCACACGGCAAACACGACAGCCATGATGACGGTCAGGCGGTCAAGGTTCTGCTCCATAACGCCCGTGGCAGAGCTGGAGTTATACAGCGAGCTGGCAATCATATCCGAAACGCCGGTACCCTTACCGGAATGCATCAGGACGAGAATCGTCAGCGCCACGGCAGAAACAGCCCAAACGACAAACAGAAGAATCTGGAACGGACCCATAGATAAGCTCCTTAATAGAACAGTTCAAACTCCAGTACTGTACCACAATCCCCCGCTCTCCCCTACCTGCCACTCAAGGACGGGGTGGAAATGCAGAAATACCAAAAAGGGGGTTGTCCGGTTGTGGACAACCCCCTTGCTAGAAAACGGTATTTGTTTTCTATTAGGCCTCGGTAGCGAGCACGCGGCCCGTCATCTCGGCGGAAGGCTCAATACCAGCCATGGTGAGCATGGTCGGAGCGATATCGGAAAGACGGCCGTCCTCGATACCGGTGAGCTTGGCCTTCTCATCAACGATGATGAACGGCACGCGGTTGGTGGTGTGAGCCGTAAACGGATGCTTGGAACCGTCGGAAGCAACGTCAAACATGTGATCGGCGTTGCCGTGGTCGGCGGTAATCAGTGCAAAGCCGCCCTTGGCGAGAATCGCCGGGACAACCTTGGACAGGGCATCGTCAACAGCCTCAACGGCCTTAACGGCAGCGTCGAAGACACCGGTGTGACCAACCATGTCGCAGTTCGCGAAGTTCACGATGTAGAAATCAGCGCGATCCTCATTGATGGCGGCGACGAGCTTCTCGGTAACCTCGGGAGCGCTCATCTCGGGCTGCAGATCGTAGGTAGCAACCTTGGGGGAAGCGACGAGCACGCGCTCCTCGCCCTCCTTGGGCTCCTCGATGCCACCGTTGAGGAAGAACGTCACGTGGGCGTACTTCTCGGTCTCGGCAGTGTGCAGCTGCTTCAGGCCATTGGCGGCGATAACGTCGGCCAGGACGTTCTCGGGGAACGTCTTGGGGAAGGCGACCTCGACGTCAAACGTCGGATCATACTCGGTCATCGTCACAAAGTGCGAAAGCTTGATCTGCTCGCGCTCAAAGCCGTCGAACTCCTTGTCCGTGAACACGCGGGTCATCTGACGAGCGCGGTCGGGACGGAAGTTGAAGAAGATAGCCGCGTCGCCCTCGTGAATGCCCTCGTTGTGGGCAGCGAAGGGCTCGACGAACTCGTCGCCGCGCGGGTCCTTCTCGTAGTAGGCCTTGATACCGGCAACGGGGTCGACATCGGCATCGGACGCGTTGACCATGACGTCGTAGGCGCGCTGGATGCGCTCCCAACGGTTGTCGCGGTCCATCGCCCAATAACGACCCGAGACGGTGGCAACGCGAGCGTCGCAACCGGTCTCCTCGGAAATCTTGGCCAGGAAGGCGCAGAACTCGCTCATGTAGCCAGCACCGGACTGCGGGTCGACGTCGCGGCCATCCATGAAGGCGTGGACACGAACGGTCTTGACGCCATGCTCGGCAGCCATCTTGACCAGAGCCTCAACGTGGTTCATATGAGAATGAACACCGCCAGGGCTCATAAGGCCCATGAGGTGGAGAGTCTTGCCGTCAGCCTTGACATCGTCCATAGCCTTGACAAAAACCTCGTTCTTGGCGATGGAGCCGTCCTTGATGGCATTGTTGATGCGCGAAAGCTCCTGGAACACGATGCGGCCGGCACCGATGTTGAGGTGACCCACCTCGGAGTTGCCCATCTGGCCGTCGGGAAGGCCCACGTCCTCGCCCGAAGCACCGAGCGTGGTGTGGGGGTACTTCTCGTACAGGCCATCAAGGAAGGGCGTCTTGGCAGCGGCGACGGCATTCTCGCCATCGGCCGGAGCAAGCCCGCAGCCATCCATGATAATCAGGAGTGCAGGAAGATGACGTTGTGCCATATGTCCTACTCGCCTGCCTTGACGACCATAGAGGCGAAGTCGGCAGCCTTGAGCGAAGCGCCGCCCACGAGGGCGCCGTCAACGTCGGGCTTGGCGACGAGCTCGGCGATGTTGCCGGGCTTGGCGGAACCGCCATACAGCACGCGGATGCCGTTGGCGAGCTCCTCGCCGAACATCTCTTTGAGGGTCTCACGGATAGCACCGCAGACCTCCTGAGCGTCCTCGGCGGTAGCGGTCTTGCCGGTGCCGATGGCCCAGATGGGCTCGTAGGCGACGACGACCTGCTTGGGGCAGGTGATCTCAAGACCAGCAAGGCCAGCCTTGACCTGGTTCACGACGTGCTCGACATAGGTGCCAGCCTCGCGGACCTCGAGGGACTCGCCGCAGCAGAAGACGGGAACAAGGCCGGCGGCAACGAGAGCCTTGGCCTTCTTGTTCTGGTCCTCGTCGGTCTCGTGGAAGTAGTCGCGACGCTCGGAGTGACCGATGATGCAGTAGGTGCAGCCAGCGGACTTGAGCATGTCGCAAGAGGACTCACCGGTGAAGGCACCCTTGGCCTCCCAGTACACGTTCTGTGCGCCGAGGGCGATGGGGGCAGCCTGAATGCGGTCATGAACCGTGGTGATGTCGATGGTCGGAGGGCAGACGAGCACCTCGACGCCAGCCGGAACCTCGGGCAGAGCCTGAGCCAGCTCGTCGGCGAGCTTGGCGGCCTCGGCGACGTCGTTGTTCATCTTCCAGTTACCAGCGATAAGAAGGGTGCGATTAGGCATCGAGAAGCGCCTCCACTCCGGGCAGGGCCTTACCCTCGACGAGCTCCATGGAAGCGCCACCACCGGTGGAGATCCAGCTCATCTTGTCGGCCAGGTTGAACTTGTTGACAGCTGCGACAGAGTCACCACCGCCGATGATCGAGGTGCAGTCAGCCTCGGCGAGAGCCTCGGCGATAGCCTGGGTGCCGTGAGCAAAGTTGTCAAACTCGAAGACGCCCATGGGGCCGTTCCAGAACACGGTCTTGGCGCCCTTGACAGCCTCGGCATAGAGCTCCTCGGTCTTGGGACCGATGTCCATACCCTCACGATCGTCGGGGATAGCGTCGGAAGCAACAACCTCGGGGACAGCGTCCTCGCCAAAGTGATCGGCAACACGGTTGTCGATGGGGAGTAGGATCTTGACACCCTTCTCCTCGGCCTTCTTGAGCATCTCGCCGGCGCGCTCGACCCAGTCCTCTTCCTTGAGGGACTGACCAACGGACAGGCCCTGAGCCAGGAAGAAGGTGTAGGCCATGCCGCCACCGATGATCAGGGTGTCAGCGGAGTCGATGAGGTGATCGAGAACGCCGATCTTGGAGGAAACCTTGGAACCGCCGACGATGGCGACGAAGGGGCGCTCGGGCTCGGCGAAGATGCCGGTCAGCGTGTCGACCTCCTTCTCGAGCAAGAAGCCGGCGACGGCAGGCAGGTAAGCGGCGGGGCCCACGACGGAACCCTGGGCGCGGTGAGCGGTGCCGAAGGCATCGAGAACGAAGACGTCACCATAGGAAGCGAGCTTCTTGGCGATCTCGGGATCGTTCTTCTTCTCACGCTTGTCAAAACGGACGTTCTCGAGAACGAGGACCTTACCCGGCTCGACGGCGGCGACAGCCTCAGCAGCCTTCTCGCCGTAGGTGTCAGCGACAAAGGCAACGTCGAGACCAGAGAGCTCAGCGAGCTTCTTGGCGACGGGCTCGAGGGACAGCTCGGGCTGGAAGCCGGTGCCCTCGGGACGGCCGAGGTGGCTCATGAGGATGACGCGAGCGTTGTGCTCAACGAGGTAGTTGATGGTGGGCAGGGCAGCCTTGATACGGGTGGTGTCGCCAACGACGCCATCCTTGATAGGCACGTTAAAGTCAACGCGGACGAGAACGCGCTTTCCGTCGACATCGATGTCGCGGACGGTCTTCTTGGTAAAGGCCATGTTTGCTTCTACCTTTCGTACGTGTCTGCCTCCCATTACGGCAGACGATTTCTTATAAAAAGGGCGCGACCCTAGGGTGTAAGCCCTATAAGGCCGCGCCCTTCTTTAGACGCTCAACGAGCTATTCGCTAAAAGCTAAATTAAGCAACGAACTTCTCGAAGTACTTGATGGTGCGGACCATCTGAGAGGTGTAGGAGTTCTCGTTGTCGTACCAAGAGGTGACCTGAACGAGGGTCTGGCCGTTGCCGAGGTCAGAGCACATGGTCTGAGTAGCGTCGAAGATGGAGCCGTGGGTCTCGCCGACGATGTCGCGGGAGACGATCTGGTCCTCGTTGTAGGCGAAGGTCTCGGGGATGGTCTCGGCGTAGGCCTTCATGGCAGCGTTGACCTCGTCGACGGTGACCTTCTTGTCAACGACGGCGTAGAGGTTGGTCAGCGAGCCGGTCGGCGTCGGGACGCGCTGGGCGGCACCGATGAGCTTGCCGTTGAGCTCGGGGAGAACCAGGCCGATGGCCTTGGCAGCGCCCGTGGTGTTCGGGACGATGTTCTCGGAGCAGGCGCGGGAGCGACGGAAGTTGCCCTTGCGCTGCGGGCCGTCGAGCGGCATCTGGTCGCCGGTGAAGGCGTGGATGGTGGTCATGATGCCGGACACGATGGGAGCGAAGTCGTTCAGACCCTTGGCCATCGGGGCGAGGCAGTTGGTGGTGCAGGAAGCAGCGGAGATGATGTTGTCCTCAGCGGTCAGCGTCTCATGGTTGACGTTGTACACGATGGTGGGCAGATCGCTGCCGGCCGGAGCGGAGATGACGACCTTCTTGGCGCCAGCGTTGATGTGGGCCTGAGCCTTAGCCTTGCTGGTGTAGAAGCCGGTGCACTCGAGAACGACGTCGACGTCAAGGTCGCCCCAAGGCAGGTTGTTAGCGTCGGCCTCCTTGTAGATCTTGATCTCCTTGCCGTCAACGGTGATGGAATCCTCGCCAGCAACGACCTCGTGATCGCGAGCGTAGTTGCCCTGCGTGGAGTCGTACTTCAGCAGGTAAGCGAGCATATCGGGAGAGGTGAGGTCGTTGATAGCGACGATCTCGGAGCCCTCATGACCGAACATCTGACGGAAAGCCAGACGACCGATGCGACCGAAGCCGTTAATAGCAACCTTTACTGCCATTGTGTCTCCTTTCGTAAGGCCCCCGCGAGCTACAGCGCCCGCCGTTGAGGCCCACAAACTAACCACTCGCCTAATATACCTTTTTTTTGACTTGAATTTCACGAGAATGCTCGAAATTGAAAATCAAATTTACGTTAAAACGTTTTAAATACTAAAATAGCAGCTAAATCCATATATAAGTCGTTACTTCAAACTACCTGTTTGCTTCAATGAGCTTTTCAAGCCGTAAAACACGATGGTAGAGGGCTGACTTCGACAAGGGAGGGTCAGCCATCTCCCCCAAATCACGCAGCGACAGATCGGGATAGCGCTCGCGCAGGTCGCAAAAGACCGCCAAGGCATCCGGAAGCGTATCACGAAGGCCACGCTGCTCGAGCTCATCGATAAGCGCAAGCTGATGTTGGGCGGCACCGGCGCTTCTGGTCTGGTTGGCGAGCTCGGCGTTCACGCGACGGTTCACATCGTTCTTAACCAACTTGACCGCGCGCGCCTCCTCAATCTCGGCAACGCTGCGCTTGGCGCCAATCAGCTTTAATAGATGCTCGATTTCCTCGGCGCTCTTAATGTACACGGCATATGACCCCCGCCGTGCATTAACACGAGCATGGACCCCAATCTGCTCCAACAGATCGCAAAGCCCCTTGGCATATTGCTCGCCCTGCACAGCAATCTCCAAATGAAAATCGCCGCGTGGATCGGCCACGAAGCCGCCCGCGATGAGCGCGCCGCGGATATAGGCAAGTCTACAGCAAGGACGGGCAACGATATGTCGGGGTACGCCGGCGACAAGTCCTCCCCTACGTTCGAGGATACCCAGCAGAACCAAGGCCTTATCCAGGTCTGGCTGATCAGGCAAGGTGATGAGGTAGTTTCGAACCTTATGCAATACAGATTTACGGACGGTGAACTCCGTTTTGAGCTTAAGGATACGATGCGTCAGCGTGATCATCGTGCGCGCGACGGCTCCCGTCTCAGTCGCAACCGTCAAACGATACCGCCCAGAGCCGGTAAGCGAGAGCGTACCGCTCACGCGCGTGAGGGCGGCAAGCGTCGACAAGTCGCAGTATTCACATTCGGGTTCGCAGCGCGCAAGCTCGTCGCGCACCTCAGCGGTAAACGACATGCAGGCCTATGCCTTCGTGTTGGCGCGCGACAGGTCGCGGTGCGAGATGCTCACATGATACTGAGCGCCTTCCAGGTAACGGGCCGTGGCCTCGGCAATGGCAACGCTGCGGTGCTGGCCGCCCGTGCAGCCGATGGCGATAGAAAGCTGCGGCTTACCCTCCGCGATATAACCGGGCATGACCGTATCGAGCAGCTGTGTCCAAGCCTTCCAAAACTCCTGCGTCTTGGGATGGTCCAGAACAAAATCGGAGACCTTTTTATCGAGACCGGTCATCGTGCGCATCTCGGGATCGTAGAACGGATTGGGCAGGAAGCGGACGTCGATCATAATATCCGCTTCGACGGGCATGCCGTGCTTAAAGCCAAACGAGAACACGTGGACATCCATAAGCTGCTGGTCGGACAGCTCGGAAAATGCCATACGCAGCTTGTTGCGCAGCGCAGAGGTGCGCAGACGGCTCGTGTCGATAATCATATCGGCTCGGTCGCGCACGCCCTGCAGCTGAAGGCGCTCGCGCTGAATGGCATCGGCCGTAGTCTCCCCCGGCTTGGCAATGGGATGACGGCGGCGATTTTCGCTGTAGCGACGAATCAGCACCTCGTCAGAAGCCTCCAGGAACACGATGTCGCAGCTCATCTCGCGCTCTTCGAGAGCGGCGACCGCATCGAGCAACTCGTCAAACAGTCCCTGGCTACGCAAATCGCAGGTGACGGCGAGATGCCTGCCCACGCCCGTATTGATGCCGACGAGCTCGGCAAGCTGGGCGATGAGACGCGGAGGCAGGTTATCGATGCAAAAATAGCCCATGTCCTCGAACACGTGCATGGCCTGTGTGCGGCCTGATCCGGACATTCCGGTGATGATGACGATATCGGGGATGCGCTCCGAGCGCTCCGCCGCATCCATGGCATCTCCCTTTTGCATGTGTTGCCTCCCGAAAACAAGCGCGGGACCCAGCAACCCGGATCCCGCGCGGTCAATTGCCTATATTGAGTATACCGCCCCGAGCGGATACGAGGCCTGTCTTACGCCTCAAGCGCAGCCTTGAACCAACTCGTAATACTCGTGGGGTGCGTGATGGCGGTGCCGACGACAACGGCCCAGGCGCCAGCATCGATCGCGGCGCGAGCCTCCTCGGGCGTATGCACACGACCCTCGCAAATGATGGGAAGGCCGGGGAATTCCTCGGTCGCCTGACGCAGGAGCGGCAGATCGGGGCCATCGGCCATGGTGCAGTCGATGGCGGCAACACCATGAGACAGCGTGGTGGACACCAGGTCGAAGCCCATGTCGACAGCACGACGAATATCCTCGATGGTGGCACAGTCGGCCATCAGGAGCACGCCCTCCTCGTGCAGCGGACGGAAAGTATCTTCGACGGTCTTGCCATCGGGACGCGGACGATCGGTGGCGTCGATCGCCACGATATCGGCACCCGCAGCAACGCAGGCGCGAGCGTGGCGCAGCGTCGGCGTGATGTAAACGCCCTCGTGCCCATCCTTCCACAGGCCGATAACAGGAACCTCACAGCGACCCTTAATGGCGGCAATGTCGGCAAGGCCCTGGCAGCGAATGGCGGCGGCGCCGCCGAGCTCGCAAGCGCGAGACATTTGAGCCATGGTCTCAGGCGTACGAAGCGGCTCGCCCATATACGCCTGAACGCTCACGACGAGCTTGCCCTTCAGGGACTGGATCAAAGGATCAACGGTCATGTTCGACTCAACCTTTCTCAAAAACAGCCTTCTGAGACACCGCACCTTGACGTTCAAACCGTCGCTCGCGTACCGAAGTACGCTTCGCTCCTCTTTCACGTCAATCTGCGGCACCTCAGAAGGCGCACTTGGTAGCTATGTTTATTTCAACGACGCAAGAAGGTGTTCGGCGGCACCGATGAGCGGAGCATCGCCCTCCAGAGAACCGATGAGGATCGGCGTGTCCTGAAGCGGATCGAGCGCCTGGCTGGCATAGCCCTCGTGTACCGAATCCTTCCACGTCTGTGAACGCCAATCGGGACCTTGGTGAATCACGCCACCCGAAAGCACGATGACCTCAGGGTCCAGGATGTTAGCGAGCGAGCCCAAGCTGGCACCCAGCGCAAAGCCGGCGTCATGGATGACCTCGGTCGCCTTTGCGTCGCCCGCACGGCACAGGTCGTTCACATCGCGACCGACCGAAGGACGGCTGGGGTCGACGCGACCAAAGCGCTCATCGTACATACGACCAATGGAAGTGCCCGAAGCAACCGACTCCAGATGGCCGGAACGCCCGCAGGCGCAGGGAATACCGGCGGCAGCCGAGCACTCGATGTGGCCCATATGGCCAGCAGCACCATGGAAGCCCTGCATCACGCGGCCGTTCTCGACATATGCGCCACCGATGCCCGTACCGATGCCAAGACACAAGACGGAGAACTTGCCCTTGCCGACGCCCCAGTGGGCCTCGCCCAGAGCATGAGCCTGCACGTCGCCTACAACGGCAACGGGAAGACCGAGGTCCTCGCGCAGGCGCGGCCCCAACTGAACACCGGACCAGCCGGGCATGATCTCGTTGGCATACGCGATGGCGCCCGTCTTGGGATCGACGACGCCGGCGGCACCGATACCGACGCCAAGGACCTCGACATCGGGATTCGCCTCGAGAGCAGCCTTGATGGACGCCTCGATACGTTGGAAGACGGCCTCGCCGCCCTCTTGGGCCTCGGTGGGAACCTCGGCCTCAAAAACAGGATGGGGCACACTACCGTCAGCCGGGTACTCCATGATGGCAGTCGCGATCTTAGTTCCGCCGATATCGACAGAGCAGACGTACTTGTTCTCCATGTCGCTCTCCTTAGGAGATAAAAAACAACTACAGGAAATGCGCCGTCAGGCTAGCCGTCACAGCGCGGAAAAGGTTTTCCAGGTGCCCGAGATCGCCAAGAAACCGTGTGACCATTGATCTAATGGGTCATGGCCGCACGGTTGAACGGCGAGGTCGGGTGCCCGGGGAAGCTTTACAGGAGACCGTTGTCCTGGAGGACCTTCTTAATCGCCTCGACGTTCTCGCCGGTCATGGCCTTCACCGGGCGCGGCATGGTCGGGCTGTCAAAGATACCCATGAGGTTCATAGCGGTCTTGAAGGCGCCGACGCCACCGGCATAACCCTGGACGCCTGAGGTGACATCCCAGATGTGCGAAATCTCATTGAGGCGATCCTGCTCGGCCTTGACGGTAGCCCAGTCACCAGCCTGAGCGGCCTTCCACTGACGCACGTAGCCCTCGGGCTCAACGTTGGCGAGACCCGGAACGGAACCGTCGGCGCCACCGAGGTAGGCGCCGTCGACAACAACCTCGTGACCGGTGAGGATGCTCATCGGATGGCCGTTCTTCTCGTTCTCCTGAACGAGGTAGCGGAACGAGATGTCATCACCCGAGGAATCCTTGACGCCGGCCAGAACGCCCTCGGCACCGAGCTTGGCAAGGAGCTTCCACGGGAGCTTGGTGTGGACACACACGGGGATGTCATAGGCGAAGATGGGCAGGTCGAGTTCCTCATGCAGGATGCGGAAGTGCTCCTCGACCTCGGTCATGCCCTGCAGGGCATAGAACGGGCAGGTGGCGACAAGCGCATCAGCGCCCAGCTCCTGAGCGACCTTACCGTGCTCGATCATGCGCTCGGTCTCGGTGTCGATGATGCCGACCAGAACGGGAACGCGGTGGTCGACGATACGGACGGCCTCGGAGATGATCTGACGGCGACGCTCGTCGGTGGAGAAGACGACCTCGCCCGAGGAGCCCAGGAAGAACAAGCCATCGACGCCGGCATCGATCATGCGGTTGATGCTGCGCTCAAAGGAGGCAACATCGAGCTGGTGGTCTTCGGTATCGGGAACAACGACGGGAGGGATAACGCCGGTGAATTTCTGAGTTGCCACAAGAATCTCCTTAGTTGTCTGGTGGGCAGCCCTATGCCGCCCACTCTTGTTGGCAGTGTCCAGGCCGTCTAGGCCAAAGAACACGAGTAGAACGTTTGGTTAAAAAAGTCGACGACTTCGTTTTCGAACGCATTGATGCGCTCGTGAGCGTATTTGGCATAGATGATATGTCTCCGGTCACACTCAAGACCGTTGAATACGGCAAACTGATCCTTGGGATCGCTCACGGTATCCATGAGCGATGTGCCCATGAGCACCGATCCGCGCACCCGAGACGACAGCGCCTCGAGGCCGCCAGGAAGCGGATTGGCAACCGCCGTGCAGGCGAGACCCCGCTCGTCCAGAGCAGAAACCGCCAGCGCGACTCCGCCGCCTAGACCCTCGCCCCATGCAAAGATGCGGTCGGGGTCCATGCCATCAAGATTGCGCGCCACCTTCGCCAGCGCGCAACCCCAACGGACGCGCTCGACAAAAGCGGGCGAAGAAATCCCCCGCTGCAGGTCGTCCGCACCAGCAACATCGTCATCCAGCGCGAGGACGGCATACCCCATGGCGGCAAATCTCGTCATGTGATGCCAGCCGCGCACAGGCCGATCGATGTCGTGGAACATCAGGCACAACGGCACGCGCTCAGATACTCGGGCACGACCGACAGGCTCGATCAAACGAGCGTGAATCGCATCGTCACCGAGCTCAAAGGAGACCTCCGAGTAACGGGCGCAGGGGTTAACAAAGTCAATCGCCGTAATGGCCAGGCCTTGAATCTCAAGATTCGAAGCGCATGTCTCTAAATCAGAAACATCTGCTTGGACATCACCGCGCCAGTCCCGATATTCTGCGAGCCTTGACGAAACCGTTCCAGGAATTCCCACGAGTCCGGGGACAATCAGCTCGTCAACATTGCTCTCGCACTTAGACATGAGCCTCCCCTCCCTTGCAGAAAAACGGAATGATCAAATCGTCAAAATCCTGAATCTCCTCGTGGCCAAAGCCTTCAAAGAACTCATGACGCTTTTCGCAGGTCAGGTTGTTATAGACCGCAAACTGCGTCGCTGGCGGACAGACGATATCGGCTGTGCCAGTACCAAACAGCACGGGGCATTTGACCATAGGGGCAAAGTTCTTGGAATCGAAGTACGCCAGCTTGGCATAGCCTTCGTCAATACGAGTCGAGTCCTCGTCAAACCAGCGAGACCAATAGCGCAGGCCCTCGTAGGCAATGTCGTCGGCATCCAAATCCCAGACCAGGCGGAAATCTGACAGGAAGGGATAGAGGATGGCGGCACGATTGATAAGCTCGCTGTTAAGCGCACAGGTCGCAATGCCCAAACCGCCGCCCTGCGACGCGCCGTTCACAAACACACGCGCAAGATCGATGCCCTCGAGCTCGCGAACGATGCGGCACAGGATGCGAATATCTTGGTGCAAGCGGACATAGTAGAGGTTGGCCGGGTCGCCGTCGATACCGGCGACGATATGACCGGCAACCGTTGTGCCCTCAAATCCACCAATGTCCTCGGAGGGACCTCCTTGGCCGGGGCAGTCGAGGGCGATGAGTGCCATGCCCATGCCCGCAAACGACGCCTGCTCAAACCAGCTGCGGCTAGCACCCGGATACCCATGGAACTGAAGCACCAATGGCGCGGGCTCGTCCGAGACGGGTTTAAGGTACTTGGCATGCAGGCGCGCGCCACACATGCCGGTATACCAGAGGTCGAAAAGCTGGCAGGTCGCGGCATCGGCGACCGATGCCGCCTCGATCGCATAGTCAAGCCCGACGGCGTCGGCCTCGGCCATGCGGTCCTTCCAAAAGAGATCGAAATCCGATGGACGGGGCATAGCGCCTCGATATTCACCAAATTGCTGTTGTAGCTCCTGAGCACTTGGCATGGCTCGTGAACCCAACCTTTCGAAATCGCAACGGAGGTGCGCCCGGTAAGGGAACCGGGCGCACGGGAGGGAAAGCGAGGCTACTCGCCGAGCTTGGGATGCAGCAGCGACGGCGCAGCGCCGAGCAGCATCTTGGTGTAGGGATCCTGAGGGTGCTGGAAGACCTGCTTGGCCTCGCCCTGCTCGACGATCTTGCCGCCATTCATAACGATGATGTCGTCAGAGATATAGCGGACCGTCTGGATGTCATGGCTGATGAACACCATGGCCAGGCCGAGCTCCTTCTTAAGGTCGGTCAGCAGGTTCAGAATCTGCGCACGGACCGAAACGTCCAGAGCCGAGGTGGGCTCGTCGGCGATGATGGCATCGGGGTTCAGCGACAGGGCACGAGCAATTGCGACGCGCTGGCGCTGGCCGCCCGAAAGCTGGCCGGGAAGAACCTCGGCGGCGGAGCTGGGCAGACCGGTGAGCTCCAAGAGCTCCTTGACGCGCTTCTCCTGCTCGGCCTCGGTACCCAGGTTGTGGACGCGCATGGGGTCGAGCAGTTGCTCGCGAACAACCATGCGGGGGTTGAGCGCCGTGGCCGGGTTCTGGAACACGACCGAGATGACGCGACCCATGTGGCGACGGTCCTCGGCGGTACGTTTGGTAACGTCCTTGCCCTTAAAGTAGACCTTGCCGCTCGTGGGGGCCTGCAGGCCGCACATGACGTTGGCGGTGGTGGACTTTCCGCAACCGGACTCGCCGACGATGCCGATGGTCTGTCCGGGCATGAGCTTAATCGTTACACCCTGGACGGCGTGAACCAGGTTGGGGTGCAGAATCGAGCCGGTACGGGTCCTAAAGGTGACGTGGACGTCATCAAGGAAGATGATCGGCTCGACGCCGTTGACTGCGGTCTCGCTCATCTACATCACCTCCGCGTGAGGGGTCAAACCATTTGCCTTGAGCACCTCGTCGGGGAGCTCGGAATAGAAGTGCTCGGTGCCGGGCACGCGCTTGAAGACCGGACGGGTGTCCAGGCCAATGCGCGGATGGCTCGAGCGGGGCGCGAAGCGATCGCCCTTGGGGAAATCGCGCGGGCTGGGAACAGCGCCGGGGACCTGGTGCAGACGGCCCGAGCCGCTCTCGATGGACAGAACGGAACCCAGAAGACCGCGGGTGTACTCGTGGATCGGGTTAGTGAGCAGCTCCTTGGTGGGCGCCTGCTCGATAACCTGGCCAGCGTACATAACCGTGATGTTATGGGCAACCTCGGCGACCAGCGCCAGGTCATGCGAAACGAAGATCATGGCAAAGCCGAGCTTGGCCTGAAGATCGTTGAGCAGCTTGATGACCTGCTTCTGGACGGTAACGTCCAGAGCGGTCGTAGGCTCGTCGCAGATGACCAGCTTGGGGTCGCGGGTAAGGGCCATAGCGATCAGAACGCGCTGACGCTGGCCACCGGAAAGCTCATGCGGATAGCTCTCGAGCGTACGCTTGGGGTCGAGGCCCACGAGCTCCAGGAGCTCCTCGGCGCTACGGGTGCCGCCACGCTTGGTGAGCTGCTTCATCTGGGCGGAAATGAGCATGGAGGGGTTGAGCGAGGACAGGGCGTCCTGATAGACCATGGCGATATCGGTACCGCGAAGGCCGAACCACTCCTTCTTGCTCATCTTGAGCAGGTCGCGGCCCTCCCAGAGAACCTCGCCGGAAAGATGCTCGTCATCGTCGGTCAGGCCCATGATGGCCAGCGTGGTGATGGACTTACCGCAACCGGACTCGCCCACCAGGCCCATGGTCTGACCAGGACGGACGTCAAAGTTGACATGGTCGACGACGTTGATATCACCGTGATGCTCAAACTGGATGCAGAAGTCACGGACCGAGAGAATCGGTTCAACAGACTCGTCGGGCACATGGCGATCGTCACGCTTGAGCTCGACATCGCGCAGGGCGCCAAGGCGAGCGGAGAGGGACTGAGCCTGCTCCTTGTAGGCGCGAACGGGGTCGGAGACCAGCAGGTCGGCCTCGCGGCGCTTGGAGGAGTCGGTCGGATCCAGGGCGGCGGAGGGAGCAGCGGCCATGGCGTCGGTAATGCCCTCGGACAGGATGTTGAGTGCCAGGCAGGTGATCATGATGGCCAGGCCCGGGAACAGCGCCTGCCACCAACGGCCAGCGAGCACGCCACCGCGGGCGTCAGCGAGGATGTTGCCCCAGGTAGCGGTAGGCTCCTGAATACCAGCGCCGATAAAGGTCAGCGAGGCCTCGAAGATGATGGCATCGGCGACCAGAGTAACGGTGAAGACCATAATCGGGGCGATGCAGTTGCGCAGGACGTGCTTGATCAAAATCCACGGAGCCTTGGCGCCGGAAACGATGACCGCGCGGACATAGTCCTCGCCGTACTCGGACACGATGTTGGCGCGCACGATACGGGCAATCTGCGGAGTGTACATAAAGCCAATGGCGAAGATGATCGACGGCACGGAATTGCCCAGGATGGAGACGAAGACGGCAGCGAGGGCGATGCCCGGGATGGACATGATGATGTCCAGGATGCGCATGATCGCCTCGGAAACGGACTTGCGCGAAACCGCCGCGAGGGCGCCCACGACCGAGCCGCAGACCAGAGCCATGGCAGTAGCACCGAAGCCGATGATCAGCGAGTAACGGCCACCGTAAAGCATACGCGACAGGATGTCGCGGCCCTTATCGTCGGTACCGAAGATAAATCCATTGCCGGGAGCCTGGCGAGCAGTGAAAATCTCGACCGGGCTATAGGGGGCAAGAAGGGGCGCCAGAATCGCGGTCAGGGCGACCAACACCAGCACGACGGCGGCAATCTTAGAAGACAGCGTCATCTTCTTCCAGCCACCGAGCTTGAGCCCCTTGGAGGCAGCCTTCTCGAGCTGCTCGGTTTGCTTCTCTCGAATCTTTACCATAATCTACACCGTCCTGATGCGCGGGTTGATGAGCAGGTAGAGCATGTCAACCACGATGTTGATGATGATGAAGGCAAGAGCAACGACGATGACGACGCCCTGAACCAGGTTCGCCTCGTTGCCCTGAACGCCCTGCAGAATCGCAGTACCCATGCCGGGGAGGTTGAAGATGACCTCGATGACGACGGCGCCGCCCATAAGGTAACCGATCTTAAGACCGAGGGTGGTGACCGGGGTGATCAGCGCGTTGCGCAAAACGTTGATGCCGACGACGACCTTCTCGGGAACGCCGGCGCCACGGGCCATGCGGACGTAGTCCTTGTCGAGCTCCTCAACCATGGCCGTACGCACGATACGAGTCATCTGGCCCGTCAGCGGGAATGCCAGAGCGATAGCGGGCATGATCATACGTCCCAGATAGCCAGCCGGGTTGGTGGTGAAGTGAGGCAGAGCACCGGATGCCGGGAGCACCTTAAGGTAGGAAGAGAACAGCAGAATCAACAGAACGGCAAGCCAGAACGACGGGGTTGCCAAGCCGGCGATGGAAAAGACGCGGATCACTTGGTCCGGCCATTTATCGCGATACAGTGCCGCGATGACGCCGAGCAAAAACGAGACGACCGCGCCGATGGCAAGACCGATGAAGGTCAGCTGCATCGTGACGGGCAGGGCCGTGGAGATGCGCTTGGCAACGGAGTTGCGAGCAGCACCATAGGTGCCCATGTCACCATGGATCAGATCGCCCATGTAGCGCACGTAGCGCACGGGCCAGGGGTCGTCCAGACCATACTTCTCATGGTACTCGGCAACCGCCTCGGGCGAGGCACCGTCACCCAACGCCGTATAGGCGGGGTCGGTCTTGGAGAACGACATAAGGAAGAACACCAGGACGGTGACGCCCAATGCCATGATCGGCAGCGCCACGAGACGCCTTCCAATCAAACGTAGAAAGTTGTTCACGTTCTCTCCCCTTTCTTTTGTCGGTAGGACCAACTGGTATATGAGTATGGATACTCATTACAAGACCCGAGCGACATCGAGGCCGCCCGGGTCTTTGTTTCAACTATGAGGACGTTGCCTTACGACCGACGCCCCACATATGACTCAAACGAGTCTTAGGCCTTGACGGTCGCGACGCCCCTGAAGGACATGCTCGTCGTGCCGATGCCCTTGAAGCCATCGAGGGCCTCGCCGTTGGGCGCGGTAGACGGATCGTCCCAGGAAGCGGAGACGGTCTTGACGTGGACAACGGGGTACAGAACAGCGTTGTCGGCGATGATGTCGAAGCACTCGTTCCACTTCTTCTGCTGCTCGTCGCCCTCGGCGGCAAGAGCCTCGTCCATGAGACCGTGGAGCTTCTCCCACTCAGCGGACTCCTTCCACGGGCAACGGGTCTGCATCCAGACGTTGTCGCCGTACCACCAGTTGAGCAGCAGGTCGGGGTCAGCGCCGAAGCAGGACGGATCGCCAGGGGCAAGGAGGATATCGTAGGCCTCGCCGCCGTCGATGGCAGCGTAGGTGGCCGGCGAGGTATCGGTCTGGATGGTCACCTCGAAGCCGAGAGCGTCGAGGTCGTTCTTGACCTGGGCGGCCATGCCCTTAATCTGCTCGTTGTCGGTGGTGCGCAGGGTGATGGCACCCGGGGTGATGCCGGACTCCTCGATGAGCTTCTTGGCCTTCTTGGCGTCGGTCTTGTACACCGTGGAAGCCTCATGATAGTTGGTGAAGCTCTTGGGCAGGTAGCAGCTGGCAGCGGTGGCAAGGCCGGCGAAGGTGTTGGTGATCATCTTCTCGGTGTCGAGCGCGTACATGACGGCCTGACGGACCTTGACGTTGTTCCAAGGCTCCTTGGCGACGTTGAACATGATGAAGCGGGTGCCGAAGCCCTGGACGTTGTCGATCTTGCAGCCAGCGCTCTCGAGCTGGTCGACGGCGTCAGCGGTGACGAGCTCCATAACGAGCGTGGAGCCTTCCTGCTGGGCGGTAACGCGAGCGGTGGGGTCGGTCAGGATGCTGTACTGGATCTTCTTATCCTCGGCAGCATACTCACCGTTGTACTCGGGGTTGGGAACCAGGGTGATCTCGGTATCGGAGATAGAGTCGTACATCCAGGGGCCGGAACCGATCGGCTGCTTGGCGCGATCCTCCTCGGACTGAGTAGCCGGGGTAACACGGATGATGGCCAGACGATCCTTGAGCAGGGAGAAGTTGGGGACCTTGGTCTTGACCGTTACAGTGTGGGCATCCTTGGCCTCGATGGACTCGAAGGGCTGGAAGAACGGAGCATAGGTAGCGGAAGCAGCGCAAGCGGTGTAGGAAGCGACGACGTCGTCAGCAGTGACCTCCGTACCATCGGAGAACTTGGCGCCCTTGCGGATGGTGACCTCGAAGGTAGTGTCGTCCACGGACTTGGGATCGTCGGTGGCGAGCTCGTTGAAGGTGCTGTAGTCGTGGTAATCGATGCCGTAGAGACCCTCGACGACGTGCCAGTTAGCACCCAGGCCCACAGCGGAGCCGGTGCTGGCGGGATCGAAGCTGGACGGAGCGTAAGCGGAACCAGCGGTAATCACACCGCCGCCACGGTTGGCGGAATCGGCGGAACCGGAAGCGGAACCCTCGTCGTTGGAGCTGCCACCGCAGCCGGTGAGACCAAGCCCTGCGACAGCAGCGACGCTGCCGGTGAGGCCGAGGAACGAACGCCTGGACATACCCTTGTTGATGATGGCCATGTCTTCTCCTATCAATAGAGAATCTTACCCGGGAGCACCTAGACTTGCCCCCGCGCAACTTGCGGACGATATATACCTTACCTACCGACGAACCCAACTGAGGTGCCGCGCTCGGCGACCGATACATACATACGCTTGAACGGTATTTACTACCGTTCACCGAATTCATTGACAAACGATTCGCCAGACAGTATGTATCGACGAGGTGAGATATCAGTCATCGTCAACCCGCAGGATAGCAGGGTTGTTCACCATGGCTAGTCAAACGTTTTAGCGTTAATAAAACCCGAAATCGACAGGTAATCGCCGCGAAATAGATGATTGAAAATCGGCCAATCATGTATATCAGTTGTTTAGAAGCACGTTTAGTTTTCGGAACGGTTGGCCGATGCCTGGGCGCGTTCGGCATTCCATGCAACAAGTGCCTCGTGGACCGCTTTGGCGACATCGGCCGGAACGCCTCGAACTTCCGCGATCTCTTGCTCGCTCGCCGCGCGCAAACGCTTCATCGAGCCAAAATGGCGCATAAGGGCACGTTTTCTGGTGGGTCCCACGCCTGGAACGTCATCGAGCACCGAAACCGTCATGGCTTTATCGCGCAACTCACGGTGGAACGTGATGGCAAATCGGTGGGACTCATCGCGTACCTGTTTAATTAGATAGAGCGAAGCAGACCCGGTCGGCAGCACGACAGGAGTCTCGTCCCAAGGCACAAAAACTTCCTCGTCGGCCTTCGCCAAGCCACAAACTGGTATATCGAGCCCAAGAGCCTCAAGTTGCTTGATCGCAGCGGTCAATTGCGGCTTACCGCCATCGACAACGAGCAAATCGGGGCGCGAGCCAAAGCGCTCGTCGGCCATGCGCTCGGGAGCATAGCGTCGTCCCAAAACCTCGGACATCGACACGAAGTCGTTTGCCTCGTCCAATTCGGCCTGAATTTTAAAACGACGGTACTGGCTCTTGTCGGCGCGCCCGTTGGTAAACACCACCATCGAGGCGACCGTAAAGGTGCCATGCAGTGTAGAGATATCGAAGCACTCGATACGCAACGGCGGCGATGGCAGCGCCAACGCACTTTCGAGCTCCAGGAGCGCTTGATTGGTGCGGTCGTCAGCGTACCCCGTTCGCATCATGTAGCGCATGAGGGCATGGCGCGCATTTTTGGATGCCATATCGAGCAGACGGTGCTTTTCGCCACGCTGCGGCCTATGGAGATGGCAGGAACGCTCACGCTTGCCCGCAAGCCACTCCCCCAGCGCCTCCGCATCCTCAAGCTCGACGGAAAGGTTGACCTCAGCTGGAATATCAGCCGTCTCGTCGTAATAGCGCTTAAGAAAGCCCGACTGGAGCTCTTCCTCGTCAACATCAAGACCCTTGTCGAGAATGAACTCGCAGGTGCGAACTGTTCGGCCCTCGCGAACGACGAAGACGCAAGCGGCGGAGATGGTCTCCTCGCGATAGAACCCGATGACATCGATATCGACACTGGAGGGAAAAACGACTTGCTGACGATCGTCCAGACCCCTGATGACCTCCAAACGACGTTTGACGCGTGCCGCGCGCTCAAAGTCGAGCGCCTCGGCGGCATCCGTCATCTCGGAGGTCAGCTCATCGACGACATCCTTGCGATGGCCCGACAAAAAGCGCTCGACACGCTTGACGTTCTTGGCATAGTCTGCCGGGGAAATCGCGCCGACACACGCACCCGGGCCGCGCTCGACATGGTAGTCAAAGCAGGGACGCCCGTTTTGTGCGCAAATCATATTGACGATGTCTTCCTCGCCCTTGTGGGACTCGATGGTACGGCGACAACGACGCCACTCCGCACAGGATGCAGAGCAGATGGGGATAACCTTGCGCAGCGTATCTATCGTCTCACGTGCCGCACGGCTATCGGTATAGGGTCCAAAATAGCGCGTTCCCGGCTTATGACGCTCACGCGTGTATTTGATCGCGGGATACAGGTCGCCCTTTGTAATGGCGATAAAGGGGTAGCTCTTGTCATCCTTGAGGTCGACGTTAAAGTACGGATGGTACTGGCCGATCAGGTTGCGCTCGAGTACAAGCGCCTCATGCTCGGTTTCGACAACGATGTAGTCAAAGCTCGCCACCAGCTGCATCATCAGCGGGATCTTTTGACGCTCATCCTGCAGTGTCACGTATTGACGCATGCGGGCGCGCAGGTTTTTCGCCTTGCCCACGTAGATGACATCGCCCTTGGCATCCTTCCAAAGGTAGCATCCGGGCTGTGTGGGAACGCGCGAAACCTGCTCGGCAAGCGTTGGTATGTTGTCGTGACCGGCCACGCGCACCTACTTGCGACGAAGCAGCGCCGAGACCTCGGGCATCTTAAGGACGACGGCAAGGCCAAAGGTAACAACAAGCGAGGCGACACCCGCAACGCAAACGTAGCCAAGAGTAATCAGAATCGAGCCGCCAAGTGCCCCGACAAAGTGTTCAAGCGCCCACATGACGCCGGCGCCTGCGGCAGCACCTAGGCCACCGAGCAAAAGGCCAAAGAAACCGCCATGTAGGATAGATTTGACCTGAAGGCCACGCAGGCGACGACGCAGCCACCACAGCGAACAGCCGACCAAGATCACGTAGTCGACGACATACGAAAGCGCGATTGCCGGCATACCGAAGCCCAGCACAACGCCAAACAGCAGAACCGAGCCGGCCTGGCCGATGGCGGAATACAGGCAATAGCGGCTATAGGGCTTCATGTCGAGCAAGGCAGAGAAGCTCTTCTGCATCAACACGACCACGCCGTAGAGCGGCAGCGAGAGCGCCAGGTAGACAAGGTACTCGGACACCAGCGCCACGCCGGATTCATCGAACTTGCCAGCACAGTAGATCATATTGAGCGGACGTGCGAAGACAATCAGGTACAGTGCGAACGGAATCAGGAAGAACAGCATCTGGGCGACGCCACGCGAAATGCCCGTGCGAACGCTGTCGTAATCCTTCTCCTGTGCGTCATGAGAGAGCTCGGTATAGAGCGCCGTCGAAAGCGAGGCGGCAATCAGCGCGTAGGGCAGCGTGTACCACAGGCGCGCATAGGCGATGACGGAAGGACCCGTCTCGGGCTGGACCACCAGCGCGGCAGCGTTGGTGATAGAAGTCGAGACAAACATGCACACCGTGGCGAGCAGCGTCGGGATACCGAGCGCAATCGTCTGGCGCAGCGCGGGGTCCTTAAAGTCGATATGGATATGGGGATGCACGCCGTGCTTGCCAAGCGCGGGAATCTGACATGCCATCTGAACAAAGACACCGAGGGTCGTACCGGCCGCAATCAAGATGATGCCGGCACGTTCGCCAAACTGTGCGGACACGGGCGCAAAACCCATAAAGCTCGCAATGACGATCACATTGTTGAGGACCGGGGCAAACGTCGACCAGAAGTAGTCGCGGTGTGCGTTGAGAACGCCCGAGAACACCGAGCCCAAACCATAAAACAGAATCTGGATGGCAAAGAAACGGAACATGAACGCAGCGGTATCCATGCTGCCGCCGTCACCCGAAAGGAACGATTGCGTCCAGATAAAGCCCGGGGCGAACACGGTCCCCAGCAACGAAATGCCACCCAGCACCAAAAGCAGAATGCCGAGCAGGTTGCCCACGTACTCGTTCGAGGCCTCGCGACCCTGCTCACGCCTCACGCCCATGTACACGGGCAAAAACGCCGTCACGAGCATGCCGCCCATCACGAGTTCGTAGAGCATATTGGGCAGGTTGTTGGCGACCTGATAGGAGGACGAGAGTAGCGACATGCCGATAGCGGCCGCCATTGCCCACGTGCGGATAAAACCGGTGACGCGAGACACGATGGTCAGGATGGTCATAAGCCCGGCGGAACGACCAACCGTGGAGTAGTCCGACGAGCCCATGTCGTCAGTGTCATCTCGCGACGAAGAAGCTTCGGATGAGGGTGTCTGAGGCGCAGATTCTTTTGCAAAATGAGCTCCGCGCTTCAATTCTTCCTGCGGCATCGCTCAGTCCTCTCTCGTAATCGCGGCAACCGTCGCCCCGCAAAATGCAATTAAATCATCGGGTGCAAGCTCGAGCTGATAACCACGCTTGCCTCCCGAAATAAAAATGGTATCCCAAAGGACACATGTCTCATCAATGAGCGTCCGGTAGCGTTTTTTCATACCGACCGGGCTGCAGCCGCCGCGAACGTAGCCAGTCGCCGCAAGCAAATCCTTCACATGCATCATGGCCAAGGACTTCTCCCCCGCGGCGCGCGCGGCGGACTTTAGATCGAGCTCGTCGGCAACAGGGATACAGCACACGACATAGTCGTTGGACGGTGTCACGCAGACCAAAGTCTTAAATCCTTGACCGGGCTCCTCGCCAAGCTGCTCCGAAATCGCGACACCCAGGCCCACCGACTCATCACCATCGTCTTCGTACGTATGTAGAACATAGGAAATGCCGGCGCTTTCCAGCTCGCGCATCGCATTGGTTTTTGGCGTCTTTACAGCCTTTGCCATGACATATCCTTTCCCTCGCATTCGGACGCAAGGATTAAGTATATGTCCAATTCGGCTGCATACGTCACTTCGGCACAGCAAGCGCCATCGAATCACAAGGAGTCGATGGCGCCCATAAACTGAATCGCCTATTTATTGAGCATCAAGTTGAGCCTGACGCTCCCGGTCACGCCTGAGCAACGGCGCCAAAAACTTGCCCGTATAACTCTGCGGACAGTCCGCAACCTGCTCCGGTGTGCCCGAAACCACGACGGTTCCGCCGCCGTTACCGCCCTCGGGACCCATATCGATCAGGCGGTCGGCAACCTTGATGACATCAAGGTTGTGCTCAATCACCAGCACCGTGTTGCCCGCATCGACCAAACGCTGCAGCACATCGAGCAGCTGGCGGACGTCCTCAAAATGAAGACCGGTCGTCGGCTCGTCCAAAATATAGAACGTCTTGCCCGTCTGGCGTCGATGAAGCTCCTTGGCGAGCTTCACACGCTGCGCCTCGCCGCCCGAGAGCGTCGTGGCGGGCTGGCCCAGGCTCACGTAGCCTAAGCCTACATCGTACAGCGTCTGGAGCTTGCGCTTAATCTGCGGGATATTCCCAAAGAAGGCCAGCGCCTCGGTGACGCTCATGTCGAGCACGTCCGAGATGGTCTTGCCACGGTAGGTGACCTCGAGTGTCTCGCGGTTGTAGCGTTTACCGCCGCAAACTTCGCAGGGAACGTAGATATCGGGAAGGAAGTGCATCTCGATCTTAATCTGCCCATCGCCCTTGCACGCCTCACAGCGCCCGCCACTCACATTAAAGGAGAAACGACCCGGCGAGTAGCCGCGCGCCTTCGACTCCGGCGTACTCGCAAACAGCGCGCGAAGATCATCCCACAGGCCGATATAGGTAGCAGGGTTGGAACGCGGCGTGCGGCCAATCGGCGACTGGTCGATATCGATAACCTTATCGATGCACTCGATGCCCTCGATTTTCTTATATGGACCCACAGGGCGCGTCGAACGGTGAATGGCATTCGTAAGGGCAGGCGCAATGGTATCGGTAACCAGGGAGCTCTTGCCCGATCCCGACACGCCGGTAACAACCGTAAGCGTACCAAACTCGATCTTGGCAGTAACGTTTTTGAGGTTGTTGGCTCGAGCGCCCGTAATTTTAAGGCAGCCGCGACCGGGCTTGCGCCGTTCATCAGGCACCCGGATCATTCGTTTGCCGGTCAGATAAGCGCCCGTCATCGACTCAGGACACGCCATGATATCGGCAGGCGTTCCCGCCGCGACTACGTGTCCGCCGTTGACGCCGGCGCCGGGCCCCATGTCGATCACGTAATCGGCGGCACGGATTGTATCCTCGTCGTGTTCGACGACGATAACGGTATTGCCGATATCGCGCAGGCGCTCGAGCGTCTTGATCAAGCGCTCGTTGTCACGCTGATGAAGACCGATCGAGGGCTCGTCCAGAATATAGAGCACGCCCATGAGACCCGCGCCGATCTGCGTTGCCAGGCGAATACGCTGCGCCTCGCCACCGGAAAGCGTCGCCGAGGCACGATCGAGCGTCAGATAGTCGAGTCCAACATCGACCAGAAAACGCAAGCGCTCCAGGATTTCCTTGACGATACGGCCGCCGATAAACTGTTGGCGCTCGGTGAGTTCCAGGCCCTCAAAAAACTCGAGCGATTCACGGCACGACAGGCAACAAACCTCGTAAATGGACTTGCCGCCCACGGTGACGGCGAGCATCTCAGGGCGCAAACGAGCGCCGTGGCAGCTCGAGCACGGCTCCTCGCGAATGTACTTCTCCAGGCGCGCCTTGGTGTTCTCGTTCGTCGTCTCGGTATAGCGTTCGTACAGGATGTTGCGAACGCCCGAAAACTTGGTATCCCACTGGCTGCGACGTCCGTCGAGCTTTTGGTAGTCGACCGAGATCTTCGTATCGCCCAGGCCATCCAAGAATGCACGACGCACGCGAGGGGGCAAGTCCTCCCACGGCGTATCGGTGCTCACCTTAAAGTGTTTGCAGACCGCAGCAAAAATCTGCGGATAGTAGTTCGAGTTGCCAAACAGGCTACCAAAGACTCCGTCGGCAATGGACTTCGAGGGGTCCTCGATCAACGCCTCGGCATCAACGGTTTTCTTAAAGCCCAGGCCGTCGCACTCAGGACATGCGCCATAGGGAGCGTTGAACGAAAAATCACGCGGCTGAAGATCGTCAATGGAGTGACCATGCTCCGGGCACGCCAAGGCCAACGAATACTCCAGCAGCTCGCCCTCGGTCCCCTCGGGAGCATCACGATCGGGCAGCATGTACACGTTTACATTGCCGTGAGCCAGCGCGGTCGCCTGCTCAACAGACTCGGCGATACGGCCCAGAGAGTTCTCACGGATCACGATGCGATCGACTACGACCTCGATATCGTGCTTGAACTTCTTGTCCAGATCGATCGGATCGTCGAGCGAACGCACTTCACCGTCGACACGCACGCGGCTAAAGCCCTCGGCGCGAAGGTCCTCAAACAGTTTGGTGTACTCGCCTTTTCGCCCGCGCACCACCGGTGCCAGCACAAACGCGCGGCGGCCCTCCCCCGCCGCCAAGACCTTGTCGGCAACCTGGTCGGTCGTCTGACGCTCAATGACGCGGCCGCATTCGGGACAGTGCGGGGTGCCCACACGGGCGAACAGCAGGCGCAGATAGTCATAAATCTCGGTTACGGTGCCAACCGTCGAGCGAGGGTTTTTAGACGTCGTCTTTTGGTCGATCGACACCGCCGGCGAAAGGCCGTCGATTGAATCCAAGTCGGGTTTGTCCATCTGGCCCAAGAACTGGCGCGCATAGCTCGAAAGGCTCTCGACGTATCGACGCTGGCCCTCGGCATAGATAGTGTCAAATGCCAGCGAACTCTTGCCCGAGCCAGAAAGACCGGTAATGACCACGAGTTGGTCACGCGGAATGGAAACATCGATATCACGGAGGTTGTGCTCACGAGCGCCGCGAATAACGATAGAAGAATCAGACATGGAAGCTCCTTGCCTCCTATTGCATCGAATCATACTGTCGATGAGTTTAGCGCACTCGACGCGCACAGATGTTCGTAATACAAGATTCGCAGACCTTTAGCTTTGCGTATCGGGTGCTTTGTTTCTCGAAATGCCGTGGAAAGGTTACAGTAATCTACTACTGAACTTAATTTGCTGTAACAGAGGAACGTCCATGACCGAAGATATCCCCCTTGAAATCACTTCGAGCGACATGGCCAATCTGCCCATATTCATCGCCGTCCTTATCGTGGCCACCGTCGTCGTGCGCGTGTATTTTTCAATCAAACACAATGAAAAGCCGCCCATTGCCCGCGTCTTTTGGTGCGCGACGCTCCTCATCCCGCTCGGCATGGTAGCTGCATGGATTACGAATCAATTGCTCGTAAATGAGGACAATTCCCTATGGGTCCTTTCTTATTCGGCGCTCGGTGCTACCGCCGTCATACTTCTTGTCGAGCCCTTGGTTTCGGGACTTATCGACCAAACCGATCTTGCGACGGGAACGGTTGCCTGTATTTGCCGTGACATCCTTGTCATCGCCGCTGTTTCAGCGCTCTCGTTCGTTTCGCTCGAAATTGCCTGTAACGAAACGTTCTATCGCATTCCCGCCAACTCATTCGGGTTTTCCGTCGGGCTGCTCGCGACGGTTCTGCTCTCCCTTTATTTGCTGGGACAGCGTCATGGAGGCGTCATGGCCCTCGTGCCCGTCGCCTGTTGCATCCTTGGCATTGCCGAGCACTTCGTCATAACGTTTAAAGGCGAAGCCATCCTGCCAAGCGATATCTTGGCCCTTGGCACCGCAATGGAAGTGAGCGAGGGATACGAGTTTACCTTTACCGCCGGAATCGTAACCTCTCTCGCCCTGCTGGAGATTTCCCTGGGGCTTCTTTCGCTTATCCGACCGCGAAAGCTCCGTACGCCCACCCATGTCTTCCCCGCAATCGCCGCTAACCTCTGCGCTTTTCTGCTAGTGACCGTTGTGGGGCTCTCAGGCTTTTCCAGCATCGACTTGGAGCAGGCGCTGGATTTTGGATTTGACCGTTGGCAGCCCATCACCACATATACGTCTCAGGGTTTTATCACTTCGTTCACCGAAATGGTCAACGAGTTGCCCATTGAGAAGCCCGAAGGCTATACGCCCGATGAGGCGCAGAGCATCGAGCAGGAGCTCGCCGCCGCCTACGACAGCACGTATGGCTCGAGCGAGCAGCGCGCGGCTGCCGTTGCCCAGTTCAATGAAATCAAGCCGACGATTGTTGCCGTCATGAACGAGAGTTTTAGCGACCTTTCGTGCTTTGAGCAGCTCCAGGCGGCCGGGTACACCGGCCCCGCATTCTACAACTCGCTTCCCGACACACTTGTTCGCGGCACCATGCTCGCTTCGGTCACCGGTGGCGGAACGGCAAACTCCGAATTCGAATTTTTGACCGGAGCGACAACGGCCTTTGTCGGATTAGGCAAGATCCCCTATCAGCTGTATCAGATGAATGGCGTCAACAGCCTGGCAAAGGACCTTAAAGAGCTTGGGTATACCGCTACCGCTATGCACCCGCAAAACCCCGTCAACTACCATCGAGATAAGATCTATCAGCAGCTGGGCTTTGGAGACTTTCTTTCAATCGGCGATTTCGAAGGTGCGCCCTGTTACCATGCCGGCGTATGCGACTACGCCACCTACGACAAGATACTCGACCTGCTTAGAACCGACGAAGCGCCGCAGTTCATCTTTGACGTCACGATGCAAAATCACGGCGGCTACGACTATGGCACCGTTCCCGCCGAAGAGCTGACAAACTATTGGGTCGAGGGAGCCAGCGAGGGCGCCAATAGCGCGCTCAACACCTATCTCACCTGCATCAACGCATCCGACCGGGACCTCGAGTACTTTATCAACGAGCTCCGCAATATCGGCAGACCGGTTGTTCTTGTCTTTTTTGGCGACCATCAGCCGAGCGCCGCAACGACTCTCAACGACGAGCTGTACCCTCAGGAAGATACGGCAAGCCACGCTTTCCGTGTCTATCAGTCAACCTATTTCGTCTGGGCTAACTATGAAATCGCCGGCAATACCAAGCTCAACGTCTACGACACCGTCGGGGCAAACGAGATTGCAGCCATTACCCTTAATAAGATCGGCGCCCCGCTCACCGACTATCAAAAGGCCCTGCTTGCAACAAGGTCAGATGTGCCCACCATCAATGTCGCCGGCTATCTCGGTGCCGACGGGCTGCGCTACAACTTGGAATCTGAAGACAGCCCATACACCTCGACGATCGACAAGCTGCAGCGCATGCAATACCTCGAGTTCGCCAGCAAAGTTCAGTAAGCCCGCCCATTCGCTTGGGCCCATCGTATTGCAAGCACGCTCGGCCCAAATGCATCGCAAATGACTCCCGCTCGCAAACGAGGGTACAATGACGCTCGTGTCACATCACGGGGCTCCGGCCCCAACATATACAAAGGAGTCATACATGGGTTGCGAGCACGCACAGGCCGCCGGCGGACAAACGTCGCCGTCGCAATTTGAGGAGAACACGCTGTCCGAGGTCAAACGCGTCATCGCCGTGCTTTCCGGCAAGGGCGGTGTCGGCAAGTCGTTTGTCACCGGTGCCATCGCCACCGAGCTTGCCCGTCACGGCCACAAGGTCGGCGTCCTCGATGCCGACATCACCGGTCCCTCTATCCCCAAGATGTTCGGCATGAGCGGTTGCCACGTCCATGCCCTTGGCAACCTCATGCTGCCCGAAATCTCCGAGCACGGCGTCAAGGTCATGAGCTCCAACCTTCTGCTCCAAAACGAGACCGACCCCGTCCTTTGGCGCGGTCCGGTCATCGCAGGCGCCATTAGGCAGTTCTGGAGCGAGACCTCGTGGGGCCCCATCGACTACCTGCTGGTCGACATGCCTCCGGGAACAGGCGACGTCGCGCTCACCGTCTTCCAGTCGCTGCCCGTCGACGGCATCGTCATCGTCACGAGCCCGCAGGATCTGGTCTCGATGATTGTCGCCAAGGCGGTCAACATGGCCGAGAAGATGAACGTCCCCATTCTGGGCATCGTCGAGAACATGAGCTATATTGAGTGCCCCGACTGCGGCAAGAAGATCGAGGTCTTTGGCAAAAGCAAGCTCCCCGAGGTCGCAGAGCGCTATAACCTCGACATCTTGGGCACGCTTCCCATTAATCCGGCACTCGCCGAGGCCTGCGATAAGGGCGAGGTTGAGACCGCGCTGCCCGATGGCATGTTGCCCAAGGCAGTCTCTGCCGTCGAGGCTATTACCCCGCACGAGACCGACGAGGCCTAAGTGAACACGAGCGCCTTCTATGACGTCCTGGTAATCGGCGGCGGGGCTTCAGGCCTCGCCGCCGCCATTACGGCCGCACGTGCTGGCAAAAGCGTCTGCATCGTTGAGCGCGATGTCGCCTGCGGCCTAAAGCTCCTTGCGACCGGTAACGGCCGCTGCAACCTCTCCAACGAATCGATTGATCCTCAGCGGTATAACCACCCCGCATTCGTCGAATCTGTCATGGGCCCCCAACCCGAACAAGAGCTTATGGGTTTCTTCTCCTCGCTGGGCATCATGACAACCTCCGAGGAAGGCCGGCTATACCCGCGCTCCCTTCGCGCAGAATCGGTGCGCGACGCGCTTCTCAACGTTTGCGACCGCCTAGGTATTACCTTAATCTGCGGAGCCAACGTTGCCTCGGCGCACAAAGCTTCCGAAGGCTGGACACTCCAAATAGACCGTCCAGCGCGGGCGCTCAAGGCAAAAAAGCACGACGACCGAAAATCGGAGCTCCGCTCGCTTCGGAAAGCGCTCGCCGATGTCCCTCGCAAGAACGAGGCCCTGGAGGCACATGCCGTAATTATCGCCACGGGTGGCAACCCCACCGGTATCGCCGATACGTTTAGCCTCCCCCTCACTTCGCTGCGCCCCATCCTCTGCCCCGTATCGGCAACGGTCGTCGGCGATCGGGCGGCACTCAAGACGTTGGACGGCCTGCGCGTCCGCGCCCGCTTGACGCTCGCCCGCAATCATAATGAGCTCTGGCACGAAGACGGTGAAGTCCTGTTTCGAACCTTCGGTATCTCGGGCGTCGCTGTCTTCAACCTCTCCCGTCGTATCCAGCGCGGCGATACGATCCTGCTCGACGTTTTCCCCGACCTCTCTAAAGACGAGTTGCTCGATATGCTTAACCGGCGCGTTAAGCTGCTCGGCGGCTTTTCGCCCCGCGATCCCCGTTGGCTCGACGGCATACTCGCCCCGCAACTCTCCCGCGTCGTCTGCACAGCGTTCGAGCAGTGCCATCCAGGCTCCAACGATGTCATCCACCTGGTCTCGATCCTCAAGCATTTTAAGTTGCTCGTCGAAGGAACCGCCGAGGAGCGCTCGGCGCAGGTCACGCGTGGTGGCGTATCTGTCGAGAGCATCTCAACACCCAGTCTACGCGCGCGCAGCGTTGTCGACACCCCGCTTTGCGTCTGCGGCGAAGCACTCGATATCGACGCCGACTGTGGTGGCTTTAACCTTGCATGGGCCTGGATTTCGGGCATTCGCGCTGCAAGTAACCTATAGCCGCGCAGTTATAATCAAAACGCATTCGGGCCGTCTGGGACACCGGACGGCCTCTTTCTTGCATCTAAGGAGACCTCGATGATCGAAATCACCCAAGTCACTGCGTCGCTCGATGAAGCCGGTGATGAAAATGCTTGCCTCATCGTTGGCAAGCGAGTCGTCAAACGCGTCCTACGTTGCAAAGACTCTGATATCAAGTCCATCGAGCTCCACCGCAAGTCCATCGATGCCCGCAAAAAACGTGATGTTCATTTTATCCTGAGCTTTCGTGTTGAGTTGACGAGCCCAGACATCGAGCAGACAGTGCTCGGCAGCGTTGCTGCGCGCGACCGCCCACGCGTGCGCACGATAGAAGACAATGAGCCTTCATTCCCCTCCCCCGTTTCCGGCGCACCCAAAGAGCGCCCCGTCGTCGTCGGTGCCGGATGCGCCGGTCTTTTCGCCGCACTTACCCTCGCCGAAGCAGGTCTGAAGCCCTTGCTCATCGAGCGAGGCGATCCGGCACTTCGCCGCTCGCAGGCAATCGACCTCTTCCTGAAAGAGCGCGGCCTCGACCCCGAGAGCAATATCCAGTTTGGCTTGGGCGGCGCGGGGACTTTCTCGGATGGCAAGCTCAATACGGGAACTAAAAATCCCGCCCATCGCCTTATCCTGGACACCTTCGTCGAAGCGGGCGCACCCCGAGACATTCTGTGGGATGCCAAGCCGCACATTGGCTCCGACATCCTTCCCACAGTAGTCACCAATATTTCCCAGCGCATCGAACGACTTGGAGGTGTCGTCCGCTATCGAACAAAGCTCGTTGACATTCGCGCCGACGCGTCCGGCGCCATCGCGGGCATCGATGTCCAGACGTCTCAACATGCCGCGACTGAGCAAATCACCACGAAGCACCTTATCCTTGCCTGCGGCCACTCCGCCCGCGACGTATTTGAGCTCCTCGAGGACCATAACGTAGCCCTCGCGCAAAAGACGTTTGCCATGGGCGTTCGCATCGAACACCCACAGCGTGATATCGATCGGGCGCAATATGGCCCCGCGGCGGGTCATCCCGCGCTCGGGGCAGCCCCCTATAAGCTCGTTGCCCATCTTCCCAACGGTCGCAGCGTGTTCTCATTCTGCATGTGTCCGGGCGGACAGGTTGTCGCCGCCTCTTCAGAGCCCGGCCATCTGTGCGTCAACGGCGCCAGCCTCAACGCCCGCGCCGGCCGCAACGCAAACGCCGCCCTCCTCGTTAACGTCACGCCCGACGATCTTCCCAGCGACGATCCTCTTGCAGGCGTAGAACTCCAGCGCATTTGCGAGCGGGCTGCCTATCGCCTTGGCGGCTCCAACTGGAACGCACCGGCACAGCTCGTCGGTGATTTCCTTGCAGAACGCGCCAGCACGACATGCGGCAAGGTAAAGCCCACCTATCCGCTCGGCGTGACCTGGACAGCGATCGATGAGTCATTGCCGCAACATATCATCGAGTCGCTTCGTCTGGGAATTCCCTTGCTAGGCAAAAAACTGCGTGGCTACGACCATCCCGATGCCGTCCTCACCGGTGTTGAGACACGCTCGAGCTCTCCGGTCACTGTCACTCGAGACCGGGAATGCCACGCCGTATCGACCCCGGGGCTCTACCCCTGCGGCGAGGGGGCCGGATATGCCGGCGGAATCATGAGCGCCGCTACCGATGGCATCCGTTGCGCCAAAGCCCTCATTGCCGATCTCTAGCTCGCTAAAAGGCACGGCCCCCGAGCTCAGCGAGGAGCTCGGGGGCCGTGCCTTATTTCTTAAACCGCGCGCCCTGGCGTTTTCTGCCCGAAGCGAACGTAGAGCCTTTGCGGGCCTGCGAGCGCAAGCGCTCAATCGTCTCGTCCTCAGTCGCACCCTCAAGCATCGCCCTAATCTGAACGACTGCATCGCGCAGACGCGCTGCTTCCTCGAAGTCCATGGCGGCAGAAGCATTGCGCATATCTTCCTCCATGGTCTCAGCGATCCGCACAAGTTCATCATGTGGCAGCTCCTTGAGCTGCTCGGCGAGCGTCTGCTCAGACGGCACCGTCTCCGGCGGAGCGCCCCCGCCGTTTTCATCGGGCGTATAGAATGCGCCGTGGCCCAACGAATCGCCCTTCGAACGCCCCTTGGAGCCAACGGTCTTCTCCGCCTCAGCAATGAAGCTCGAGATGTCATTGATGGCCTTGCGAACCGTCTTGGGCACAATGCCGTGTTCTTCGTTATAGGCCATCTGGATCTCGCGTCGGCGCCGTGTCTCGTCGATTGCCTCTCTCATCGAATCGGTCACGACGTCTGCATACATAATGACTTCGCCGTCGGCATTACGGGCCGCACGACCAATCGTCTGAATCAGAGAACGACGGTTACGCAAAAAGCCTTCCTTGTCGGCATCGAGAATCGCCACCAGCGAGACCTCGGGGAGGTCCAAGCCCTCGCGCAGCAGATTGATACCCACCAGAACATCAATTTTGCCCTCGCGCAGCGTTCGCAGGATTTCGACACGGTCCATCGTCGCCGTATCGGAGTGCATGTAGTTGACCTTAATGCCAGCATCGAGCAGATGGTCGGTAAGGTCCTCTGCCATGCGCTTGGTCAGCGTGGTCACCAACACGCGTTCCTTGCGGGCCACACGCTCGCGAATTTCATCCTCGAGATCATCGATCTGGCCGCGAACCGGACGCACGTCAATTTTGGGGTCGAGTAGACCGGTCGGTCGAATGATCTGCTCCACATCGTTTTGACTCACACGCAGCTCATAATCACCCGGCGT
>DBFSAO010000011.1:0-31105 GCA_048500675.1 Collinsella sp.
TCTGCTATGGCCTCCCAGCTTTCGCGGGCGGCCTTCGTAGAACCGGGAAAGTTTACGACAAGTGTATGACCTCGTTGCATGCAAATAGCGCGCGAGAGCATGGCGCGGCGCGTCTTGGTCATGGAGTACGCACGGATCGCCTCGGCAATACCCGGCACATCGCGGTCGCAGACGGCACGCGTCGCCTCGGGCGTCACATCGCGCATCGAAAGCCCCGTGCCGCCGCAGGTGAGCACGACATTGGCGTGACACTCATCGGCGGCCTCCACGATGGCATCACCAATCTCGCTGACGTCGTCGCGCACGACCACATGTGAGGCGACCGTCCAGCCCTGTGCCTCGATAAGCTCCTCGAGTGCGGCCCCAGCCTCGTCCTGGGCAAGGTCGCGCGTATCCGAGCACGTCACGATCGAAATCTTCAACTCCATAGCGATCCTCCTATAGCACCGTTCCCTCAGGCAGGCCGACACGCACGACATCCACGACGTCGCCCGCCGCAAGGTCGCACGGTCCTTCGTCAATACGCAACAGGCAATTGGCCCGCTGCATCGTGCCGAGCAGCGCCGAATTCTGCGTCTTGGCCTCGGTCACCAACAGCTCACCGGTCTCGGGGTCGCGCAAAACCGTGGCGCGATCGAAGAAGCGGCGATGCTGTCGCTTTTTCACGCCATGTGTGAGCGTCGCCTGCTGCACGGGACGCACGCCCTCGGCAAAGCCGCGCATCTTGCGGATCGCCGGACGGGCAAGCATCTCAAAGCCTACATACGCCGCGGCCGGATTGCCTGAAAGCCCTAGGTAGGGCTTACCCCCGAGCAAGCCAAACGTGATGGCCTTGCCCGGACGCATCGAGATGCGGTCAAACAGCACCTCGCCCTCGCGCCGGACGAGCGCCGTCACATAGTCGTAATCGCCCGCCGAGGCGCCACCGCTCGTAATGACAAAATCGCACTCTCGCGTGGCGCGATGTACCAGCTCGGCAATCGCCTGCTCATCATCGGGCGCGATGCCGTAGAACACGGGCTCGGCGCCGGCATCGAGTGCCTCGGCCATCAGCGCCGAGGAGTTGGAATCGCGAATCTGACCACGCGCCGGTACCTTACTCGGTGCGACCAGTTCCGTGCCCAGCGAGATGATGCCCACACGCGGGGCAGCGTGCACCTTCACGCTCGCGTATCCGGCGCTCGCCAGCAGACCCGCGCCCGCCGGAGCCACGACCTCGCCGGCGTGCATCACAACATCGCCGGCATGGGCCTCCTCGGCAGCAGAGCGAACGTTCTCCCCTACCTTGGCCGGCGCCGAGAACCTCGCTCGCGAGCCCTCGTTGCCGTCACCGTCGAGCACATCGACGATCTCATACTTCACCACGGCATCGGCACCTTCGGGTACCGGCGCGCCCGTCATGATGCGGACCGTCTCGCCCGCGCCGATTGCGCCCTCAAACACATGGCCCGCGGCCTCGTGTCCGATAACGTCAAGCGTCACCGGCGCCTCGTCAGACGCCTGCGTCAAGTCCGCCGAGCGCACGGCATATCCGTCCATAGCGCTGTTGGCAAACGGCGAGATGTCGATATCGGCCACCGCGTCCTCTGCCAAGGGAAGACCGGCAGCCTGCCACGCGGGAATCTCGACAACTTCGGTGCGATTCACGTGCGACAAGACGATCGCCTGTGCGTCCTCCAACGGAATGAGTATCTCTGCCATATACACCTCTAGCATGCAGCCGCGCACATCACGGGCGCCGATTCTTTATGTTTATCTCAGTATAATCCCTCGCCGCCTGCTCAAGACCTGGCCTGCGACCGCGAATACACCTGTCGGTAACGGACGGCGAAACAGAGCCGAAACCAACCTGCCGGTTTGTCTCGTTTGGCACGTTCTATAATGCTCGTGTTGCAACCCAAAAGAGGAACGTATGGCTTTTACCGACAAAACCGAAAGCGCAAACGAAACGCAGGATCATTCCCAGCCGCTCGACGATGGCGGCTTTTTCTCCCTGAACGACGTCATCACGGCAGGCAGGCATCAGCTCACCCGCTCCGAGCAACTCTTGGCTGCCGACACGCGCCGCAACGCCCGCAACCTACTCGCGAGCGCCAAGTTGCTCGTACTCGTCGTCATCGTCTCGGTCGCCATGGGCGTTGCCGCTTGGGCGTTTTTGGCCTCGCTGAATATCGCCACCGACTATCGCGAGCACCATGCGTGGATTTACGCACTGCTTCCCGTTGTGGGCGTTGCCACCGCATGGGTGTACAAAAACCACGGTCTTGCCGCCAAACGCGGTAACAACCTGGTCATCGACTCCGCTCTGGGCACACGCCTCATCCATATGCGCATGGCCGTCCTCACCTTCGTCTGCTCCACGCTCACGCACCTAACGGGTGGATCGGCCGGTCGCGAGGGAGCCGCGGTTCAGATTGGCGGCACCATCGCCAGCAACATCTCGAGCCTCGCCCACCTTAAAAAGCATGACCACCACGACCTCATGCTCGCCGGCATCTCGTCGGCCTTTGGCGCCGTATTCGGTTCGCCCCTTGCCGGAGCTTTCTTTGGCATGGAGATGTGCTTTATCGGCAAGATCGACTACACCGCGGGCATCTACTGCCTGGTCGCCTCGTTTACCGGCTACTTTACATCACTCGCCCTGGGTACCGAGTACGAGGCGAATGTTATCGTCAGCGTTCCCAACATGACACCACGGACGGTTGTCATCGTTGTTATCAGCGCCATTATCTTCGGTCTGACGGCACGCCTCTTTGCCTGGTCAGTTCGAACCGTCAAGAGCCTGTACGGTCGCTTTATCACCAATTATCTCGTTCGCGCACTTATGGGCGCACTCGTGGTTTTGGCCGCCTATGCCCTTCTCGACGTCTGGGACTACGCCGGCCTTTCCACGTGGCTTTCCGGCGCCGGATTTGCCGGCAACACCACCCTGGCAGACGCAGCCATCAAGTTGGTCGTCACAGCGCTTACCCTGGGTGCGGGCTTCCAAGGCGGCGAGGTCACGCCCCTGTTTGGCATCGGTGCGGCGCTCGGCGGCTGGATCGGTTGCCTCGTCGGAATCGACCCCAGTTTTCTGGCGGCTCTCGGCATGCTCGGCGTGTTCTGTGCCGGCCTCAACGTGCCCATCACCACTTGCATGATGGCCATCGACCTGTTCCACGGCACGGCCGCCGGGTTCTTTGTCATCGTGGCCTTTATCAGCTATCTCGCCGGCGGACACCGCGGCGTTTACCCCGCCCAGCGCATCATCTCACCCAAGCGCCGTTCGCTTATTGTGGATGAGGGCGGAACGGTAGCGGATGCTATCGAGCGCCACAACGACCTGATAGAGTAGACGTTAGTATTCGCCGTGCAGCCACAATCGGGGGCAATTCGACCTGAACGCGACCGCACCGTCACGTCATACGCCGGGAGTCGCCCCATGCACGCAACTGATTTTGGCCGCACGCTCATCATCGCCAACCCAGCCGCCCAGTCGGGTGCGGCGCGCGAAGTTGCCGAGCGCCTGCAACGCTTTTTGGATATGACCGCGCGCGCATCCCAGTTTGACCTGGTGCTGACCGAGCGCATGGGACACGCCAAGGAGCTGGCCGCACAGGCTCAGGGCTATCGCACCGTTATCGCCCTTGGCGGCGACGGCGTGATTCACGAGGTCGTCAACGGGCTTATGACGCAAGAGGAGGGCACCCGCCCCGCCCTTGCCGTCCTGCCCGTGGGCTCCGGCAACGATTTTGCCCAAACGCTCGGCATCGACGATTTCTCCGGCAAGGATTTTGGCGCACTGCTCACCTGTGAGCTGCAGCGTCAGGACATCGGGCGCATTCGCTCATGGAACCCCGCAAGCGGCAGCGGCGAGGCTACCGTTGAGTACTACGACCAGACGCTTTCGGTCGGCATCGATGCCGCCATCGGCCTTGGCACCACCGAGCTACGCAAAAAGACCGGCTTGACGGGCGCTCCGCTCTACACTCTCTCGGGACTTGAGCAGTTTGGCCTTCGCTATCGCAACTACCCCATGACAGTCAGCTTTGACGGGACGCCCGCCGAGCGCGTGAGGGCGATCATCATGGCGATTCAGCTGGGTCCTACCTATGGCTCGGGCTATCGCATCTGTCCCGACGCCGACCCCTGTGACGGCATACTCGACGTCTGCTACGCCTGCGGCCCCGTTCCGCGCGCGGTCGCGCTTCCCATGTTCCTTTCGGCCAAAGATGGCCACCATACCAAGCTGCCACCGGTTCGCATGCGCCGTTGTCGCCATGCCGAGCTTACCTTTGAGGAGCCCGACTACCCCATCCAGGCCGACGGCGAGCCCGTTGTCGCCTCGCGCATCGAGGTCGACATCCTCGCCGGCGCCCTCCACGTCTGGCGCCCCACCCGCTAACCCCACCTAAGTTGCGGTGAAATAGGGACTGTTTATGCAGCTAAAGCCGCAAAACAGTCCCTATTTCACCGCAACTTACAAGGAGGCTATTCGTCGCTGCCCGGTTTGCGTCGGTTGGCCTTTTTAATGGCGTTGAAGCGTTTGTCGTTGAGCCTGCGCTGGCGAGAGCGTTGAGGCACCTTGGTCTTTACGCGTCGACGCGGTGGACGCCCGCGACGCTCAAGCTCTGCCCTCAGCTTACGCAAACAGCAGCTGCGATTCTGAAACTGACTACGGCTCTCGCGCGCCGTCACCACAATCCCCATGGGCCCATGCTTCATGCGCACCGCTGAATCCGTCGTGTTCACGCCCTGTCCGCCCGGACCCGTCGCGCGAAACACCTGCACCTCGCAATCGCGCGCCAACTCCTCGGCCGACATCTCGGCATAGCGCGCATACTCGCGCCATCCCATCTTGTTCTCATCCATATCAACACCTCCCCTCATACAAAAAATGTGACAAAGGGAAAGTCCCTTTGTCACATCGCATACCAATCGCTTGTGTTGCGCGCTTAGGCGAAGGTGATCTCGCCGTTCTCGCAGTCCATATCGGCGATACGCGCCAGGCTCTCAACGCGGAAGCCGCGCTCGCGGAGCTTATCGCCGCCGCCCTGGAAGCCCTTCTCCACTGCAATGCCAATACCGGACACCTCGGCACCCGCAGCCTCGCAGATCTTGATAAGACCCTCGAGCGCGCAGCCGTTGGCCAAGAAGTCGTCGATGATCAGGACCTTGTCGCCCTCGGACAGGAAACGCTTGCCAACGATGACCGGATACTCCTTCTGCTTGGTAAAGGAGTAGATGGTCGTGACATACTGCTCGCCGTCGAGGTTGATGGACTGCGCCTTCTTGGCAAAGACCACCGGCACGCCGCCAAAATGCTGAGCCGCGATACAAGCCATGCCAATGCCCGAAGCCTCAATCGTCAGGATCTTGTTGATCTCGACACCCTCGAACAGACGGGCCCACTCGGCGCCCATGTGGTCGAACAACTCAACGTCGCACTGGTGGTTGAGGAAGGCATCAACCTTAAGGACGTTACCGGCCTTTACGATGCCGTCATGGCGAATACGATCCTCAAGCTCCTGCATGGCGCAACCCCTTCTCGCGGCAACGATACCGCGCGATTAATAAACGTTGTTCGATAGTCTACCACGGACCGACCCCCGCCCGCCCCACAAGCCGCATCGCACCACAAACCAGTCTTTTTGGGACAATGCAAATCGTGGCAGACAGCCTCCCAACGCACTAATGGCGGGCGCGCATCCTCACCAAACGCACCATGGCGAGCGCAAAGCCCACAGCGGCCACAGCCATGAGCACGTAGAACACCGAGCGAAAGCCGAATAGGAATACATCCGGACGGCCTGCAACAAAACTAGTCACGGCCTCGCCCATCGCCACGCTCATCTGCCCATACAGGATATGCGACGCCACCGTAATGCCGAGTGCCATACCCGCATAGCGCGCCAGGCTACCCAGGCTGCCCGCGAAGCCGAGTGCTTCGCGCGGAGCCGAGCCCATATACAACGAATTGTTAGGGCTCTGGAAAATCGACGTACCGCACGACATAAATGCGACGCAGCACACGATCACAGGGATAGAAGAGCGCTCGTCGAGCGTGCTTACCGCAAAGAGACCGCACACGTACACGCCCAGGCCGACAGCCGTAGGACCCTCGCAGCCAACACGGTCCGAAACCGTTCCCGAAAGCGGGCCGATAAAGGCATTCACCATCGGCAGCGCCAAAAACAGCAATCCGGAAATGTCGGAACCAAAGCCGTGGGCGTCCTGAAAATAGAACGGCAGGATAAACTCGGATGCGCCAATACCAACGAACACGATGAGCATGCAGGCAAGGTTGATGGTAAAGGCCGAATTTGCAAAGCAGCGACGAGCGGCCTCGGCAAGGGACATGGGACGGTCGCCGGCCTCCGGCTTAACATGCGGCAACGTGTAGAGCCCCACGATAAACGAGATGACGCCAATGGGCAGGTTGATGAGGAAGATGCTCTCCCAGGGAAAGCTTGCCACCAGCATGCCACCGAGCACGGGGCCACACATCATGCCGAGGGCCACGAAGGTCGCGAGAATACCCATGGCACGGCCTCGTTCGCGCGCCGGAAACGACTCGGTGATGATACCCATGTTGTTGGCCATGGCCGCCGCGCAACCGACACCCTGAACAATGCGTGCCAGGATAAGAACCTCGAGCGAGGACGAAAGGCCGCACAGCAGCGAACCGACCGAAAAGACGATGACGCCCAGCTGGAACACATTCACCTTGCCGCGCACGTCGCCCAGACGGCCAAACGGCAACATAGCCACGCATGTCGCAAGCAGGTACACCGAGCTCACCAGCTGAATGCGATCGAGGCCCACGTCCAGCTCCTTTTGCATCACGGGCAGCGCCACGGTCACGACGGTCGAATCCAAACACACCATAAACGTCATGATGAGCACGGTAAATAGAATCGCCCATTTGTTCTTGCCATGGGTGTCGCCCTCTAGGGCAATATGCTCGCGGCGCAGCTGCTCTGCAGTTTTCTCCATATCCATCCTTTCGAGTGGCGCAACGCAAAAACGGGGCCCCAATCGCCTGTAAACAGTCGCAATTGGGGTCCCGCCTACGGAATCGGAACGAAAGGCCACCGAAGCTTTCTGCCAGCATCGGCACCTTGTACGGAGCTAGCCTAGCACTGCTCGAGTGCCTGCTCAAGGTCGGCAATCAGATCGGCCGTGTCCTCGAGGCCGCACGACAGGCGCACCATGTCGGCGGAGATGCCACAGGCGATGAGCTCCTCATCGTTCATCTGGCGGTGCGTAGCGTTAGCGGGATGCAGGCAGCAGGTGCGGGCGTCGGCCACATGCGTGGCGATCTGGGCGAGCTTGAGGCTCTTCATAAAGGTCTCGGCCGCCGCGCGACCACCATTAAAGCCAAAGCTCACAACGCCGCAGGTACCGTTTGGCATGTACTTCTGAGCGAGGTCATAGTACTTGTCGCCCTCCAGGCCCGGATAGCTCACGAAGCGCACCTTGGGATGGCTCTGCAGGAACTTGGCAACGGCCAGGCCGTTCTCGCAATGACGCGGCATGCGCACATGCAGGCTCTCGAGCGAGCTGTTCAAGAAGAACGCCGCCTGCGGGTTCTGCATGGGGCCAAGATCGCGCATGAGCTGCGCGGTGGCCTTGGTAATGAAGGCGCCCTCGCGACCGAACTTCTCGGCATAGGTCACGCCATGGTAGCTCTCGTCAGGCGTGGTGAGACCCGGGAACTTGTCCGCATGGGCCATCCAGTCAAACTGGCCGTGGTCGACGATCACGCCGCCCAGGTAGGCAGCATGTCCATCCATGTACTTGGTGGTGGAGTGCGTAACGATGTCGGCGCCCCACTCAAAGGGACGGCACATCACGGGCGTCGGGAAGGTGTTGTCGACCATCAACGGCACACCGTGGTCATGTGCGGCCCTGGCAAAGCGCTCAATATCGAGCACGGCAAGGGCGGGGTTGGCGATGGTCTCGCCAAAGACGAGCTTAGTGTTGGGTTGGAAGGCTGCCTCCAACTCCTCATCGGTGCAGTCGGGGGCAACGAACGTGCAGGTCAGCCCCATACGGCCCATGGTGTGGGCGAGCAAGTTGTACGTGCCGCCATAGATGGCAGAGCTCGCGACTACGTGATCGCCGGCACCGGCCACGTTAAAGATCGCAAGGAAATTCGCGGCCATGCCCGAGCTCGTGAGCATCGCGGCAGTGCCGCCCTCCATCTCGCAGATCTTGGCGGCAACCAGATCGCACGTGGGGTTCTGCAGACGGCTATAGAAGTAGCCCGACTCCTCCAGGTCAAAAAGCTTGCCCATGTGCTCGGACGTGTCGTACTTCCACGTGGTGGACTGGTAGATGGGCACCTGACGCGGCTCGGCATCTCCCGGGTGATAGCCGCCCTGAACACACGTCGTACCGATGGTCTGCTTGCTCATATCTAGCTCCCTTGCCTGGGTTTTAGTTTTATTCGGTTCACGATACCGCTACCCCGCACCCCTCTCAACCCATCCCCAAGGTAGGTTATGTGACTAATTGATCAGGGGTATTTATCTCAAGCCTTGGGCATTTGCTCGATAGATAAAATGAGGCATCCATGAAGCTCTCGATGATTACACGCACCGTCACGGGTACCATAGGCGGGTACACCGTGACCAAGGAGACAACGATGAAGCAAATCGATACGGCCCAGCTCGACACCGCCGCCTGTCAGGCTCAGGCTGCCGAGTACCACGCCCGTGGCTTTAACTGCGCCCAGGCCGTCGCCTGCACGCTCGCGCCCGCCGTCGGGCTCGACCCCCAGATCGCCTTTACCCTCACCGAGGGCTTTGGTGCCGGCATGGGCGGCATGACCGAAACCTGCGGCGCCATCTCGGGAGCCGTGGCCATCATGGGCTTTGTAATGAGCGACGGCATGGAAAACCCCAAGACCAAGGGCCAGACCTACAAGCTGTCGCGCGAAATCGCCAAGCGTTTTGACGAGAAGAACACGACGACCGTCTGCGGCACGCTCAAGGGCATCGGATCGGATAAGGGTCCGCTCCGCAGCTGCCCTGGTTGCATCGACGATGCCATCGAGATCGCCTGTGATGTGCTAAAGCAGCTTGCCGAGTAAACAGCTGCGACATAAAACGGCGGCCGGCGCGCTTGGGATCTATCCAAAGCGCGCCGGCCGCCGTCGTTAGAACTCGGCAAATTCGGGAGCGGCGACCTCGATCTCCTCGCGCCCCGCCATAAGCTCGCGCATCTTAGCGCAAAACGGCTCCTGCTCCCCCGCTTTAAACACCAAATGAATCGTCACGGCATCCGTGTAATCGGTATCCGAAACCTTGGCACCCGAATCCTGCGCCAGGCGAAGCACCTGCTCGTATTGCGGATAGGCCACATGAACATCAACGGGCACAACACTTGTCATCTCGACGATCTGTCCGGCCTCCTGAGCCGCGGCCACCGCCGCCTGCGTCGCCGCAGTGTAGGCACGCACCAAGCCACCAGGCCCCAGCAACGTTCCGCCAAAATAGCGCGTCACCACGCAGCAAACATTTTTGAGCCCTGCACCGCGCAACACCTCGAGCGTCGGCATACCGCTCGTGCGGCTCGGCTCGCCGTCATCGCTCTGGCGCTCGCGTCCATCGACCAAAATCCACGCGGGAACATTGTGTCGAGCGTCGTAATGGCGCTTGCGAACCATCTCAATAAAGGCATTCGCCTCATCCTCGGACTCAATATGGACCAGCTGGGCAATAAACCGGCTCTTGCGGTCCACAAATTCGCCCGAAACCTCAATATTCGATTGCAGAGTAAAATAGCTGTCCAACAAAGCCCCTCAACAAAATAAAGCGCAGCAACAAACAGCCTCAATAATACGGCAAAGACCGTACCGATAACCCCAGTAAATAGAACGGCAACGCCAATGACCAGGCAAAAACAGTGAGACGTCAAGGATGACGGCGCCGATGAATCCGTCAACGAAAGCGAGAACCCGTCAGCGCGAGCAAGGTGCCTTGAAAGACGAGATTGCAACAGAAATGAGGCTGCCGATGATCAGGCACAAGCAGCGAGACGGCGTCAGCTGAGTCGATTTGGCCCGAAAGAGGAGGGAGCACGCCTTATGGCGGCGACCGACGAATGAGCGCCAAATCGGCCAGCTGACGCCGTCGCAGCGTCAACATAGTTGCTGAGTGGGCCCATAAGCCGGGTTCTGTCGTGAACGGTCATTTATCTTGTCTGCACGTTACCGTGCAGCTCCACGCACGCTACCCGAACGCGGACCGGGCCGGCCCATAGCGTTCCTATTCGCGCTTGCTCCGGATGGGGCTTGCCAAGCCGCCGTGTTACCACGACGCTGGTGGTCTCTTACACCACCGTTTCAGCTTTTCCCTTTACGCCTTGCGGCGCAGGTGGGAGTCTTCTTTTCTGCGGCGCTTTCCGTCGGATCACTCCGCCCGGCCGTTAGCCGGCATCCCGCCCTCTGGAGCCCGGACTTTCCTCACGCGTGCTGCAAGCAGCACATCGCGCGACCGTCTGGCCCACTCAGCAGTGCAAGAGTGTAGCACACCGTTGCCGCAGGCAATGGTACAACACAAGCGTTCGACACGATAAACCAAGAACCACGCCATGCAGTACAATAGGGTTGTCGATGGGCAACGTCGTCAGTCGAGACGCGACCGCGCTCCGCACCCCTCCGTCTACTCGGTGTGTTCCCGCCTCCTCCCCGAGGCGGGATGTCGGCATTTTTTCATGCACCGACAACCAAATAGCCTGTGTACAGCATGGGCAGCATCGCGTATCTCGGCACCAAATGCAAAAAGGGACCCGTCCATTACGAACGGATCCCTTAAAACAAGTGATCGTCAAACCGATTTACTCGGCGTCGGTCTCCTCGTCCTTCTTCTCGGAAGGCAGCGGGGTAACCTCGATCTCGACGCCCAGGGTCTCAGCAGCAGACTTCATGGACAGGGAGATACGACGACGGTCGAGGTCGATCTCCATGACCTTGACCTGAACCTTGTCGCCCACGTGGGTGACCTGAGAAGGCTGATCGACGTGCTTGTTGGCCATCTCGGAGATGTGCACCAGGCCCTCGATGCCCTCGCCCAGGTCGACGAAAGCGCCGAACGGGACAAGCTTGGTCACAGTGCCCTCGACGATAGCGCCGACGGGGTACTTCTTGACCAGTGCGCGCCACGGATCCTCGGTGGTCTGCTTGAGACCCAGGGAGATGCGCTCGCGGTTGAGATCGACGTCGAGAACCTCGACCTCGACCTCCTGGCCGACCTTGACAACCTCGGAAGGATGGTTGACGTGGTTCCAGGAGAGCTCGGAGATGTGGATGAGGCCGTCGATACCGCCGAGGTCGACGAAGGCGCCGAAGTCGACGATGGAGGAAACGGTGCCCTGGAGACGCATGCCAGACTTGAGCTTGGACAGGATCTCGGAGCGCTCGGCCTTACGGGACTCCTCGAGAACGACGCGACGGGAGAGGACGACGTTGTTGCGGTTGCGGTCCATCTCGATGACGCGAGCCTCGATGCGGGTGCCCATGTAGGAGGTGAGGTCCTTGACGCGACGGAGGTCGACGAGGGAAGCGGGCAGGAAGCCACGCAGGCCGATGTCGAGGATCAGGCCGCCCTTGACAACCTCGATAACCTCGCCCTCGACGTTCTCGCCGGAGTTGAACTTCTCCTCGATGCGGTTCCAAGCACGCTCGTACTCGGCACGCTTCTTGGACAGGACCAGACGACCGTCCTTGTCCTCCTTCTGGAGAACCAGAGCCTCGATGGGATCACCGAGTGCAACGATGTCTGCAGGGTTAGCGTCCTTGCGGATGGACAGCTCGCGGACCGGGATAACGCCCTCGGACTTGAATCCGATGTCAACGAGCACCTCGTCATGCTCGATCTTAACGACAGTGCCGTTAACGAGATCGCCCTCATCAAAGTCGGTAATCGTACCGTCGATGAGGTTGTTCATCTCCTCCTCGTTGACATCGTCAAGAGAGAAAATGGACGAGTTCTGAATCTCACTCAAAGGTGGACCCCTTTCGAACTACGGGGCCCCGATTGCTAGGACCTACAGAAGGGTGCGACAAGCACACAACGTTTAGGAACACTCGGGAGCCGACAGATACTAATGTGACGCTTATGCAATCACGTTCGTATAGGTTACGGGGAAATGAGTTCGATTTCAAGCGTGAACTGCGATTTTTTACTCGTGTGGAGACTTTTTCGTAATCTTATGAACACACGTCTCCACAACTTGACGATAACCAGCCAGGCATTTGGCTTTGGGGTAAAGTATCCGGAGCCAACGACTCTAGATCAAATTTACGAGAAAGGTGCCCGCGTGCTCAAAGCAGTCGTTTTCGATATGGACGAGACGCTTCTCAGCATCAACCTCAACGCGTTCATCCTTCGCTATTTTAAGGATGTCTCATCGATGCTCGCGGATATCGGGCACCGCAGCCGCGGTGGCACGATGGCGCGCCTCGGCACCATCCTGGTCGACCTCAACGCCAATCGCCGCAGCGGCACGGACAACCGCACCAATCTTGAGTTTTACCAAGAAGAGGTCGAGCGCCGATGCGGGATCTGCCTCTCCGATCCCCTCATCTACGAGGCGTTTACCTACTATGACCGCGAAGTTCTTCCGTACAAGAACGACGATGTCATTAACGCCCACGCCATGCCGGGCGCGCACGCCGCGCTCAAGGCCGTACAGGACGCTGGACTGCGTTGCGCGCTCTTTACCAACCCCAGCTTTCCCCAGGGGGCCATCGAGTGCCGCATGGGCTGGGGCGACCTTGCCGACGCCCCCTTTGAGCTCGTGACGCACATGGGAAACGCCACCCGCTGCAAGCCCGATGCCACCTACTATCTAGAGCAGCTTCAGGTGATGGGGCTCGAGCCACACGAGGTCCTTATGGTGGGTAACGATCCCAAACGCGACTTCCCGTCCCCCGATTGCGGCATCCAAACCGCCTTTGTGGGCCAGGGCAAGCCCAGCCGAGCCACCTGGCACGGAACCATGGAAGACTTCGCCCGCGACTTCAACGCCGTAATCGAAGCCTTCTACGAACACCAAATAGCCGACGAACTGTCATAGGACCCCTCCCTCGCTCCAAAAAAAGCGCCACAGGTTGAGCATAAGTCAGCGAAAACGCCCCTAAGCGAGCAATGTGCCTTGAAAGAGAAGGGCATAGGCCTTCTGGCCATGCCCGACGATTGAAAGGCAGATTGCCGCTTAGGGGCGTTTGCAGCGTCGACTGGTTACGCGGTTTGGTAAAACCGCGTAACTAGCACACCTGGGTTTTGCCGATCATGATGTTGAGGATCTCGACGTCGGTGTCCTTCATGCCTACACGGCCTACGTAGCCCATACTGGCGATTGTCTGCTCAACGGTATCTTGGATCAGGCCCTCGCCGGCGCGGAAGCCGCGGCCTTGCATGGCCATATCATGGCCCAGAATCGCCGCATCGACGGCAGCGGAAATCTTGGCGGCGCAGCTTGCCTTGGCGCCATCGCACACGATGCCGCCAACGTTGCCGAGCGTGTTCGAGACTGTCGCGCCGATCTGCTCGCGCGTGCCGCCACACAGCCAGGTAATCGCGGCGCCGGCGCCGCACGCGGCGCAAATAGCACCGCAAAACGCCGAGAGCGCACCAATATAGCTCTTGATATGCACGGCGATAAGATCGGACAGCATCACGGCGCGCACCAAGCGCTCGTGGTCGCAGCGCAGGAACTCAGCATACTCCATGACGGGCAATGCGCAGGTAATGCCCTGATTACCCGAGCCGCACACAATGGCGACCGGCAATGCGCAGCCGTTCATGCGGGCGTCGGACCCGGCGGCTGCACGGGCACGGGCACGGCAGGCGACGTCATCGGCACGAGCGCCCAGCAGTGTACGGCCCACCTCGGCACCCCAAGCGTGCGCGAGACCCTCGGCACTGATCGCGCCGTTCAGCTCAATCTGACGCTCAACGGCAGCGCGGGCGTCCTCAATGTCACCGTCCTCGATAAAGTCGATGATGGACTCAATGCTCATAGGAGTATCGGCGTTATCTGCCGCACGCTCGGCCACCACGCGCTCGGCGCAGGCGGCACACTCCCCCGCCGACTTGCCGCATACCGGAATACCGTCGAGCGTATGGCACGTGACATTGGTGTGGTGATCGGTAATCTCGACGACCGCGGTATGGCCCCCGGCCGTCGCAGTCACCTTGATGTAGAGGTTGGGCACACCCTCGACAAGCGACACATCGCAGTAGCCGGCGTCGGCGAGGAGCTCGGCCACGCGAGCACGGTCTTCATCGTCAACGCTCTCGAGCACCTCGAGCGCGCTCTTAGCGTCGCCGCCCACGGCACCCAGCACGGCTGCGGCCTCAATACCGTGCATACCGCCCGAGTTGGGCACGGTCACGCTCTTGACGTTCTTGATGATGTTGCCCGAGCAGGCAACATCCATATGATCGGGCTCGCAACCGAGCGTCTGGCTCGCCAGCGCTGCTGCATAGGCAACGGCAATAGGCTCGGTACAGCCGAGCGCGCAGACAAGCTCGCGGTTCAAAACATCGCAAAACGCGGCATCACGGATGGAATCGATAGGCATAGGTATCTCCTGCTTGCATAACGGGCTGGGCTCTCAAAATAGTTAGCTCCTTTATTTGATAACAATGCATCAAAAACCGCAACCATGGTTCCGGCAGACGGCGCTCAAGCGCAAACTGACGACATTCATTCACGAGAAGCCAGTCTTGTTGCCTGCTAAAGCGTTTGACCAAAAAACGCTCGAGCGTTTACGCAAAAGTCGCGCTATCATGCAGTCGAACGCGGTAAACACCTTTAGCATTTGCGCCGCACAGACCAGAGAGGAACCATCCATGAAGATCGGTATCGGTAACGACCACGCCGCCGTCGAGCTCAAGAACATCATCTCCGAGCACCTGAAGGAGCGCGGCTGCGAGGTCGTGAACTTTGGCACCGACACCTCCGAGAGCTTTGACTACCCCATCGCCGGCTACAAGGTGGGTAAGGCCGTTGCCAACGGCGACGTCGATCTGGGCATCCTGATCTGCGGCACCGGCGTCGGGATTAGCCTGGCTGCCAACAAGGTCGAGGGCGTACGCGCCGTCGTGTGCTCCGAGCCCTTCAGCGCCAAGCTCTCCCGCATGCACAACAATACCAACGTGCTCGCTTTTGGCGCCCGCGTCGTGGGCTCCGAGCTCGCCAAGATGATCGTCGACGAGTGGCTCGACGCCGAGTTTGAGGGTGGTCGTCACGAGCGTCGCGTTAACCTCCTCAACGAGATCGATCACACGCGCGGCCTTAAGATCGTCGACGAAGCCTAAACTATTCAGTGCCACAAGCTAACAGCAGGGGCCCGCTCGGAACACATGACCGAGCGGGCCCCTGCATAGATTTTGGAATAAAAGGGCGCCGCGGATGGAGTTCCGCGGCGCCCAAGCCACACGCTAACAGCTTTAAGGAGTCAAAGCTGGTTTAGCCAAAGAAGCGCTTGATCTCAATCTCGGCGTTCTCCAGGCAGTCGGAGCCGTGGATCACGTTGGCGTTGACATCGACGGCAAAGTCGCCGCGGATGGTACCAGGAGCAGCCTCAAGCGGGTTGGTAGCGCCCATGAGGGTGCGCATCTTAGCAACAGCGGAGAGACCGGAAACGACCATCTTGACGACCGGACCGCTCGTCATAAAGTCGCAGAGACCGCCAAAGAAGGGCTTGTCGGCCAGATGGGCGTAGTGCTCCTCGACGGTAGCGCGCTCGAGCGTGGTCATCTCCATGCGCTCGATGACAAGGCCGCTGCGCTCAATGCGAGCAACGATCTCGCCGATCTTGCGGTCGCGCACGGCGTCGGGCTTAATCATGATGAAGGTCTTCTCGATAGCCATAAAAGTAGCCTTTCAAGTAGGTTCGCGCGTGCCCAAGTCCCATTCCGGCACCCGCCTGGACTGCATCGTAACAGAGTTTTAGCTGCAGTTAAACAAAAAGCTGTTTATTGAAACGTTGCAATTTATTAAAGCGCTCCATATGTGTCACTTCTGTTTCGAAGCCCGATTAGAGTACCATCCGACCGCCCATCAACCGCATCGAACAGAGCAGGCGGTCGGTTGCCGCCCGCGAACGTAACCCCTTCACAACCTGCCCAAAGGTCCTACAGAAGTTCTCGACAAGCCCCTCCCCCATAGCAACAAAATACGGGCGCCCACATCAGCAGGCGCCCGTAAAGTGAAAACGATTTATCAATAAATGGCCAAAACGGCTTCAGCCAAATCCCTACTTTACCCCGTGGCCCATCTCGACGACCTTGGTCAGCGATCCAAACACACCCTCGTCAGCCACGAGCTGTGCCTCGGCGCGATCAAGCTGCACGGCAACGGCGGCAGGGGCGGTGCCGCCCTCGGTCGTGCGCGCGGCGACAATCGACGGGATGTCGAGCGCCTCGGTAATGTCGCGCTCAAAGAGCGGGCTTGCCTCCTGGAACACCTCAAACGGCAGGTCCTCAAGATTGCAGCCGCGCTTCTCACACATCAGAACCAGATGCCCCACCACGGCATGAGCCTCGCGGAACGGCAGACCACGCTTAGCCAGGTAATCGGCAACATCGGTGGCGGCAAGGTGACCCACGCCGCACTCGCGCGCCATGGCATCCTCGTTGACGGCCCAAGTCGAAATCATACCGGCCATAACCGACAGGCACTGCATGAGTGTATGGGCGGTATCGAGCGCGCCCTCCTTGTCCTCCTGCAAATCCTTGTTATAAGCAAGCGGCAGGCCCTTCATGGTCACGAGCAGCTGCACCAGGTTGCCATACACACGGCCGCTCTTGCCGCGAATAAGCTCGGCAAAGTCGGGATTCTTCTTCTGCGGCATGATAGACGAGCCGGTGGAGTAGGAGTCTGAAAGCGTGATAAAGCCAAATTCGGAGCTCGACCACAGCACGATCTCCTCGGAAAGACGCGACAGGTGCATGGCCATGACGGATCCGGCGTAATGCAGATCGAGCAGGAAATCACGGTCGGAAACCGCATCGAGCGAGTTGGGGATCACGCCCGCAAAGCCAAGTTCGGCAGCCGTCATCTGGCGATCGAGCGGATAGCTCGTACCGGCAAGCGCGGCAGCACCAAGCGGGCAGTTGTCGGCGGCATCAAAGGCGGCCTTCAGGCGCGTAAAGTCGCGCGCGAACATCCAGAAATACGCCAGCAGATGATGCGAGAGCAGCACGGGCTGAGCGTGCTGCATATGCGTGTAGCCCGGCAGAATCACCTTGTCGTACTTCTTGGCCGCATCCACCAGCACATGGCGCAGCTCAAGATTGGCCTCCATGAGCTCCTTGGCCAGCGCCTTGACGCCCAGGCGCGTATCGGTCGCCACCTGGTCGTTGCGCGAACGCCCAGTATGCAAGCGCTTGCCAGCCTCGCCGATGCGACGCGTCAGCTCGCTCTCGATGGACATATGAATGTCCTCATCGTTGATGTCGAAGGTAAAGTTGCCGGCATCGATATCCTGTTCGATTCCGGTCAGGCCCTTGGCAATCGCCTGCTCGTCCTCGGCACTGATGATGCCCTGGGCGGCCAACATCTTGGCATGCGCCTTAGAGCCGGCGATATCCTGCTTATAGAGATGTTTGTCGACCGGCAGCGACGCGCCAAACTCCTGCGTGACCTCGGCCACGCCCGCCTCAAAACGACCGCCCCAAAGAGCCATGGAACCGTCTCCTTTCTCCAAATACCAAAACAAGCGTCCAAAGCAATGTGCCCTGTCGCTAAAGCGATTTATCAACCGCTAGTTTTACACACTCCCTGCCGCGCGCGGGGCCATGTGGCTAATTTGCAAAGAAGTGACGCACCATGCACTTGGCGCCCAACGTCTCCCTCCGGATGTTGCCCTGCGAACCATCGATCCAGGCCTTCAGGCTCATAGGAACGTCCTCGACCCTTACAGCATCGAACTCGGGCGCGAGGGCAAGCAAAGCATGCGCGATAGCATTGAACATAATGGATACTCCTCATATATATAGGCACAGAGCCGCCAAATTGATAGAAGGAGCCCCGCCGGACAACCCCGGCGGGGCTCGGACTCAGCCGCAGACGCGGCATCATATATGCGGGCGGAACGTAGGGGCCACCGATGTTAAGAAGTGTCAGCAAGCATAACGAAAGGTAGGGACCCCGTGCGCCCGTTATGTATCACGCGGATGAGCCGCGCGGATACCAAGGGAAGGAGGCGCTAGGCCTGGGCAGCAGCAGAGCTGGGGCCCTGGACCTTTGCCCACGTCTTGAGCGACAGCGTATCGATCTCGATAAAGCCGGCGCTGGCCTTCTCGTCAAACGTGGTGTCGCGGTCGTAGGTAGCCAGACCGTAGTCGTAGAGGCTGAAGGGGCTCTTGCGGCCGACGACATGGCAGTTGCCCTTAAAGAACTTCAGACGGACAGTGCCGGTCACGAACTTTTGCGTGTCGGCCATAAAGGCATCGAGCGCGTTCTTGAGCGGGCTGTACCACTGGCCGTTGTACACGGCGGTGGCCCAATCCTGCTCGAGCTTGATCTTGGTCTTGAGCAGGTCGCCCTCGACGCAGATGTCCTCGAGCGCCTTGTGGGCGGTGATGAGCGTCAGGGCGCCGGGAACCTCGTAGCACTCGCGACTCTTAAGGCCCACCAGGCGATCCTCGACCAGATCGAGACGGCCAAAGCCATTGTCGCCGGAGATCTTGTTGAGGGCGATGACGATCTCAGAGAGCTTCATCTTCTTGCCGTCGACGGCGACGGGCTTGCCGGCCTCAAACTCAATCTCGGTGTAGGTCGGGGTGTCCGGGGTGTCCTCGGGATTCTTGGTCATAACCCAAGCGTCGTCGAGCGGCTCATTCCAGGGATCCTCCAGGTGACCGCACTCAATGGCACGACCCCACAGGTTGTCGTCGATGGAGTAGGGGTTGTCGTTGGCACCCTCGGGAACCGGCACGTTGTGGGCGTGGGCATAGGCGACCTCGTCGGGGCGACACTTCAGGTCCCACTCGCGAACCGGGGCGATAACCTTGAGCTCGGGGTCGAGGGCCTTGACGGCGGCCTCAAAACGGACCTGGTCGTTACCCTTGCCGGTGCAGCCGTGGGCGACGTAAGTCGCGCCAAACTCGTGGGCGACCTCAACAAGCTTCTTGGCAAGCAGCGGGCGAGACAGGGCGGAGAGCAGCGGATACTTGTTCTCGTACATGGAGTTTGCTGCAATGGCTTTGGTCAGGAACTCATCGGAGAACTCGTCGCGCAGGTCGAGCACCTGGCAATCGAGAACGCCCAGGTCGAGCGCCTTCTGCTTCTTGGTATCCAGTCCGGTCTCTTCCTGGCCCACGTTGCCGCAGACACAAACGACATCGAGATTCTTCTCGTCCTGGAGCCACTTGACACATACGGATGTATCAAGACCACCGGAATATGCGAGAACGACTTTTTCCTTGCTCATGGCTGTTTCCTTTCGCCCTTGGTAGCTAGTTAGAACATCGGTCAGTTGCAAGTCATTTCAAGGTCATATACCGTGCAATATCAGGTTAAATAGCAAAAATCAGCACATACATGCCCTAGAAACATGCAGCAATGTCGTGCTAAAACCCAACGACCTCAAAATGACTCTGTTGAGGCAATTCGCCCCATGCGGACAGAGACGATTGTTATCGTCGTCGGGAAATTGCGCGCTGGCGTCGGATGGCATTGTCTGCAGTGGTGATGATCGTTACGAACTGCATCTGCCTCTCCTTTCACCTATCGCCGGGCGCAATTCTAATATCGTAAACGGTACCTTTTCCTCGGTAAGCGGTTGTTTTTCCGTCTCCGTTTTCGATGGTCGCTATATTACGCTAAAGTGCCCGCAGCACAAGCGACAAATTCAAATTTCTGAAAAGTTTTTTCATTACTTTGTGAAGCGTGGTGCAAATACGCTCCGTTCCTGCGAAAATACGCCCGACTACGAATTGATGGCTATAACGTCTGAAACAATCTCGAAACGAAAGGCTCGCTTTTATGCAAACTTACGAATCGGACGCCAATATCGGAAACATTAAGATTCTCGCCGTCGACATGGACAAGACGCTGCTGACCGACGAGCGCGTGCTGCCCCAGGGTCTTGATGAGCGCCTAGACAAGCTCGCCGACGCCGACATCGTATTCTGCCCCGCCAGCGGACGTCCCGCCCCCAAGCTCGAGGAGATGTTCGAGGGCGTCAAGAACCGCCTCGCCTTTTGTCCCGACAACGGAGCGTGCGTGATCTATCGCGGCAGCTATATCTATAAGAGCACTATTGACGTGGAGCTGTATCAGCAGGTCTTGAGCCGTGCCTCGGAGGATCCGCGCGCTGTCCCCGTCCTTTGCTGCTTCGACGAGTTCTACGTGCTTGCCCGCGACCATCAATACCACGACGAGATCAGCGTCTACTACAACACAATCAACTACGTCGACAGCTTTGATGGCATTGATTTCGAGTCCAACAAGATTTCGGTCTTCTTCCCCGGCTACGACGCCGAGCCCGCTTTCCGCGAGACCTATAGTCCCGAGTTCTCGGACAAGCTCTACGTCACCAACGCCGGGCGCGAGTGGATCGACTTTATGAACCTGGGCGTCGACAAGGGCGCCGGCGTCGCGCACCTGTGCGAACACCTGGGCATCGATATTGCCGACGCCGCCGCCGTGGGCGATACGTACAACGACATCCCCATGCTGGAGCGCGTCGGTCACAGCTTTATCGTAGACAATGCCGAGGAGCACATGAACGCGCACGCCAAGTGGCGCATTCCGAGCAACAACGACGGGGGCGTACTGACGCTCATCGACGCCATCTTGGCGGCTTGTTAACGTGGCTCGTCGGACCTGGCCGGGCGAGGCGGGTAAGTTTTTCGCTCGGTCAGGTCCTGGGCTCGCTCGGAAAGCACATTAAGTGCTTTCCGGCTCGTGCGGAATCTACGAAAAACTTACCCGCCTCGCCCGGCCAGGTCCTTGGGTGACTTGCTCGCCGTCTGGGTGGCGTCTTGGCGCCTAGATACTTGGCTGATTTTTTGGAATGAAGGGGGCTCCTTGTTGGCAAGGAGCCCCCTTCTGGTTTGGTTACTTTAGGGTTGTGGGCACTTCCCTATTTGGCGTCGGCCCAGGTTATGCCGGTGCTGGCTTCGGCGATTAGGGGGACGCGGAGGTCTACTACGTGTTCCATGACGTCGCGGACCATGGTGGTCAGGCGCTCGACTTCATCGGTGGGGCACTCAAAGTCCAGTTCGTCGTGTACCTGCAAGATCATGTGGGCGGCAAAGCCCTCTTCTTCCAGGCGGCGGCTTACGCGGGCCATGGCGATCTTGATGATGTCGGCGGCGGTTCCCTGCATGGGGTGGTTCATGGCCGTGCGCTCGCCAAAGCCGCGGAGTTGCGGGTTTTTGGCCTTGAGCTCGGGAATATGGCGTCTGCGGCCGTACATGGTCTCGGCGTAGCCCGTCTGCTTGGCGCGCGCCACCACGTTATCGAGGAACGTACGCACGCCCGGGTAGGCCTCGTAGTAGCGGTCGATCATGTCGCGCGCCTCGGCCATCGAAATATGCAGCGACTGCGACAGGCCATAGGCCTGCTGACCGTACACGATGCCAAAGTTCACGGCCTTGGCGCGGCTGCGCAGGTCGGGCGTTACCTCGGACACCGGCACGCCAAATACGCGCGCGGCTGTCTCGGCATGGAAGTCCTCGCCCTCGTTAAAGGCACGCACCAGATGCTCGTCACCCGAAAGATGCGCGAGCAGGCGCAGCTCGATCTGCGAGTAGTCCACCGCCAAAAAGACGCTTCCCTCGCCTGCCGAAAACGCCGTCTTGACGGTACGACCCAGCTCCGAGCGCGTCGGGATGTTCTGCAGGTTCGGGTCGCTCGAGGACAGACGCCCCGTTGCCGTGATGGTCTGGTTGTACGTGGTGTGCACGCGACCGTCACCACGGCGCAGCGGGCCCAGGGTGTCCAGATAGGTGGACTTGATCTTAGACTTCTCACGCCAATCCAAGATCAGACGCACGATTTCGTGGTCGCGGGCAAGGTCGCTCAGCACCTTGGCGTTGGTCGAATAATAGCCGCGCTTAGTCTTCTTGAGACCCTTGGTCGGAAGCCCCATCACATCAAAGAGCACGTGCGACAGCTGCATAGGACTGCCAATATTAAAGGTCTCGTCACCCGCCAGGTCGCGAATACTGCGCTCGACCTCGGTGATCTGGGTCGCCAGACCCTCGGACAGACTGCGCAGGCGATCGGGGTCCACGAGCATGCCCGCGCGCTCCATCTTGGCAAGCACCGGAACGAGCGGCATCTCGATGCCATCGAACACGTTGGCGGCATTCTCGCGGGCCATGCGGTCGCGCAGCGGTGCGACCAGCGCCAGCGTCAAGGCCGCCGTGCGAGCGGCGGGCGCCGGAGCGTCCTCACCGGCATCCTCTGCACCGCGCGCCGCAGGCAGCGCCATCTGCAGATACGTATCGGCAAGATATGCCTCATCGAACTCGGAGCGATCGGAATCCAGCAGGTAGGCAGCGACCACGGTATCGAAGATGCGCGTGGAGTCGACTGCCAGCGGATCCATGAGCTCGGGCTCCGAAGAATCGATGGGCGAAAGCTCATGCAGCAACGCCTTCATATCCGGGCTCGCCACGCAGCCCTCCATAAACAGGCGCGCAAGCACACCGGCGATCACGCCGTGGGCGAAGTTGAAGCCATCGACTACGGCAGTGGTACCGCCGTCGCCCTCCTCAAGCGCAAAGAGCCCCTTGGACGTCGCCAACCACAGCGTGCGCGTCAGTCCAAAGAGCGCGCCCTCTTCCTTATCGTCGTCCACCACGGCGGCGACCCACTCGCCGGCATCAATCGCGCGGGAGACCTCAGCCGCAACGGCACCAAGCGCGTCACCATCGCCGGCGGCTGCGCGAACCATCGCAGGTATCTCAAACACACTGGAGGCAGCAGCCCCGCCCTCGTCACCGATCAGCGCCAAGAAACGGTTCTGCATGGCGGTAATGCCGAGCGTACCCAGTGCCGCGGAAACCTCATCGGCAGAAAACGCCGGGAAGGACGTCGCCCCAAAATCGAGCTCAACGGGCGCATCGGTGCGGATGGTCGCCACCTTACGGCTCAGCAGTGCGTCGTCGATGTGTGCACGCAGGTTCTCGCCCATCTTGCCCTTGACCTCGTCGGCGTGTGCGATAACCTCGTCCAGGCTACCGTACTGCGCAATGAGCGCGCTCGCCTTTTTGGGGCCGATGCCCGGTACACCCGGAATGTTGTCCGACGTATCGCCCTTTAGACCGTAAAAATCGGGCACGAGCGCCGGCGTAATGCCGTGATACAGGTCATCCACGCTCTCGGGCGTCATAATCGCCACGTCGGACAGGCCTTTGCGAGTCGATACCACGTTGACGTGCTCGGTCACGAGTTGATACATGTCGCGGTCGCCGGTCACCAGCAGCATGTCGCAGCCGGCCTGCTCGCCCAAGCGCGCCATGGTTCCCAGGATATCGTCGCCTTCCCAGCCCTCAGACTGCAGAATCGGCACGTTGAGCGCGGTGAGCAGCTCCTTGATCATAGGGAACTGCGCGTGCAGGTCGGGGTCCATGGGCGGGCGCTGCGCCTTATACTGCGGCAGCATCTCCATGCGCACGCGCGGCTTGCCCTTATCAAACGCCACGACCACACCGTCGGGGTTAAAGGCATCGATCATCTTAAGAAACATGTTCAGAAAGCCGAAGATCGCGTTGGTGGGGCGACCGTCCGGCGCGTTCATGGTCGGCGGCACGGCGTGAAAGGCGCGGTGCATGAGCGAGTTGCCGTCGATAACGGCAAAAGTGCGGCGCTTGTCAGACATATTAAATACCTCGCTTTGGGCTGGGCACGGTTTGCTCACTCCAGTTTACACGCTCCCCGCCCCGCGGCCACCTCACATCAAGCTCCCCCGCCACCGTGAGCCCGCGCGTGATACGATGGCTCACGGTACATCAACCAGCACGATCGATCCGAAAGGAGCCTGCGTCATGGAGCGTCCCTGCGCATGGAAAAAGTACACGCCACAGCAAGTCGAGGAGCTCGAGGAGCTTTGCCGCGGCTATAAGCAGTTTTTGAGCGAGAACAAGACCGAGCGCCTGTGCGTCAAGACCGGCATCAAGATGGCCGAGGAGGCGGGATACGTCGACCTGGAGACCGTGATCGCCGAAGGCCGCGAGCTCAAGGCAGGCGACAAGGTGTACGCCGCCAATCACGGCAAGGACCTCATGCTCGTCAACCTGGGCAACGCCCCGCTCGAGCAGGGCTTTAACATCCTGGGCGCCCACGTGGACTCGCCGCGCCTAGACCTTAAGCAGAACCCCGCCTTCGAGGCCGGCGACATGGCCTACCTCGACACGCACTACTACGGTGGCGTCAAGAGCTACCACTGGGTGGCCTCCCCGCTCGCACTCGTGGGCGTCATCTGCAAAAAGGACGGTACCACCGTCGACATCAATATCGGCGACAAGGCGGACGACCCGGTCTTTACCATCTCCGACCTGCTGATCCACCTCTCGAGCGAGCAGATGTCCAAACCTGCCAAGGACGCCGTCGATGCCGAGATTCTCGACGTGATCGTGGGCGGCCGTCCCGTCAAGTTCGATGAGGACGACAAGGACGCCCCCAAGGAGCCCGTCAAGCAGATGTTCCTGGACATCCTCAAGGAGCAGTACGGCGTCGAGGAGGAGGACTTCCTCTCCGCCGAGATCGAGGTCGTGCCCGCCGGCCCCGCCCGCGACATGGGCCTCGACCGTTCCATGATTCTGGGCTATGGTCACGACGACCGCGTCTGCGCTTACCCCTCCATGCTCGCCCAGATCAATGTGGCCAATGTCGAGCGCACGAGCATCACGCTCATCGTCGACAAAGAGGAGATCGGTTCCGTGGGTGCCACCGGCATGACGGGCCGCTTCTTCGAGAACACCGTCGCCGAGATCATGACGCTCGCCGGCGAGGGTAGCCCGCTGGCCCTGCGCCGCGCGCTCGCCCGCAGCCGCATGCTCTCCTCTGACGTGTCCGCCGGCTTCGACCCGGGCTATGCCGCCAAGTTCGAGACCAAGAACGCCGCCTTTATGGGTCGCGGCCTGTGCTTTAACAAGTACACGGGCAGCCGCGGCAAGGGCGGCTCCAACGACGCCGATGCCGAGTATGTGGCCCTCGTCCGCGATATCATGGACAAGGCAGGCGTGGATTTCCAGACCTGTGAGCTCGGCCGCGTCAACGCAGGTGGCGGCGGCACCATCGCCTACATCATGGCCAAGTACGGCATGAATGTCATCGACTCCGGCGTTGCCGTTCTGTCCATGCACGCCCTATGGGAGGTCGCCAACAAGGCCGATATCTACGAGGCCTACCGCGGCTACAAGGCCTTCCTCGAGCGCGCCTAACCAGCCCTTCATAACTTGCGGTGAAATACGGACTAAACTGGCCTATAAACGGCCAAAACAGACCGTATTCCACCGCAACTTCCTTTTTGACAGAGGAGAGTCCATGCTGCAGGTCATCATTTCGCCCGCCAAGCAGATGCGCTCGGCCCAAGATGCTTTTGAAGTCCTGGGCATTCCGCCCTTTGCGCGCGAGACGGCTCGACTGCATCGCGCGTTGCTAGATATTGAGCGAAATGAAGGCAGCGGCGGCCTGCAGGCGCTATGGAACGTGAGTGACAAACTGCTGGGGCCTTGCCTCAACACCCTGCATGAGTTCGAGCCCATCTTGGAAAACGGCGACCTCGACAATCCCGATATCGCCCGCAATACCTCCCCCGCCGTCATGTCCTATCACGGCATTCAATACCAGAGCATGGCACCCGAGGTGATGGATGCCGCGCAGCTCGCATGGCTGCAAGACCATCTGTGAATCCTCTCGGGCCTTTACGGATGCGTACGCCCCTTTCATGCCGTCGAACCGTATCGGCTGGAGATGGGTGCGAAGCTCGCCGTTGACGATGCCCGAGACCTCTACGCGTTTTGGAGCGACAAGCTCGCGCGGGTTATCGCCCCGGCAGGTTCAAACACCACGATCGTCAACCTCGCCAGCGTAGAGTATGCCAAAGCCGTTCTGCCCCACCTCGCGGGCGACGCCACAGCCGTCACGTGCCTCTTTGGCGAGGGTATCCGCAACGGGAAGCCCATCCAACGGTCGACCGCCAGCAAAAAGGCGCGCGGCTCCATGGTGCGGTGGATGGCAGAAAACAAGCTCGAGGATGCAAGCGAACTTACCGCATTCAATATCGGCTATCGGCACATCCCCGAGCTTTCAGACAAAAACACCCTGGTTTTCATGAACGCGCAGGCACAATAGGCCCGCCGTTTCCAAACACCCCATTACTCCGCCAAGCCATCGGCCTTTGCAATCTCGCTCGTCGAGCCATCTTGGTAGGTAATCTTAACGTGCTCTACGTCGGATACCGTAACGCCCGACGGAGGTTCCAGACGCCACTCCGTCAGAGCGATATCCATGGTCGTGGGCACGCCCCCTTGATCTTTGAGCTTCACCGTGAGTGTTTTGATTGCCGCATCAAACGTCACGCGTTCGATTTCCTCGCCAGGAATAGACCCGCCGCTCAGCTGCAGCTGCACAAACTCGTCGCACGGATACCAATAGTCGCCGGGTGCGGCAACCGTGTTGCCACCAGAAACTTTCATGGTCATAATCGGCAGGCCCTCGTCGGCTTCAAACTCCCAGGCGGCGCCGCCACGACCGCCGAACGTCCAAATACAAAAGGCAATCACCAGCACGGCAAGCACCGCAAAACCAATCGCGACCAACCCATGGTGCGCACGGCTTTCCTCGGCCGATACATCCCATTGCGTCTCTCGATATAGATGCTTGTCTTCCATGTACGCCTCCCCACAGGCACGCTCGTTAGGCCAATCGTACCCATTCGAGCTATACTTGAGCCCATTACATAAACGGGGAGCTTGCAGGACAAGACGGCAGGCTGAGACTGGGCGCGCCCGCCCTGACCCGCAAACCTGATATGGGTAATGCCAACGAAGGGAGCCGTGCCAATGAGCACACAGACCGAGCCCAAGCTCGTCACGCAAATCGACTTCGCCCGCGCCGGGCAGATCACACCGCAGATGAAGGAGGTCGCCGAGCGCGAGCATCGCGACCCCGAGTACATCCGCGAGCGCGTGGCCGACGGCCGCATCGCCATTCCCGCCAACATCGTGCACATCAAAAAGGGCATGCGCGCCTTTGGCGTCGGTGAGGGCCTGTCCACCAAGGTCAACGTGAACCTGGGCATCTCGGGCGACAAGGCCGATGCCGCCGAGGAATGGAAGAAGGTCAAGATCGCCGAGGACTTTGGCGCCGACGCCATCATGGACCTCTCCAACTCGGGCAAGACACGCCAGTTCCGCCAGCAGCTCATCGACGAGACGCCGCTCATGGTAGGCACCGTCCCCATGTACGACGCCATCGGCTACATGGAAAAGCCGCTGGTCAAGCTCACCAAGGACGACCTGTTCGAAGTCGTGCGCGCGCATGCCGAGGACGGCGTGGACTTTATGACCATCCACTGCGGCATAAACAAGTCGGTCACCAAGACCTTTAAGGAGACCGGCCGCCTGATGAACATCGTGAGCCGTGGCGGCTCACTGCTGTTTGGCTGGATGGAGGTCACCGGTAACGAGAACCCATTCTATGAGTTCTACGACGAGTTGCTCGAGATTTGCCACGAGTACGACGTGACGATTTCGCTCGGCGACTCCTGCCGCCCGGGCTGCCTCTACGACTCCAACGACGCCACCGAGACCGCTGAGATGATCGAGCTGGGCAAGCTGTGCAAGCGCGCTTGGGCCGCCGGCGTCCAGGTCATGGTCGAGGGCCCGGGTCATATGGCGCTCGACGAGATCGCCGCCAACATGAAACTGCAGAAACGCCTGTGCCACAATGCTCCGTTCTATGTGCTCGGGCCGCTGGTGACCGATATCGGCGTGGGTTACGACCACATCACCGCTGCCATCGGCGGCGCCATCTCCGCCAGCTCCGGTGCCGACTTCCTGTGCTACGTGACACCGGCAGAGCACCTATGCCTGCCCAACGCCCAGGATGTGCTCGACGGCCTCATGGCCACCAAGATCGCCGCACACGCCGCCGACATCGCCAAAAAGGTGCCGCACGCCCGCGACATGGACGACAAGATGGGCCAGGCACGCCGCAAGCTTGACTGGGACGCCATGTGGGAGTGCGCGCTCGACCCGGTTACGGGCAAGAAGCGCTACGAGGAGTCCCCCGCCGCCACCGAGGGCACTTGCACCATGTGTGGCAAGATGTGCGCCGTCCGCACCGTCAACAAGATCTTCGAGGGCACCACGATCGACCTCGGCATAGAGGACTAACCCTGTCGCCGCGGCCGCCTCTGGCGGCGAGCTGGTGCCTGTCAATTGTTGACGTGTGAACATTTGCTTGCATTTGCGTAAAGATTGCATCGCCCGCCCGGGTTCGACATAGAGTCGGCCCGGGCATCTTTATAATGCTGGCTTAAAGACCCATTTGATTCCGACCGAACAAGGGAGCGAACATGGATCGTAGTAAGGTACCTGCCGTCCTGTCCATCGCGGGATCCGATTCCAGCGGCGGCGCCGGCATTCAGGCCGACATCAAGACCATCACGGCGCACCGCCTGTATGCCGAGACGGCCATCACCGCCATCACAGCGCAAAACACGCTGGGCGTCACCGCCGTACAGGATATCTCGCCAGATATCGTAGCCGCGCAAATTGACGCCGTTTTTGACGATATCCGCCCGAGCGCCGTCAAGATCGGCATGGTTTCTTCTGTCGAGATTATCGAAGTCATCGCCGACCGCTTGAGCGCCTGGAACGCAACGAACGTGGTCGTCGACCCCGTCATGGTCGCCACCTCGGGCGCGCGGCTGATTGCCGAAGATGCCGCCGAGGCGCTCACCCGCCGCCTGTTCCCGCTGGCGACGGTTATCACGCCCAATATTCCCGAGGCCATGGCCCTGCTCGACTACGAGGTCGACTCCGAGCGCACGCAGCAAAATGCTGCCATGCTCCTCACCCGCCGCTTTGGTTGCGCATCCCTCGTTAAGGGTGGGCATCTTGTCAACGAGGCCAACGATGTACTGGCCGAACCCGCGCCGCTCGATGACGAGGGCAACCATCTGGGAGATCCACTCACCACGTGGTTCCGCCACAAGCGTATCGATACCAATAACACACACGGCACCGGCTGCACGCTCTCGTCCGCCATTGCCTGCGCGCTGGCCCAGGGTATGGATCTTGCCGATGCCGTCAACGCTGGCAAGGCCTACCTGACAGGCGCTCTGGCCGCCGGCCTGAACATGGGCAAAGGCTCCGGCCCCGTCAACCACATGTGGCAGTATTAAGATTCGCAGTCCAAAACCACCGCAAAGGGGACAGGCACCCTTGCGGTGGTTCCCACAAACATCTCGATCTGTAACAGTTAGAGTCCATTTTTCGGCCCACCCGTTACAAATCGAGACATCCAAATTCCACTGAGAAGATAATCTCGATGTGTAACAGTAACTCGGCAAAATCGACCCTAGATGTTACAGATCGAGACAAACGACCGATATCGACCTAAATAATCTTAATCTGTAACATCTAGCCCGTTTTTGGCCTTACAACTGTTACAGATCAAAGCAAACCAACGAAACAAGCCGTCGCAAGGAGAACTATTGTGGTGGTTTGGGGTCGCGCTACTCTCCGAGCATCTCTTGGAGCTTGGCCGCCACGGCGTGACCCAGGCTCTCATGGCTTTCGGGCATCATATGCAGATAGTCGATATCGCCCGGCTCGGCAAAGTCGGCTGCATTCAAAAAGTCGCAGCCAAACTGCTCAGCCACATGCGCGTAGTACTCACCAAAATGTTCCGAGGCTTCTACGGAATGCTCGTCAAAATCGGTCATATATACGTCGGCGATCTGCGGCTTAATCTTGATAGGCGCCATCAGCAGAATGCGTGGACAAGGCGCAGCGTCGGTCCACGGAAACGCGCGGACGGCGCGAATCAGCGCCATGGCGCCACGGGCGATATCGGAAGCTGTCACGTTAAAGACCGTCTTACAGTCGTTGGTGCCCAGCATGATCACAATGGCGTCCAGCGGCTTATGGGCCTCGAGCAGCATCGGAAGTGCGCGGATGCCGTTAAGATTGGTGTCCAGATGGCACATGTCGTCGCGTACCGTCGTGCGGCCGTTGAGGCCTTCTTCAATTACATGCCAGCCCTCGCCTAAGTCACGTTGGGCCACGCCGCACCAGCGCACATCCTGCGCATAGCGCACCGCGGTGCCGTCGCGCATGCCCGCCGGATCGTAACCATAGGTGTTGCTGTCGCCAAAGCATAGAACGTTTTTCATCGTAAGCCCCTCGCTCAGTAAAAAGCCGACGGAAGCAGCCTCTCCCGCCGGCTCGACCTATCTGTCAGCACGTACCGATTACAGGTACTTGCGCCAATCGTCCTCGTCCTCATCATCCTCGGTAGCAGCCTGGGTCTGCTCGGCGGCGCGAGCTGCCGCAGCGCGAGCGGCAACCTGGGCATAGGACTCCTCGTTGCGCTCGGGGAAGTTTGCCAGCACGTGCTCGAACTTGGCAAAATCCTCATCCCAGCGCGTAGAAGGCACGGCAAAGAAGACTTGCTTGACCTTAAAGTCGCCCGACGCGAGCTCCTTGCGGAAGAGCTCGGCCACGGCCTCTGCGTCAAAGCCGTTGTTGTCGCAGCCCCAAGCGCCCAGCACGAGCTTCTCGCGACCTAGCTCGTCGCAGATGGCAAGCACAAAGCGAATGCGGTCGCGCAGGGCATCCAGCAGAGCATCGTCGCTCACGCGATACTCCTGGCGGGCGCGCTTAACGTTGGGCGCGGCGGCCACGATCACGTCGGCGTATGCATGCACGTGGTTGCGGTCGAAGCGCACCGCAGGCACCACCAGCGCACGGTTTCGGTAAAGCTCGCAGTTGATGTTGCGGCGACGGTTCTCGCCGTACCATTTGCGCTGCTTATCGAGAACGTTGTACAGATACGAATCGGCGCACAGCGTGGCCTCCTGGCCCAGATAACCCTGAATATAGCCACCGCCCGGATTGGTGAACGAGGCAAA
>DBFSAO010000110.1:0-16102 GCA_048500675.1 Collinsella sp.
CTGCTTACTATCAGCATGGCGTGCCCAACGAAGAGGGCGTTGACTCCTACGCGCAGATTGCCAACCCCAACTCCCCCGTGCTGATGTGCCAGATGTGGTCCTCCGGCGTTATCCAGTACGATGAAATGTACGGCACCTCCACCGGCGTTGCCAAGCCCGAGGTTGGCATCCCCTACGCGGTTGAAGGCATCGGCATCATCAACGGCACCAAGAACATGGAAGAAGCGCTCCGCTTCGTCGAGTGGTTCGGCTCTGCCCAGATCCAGGGCGAATGGGCTGAGAAGTTTGGCACCATGCCCGCCAACGAAATCGCTGCGGAAAAGGCTGATCCCTTCCAGCGCGAGCTGTGCTCCATCCCCGCTCAGAACATCGATTGGGCGCTGGTTGCCAAGAACATTGACGCCTGGTGCGAAAAGATCACGCTGGAATACCTGCCGTAAGATAAAAGAACGGGTTATTCCTGGGGCAAGGGCTTGCTATGCCCTTGCCCCGTTTTACATTTGAGACGATAAGTGGGGAAGATCGCTATGATTAATTTGACGGGAATCGAAGTAAAGTTCGGCGATTTTACGGCGCTGAAGGACATCAATATTCACGTCCAGGAGGGACAGTTTTATACTTTCTTAGGCCCCTCCGGATGCGGAAAAACCACCACGCTGCGCACCATCACCGGCTTCATCAAGCCCACCCAGGGCCGCGTGGTCGTTAAGGGCAAGGATATCACCGACATGCCGGTGGAAAAACGCAATATCGGTATGGTGTTCCAGAATTATGCCCTGTTCCCGACGATGAGCGTTTATGAAAATATCGCCTTCGGCCTGCGCGTAAACAAGGTGAATAAAACCGATATCGACCGCCGCGTCCGCGAAATGGGCAAAAAAGTGGAGCTGAGCGACAAGCAGCTGATGCGCAAGGTGGCCGAGCTTTCGGGCGGCCAGCAGCAGCGCGTCGCCATCGCCCGCGCCCTGTCGATGAACCCGCACGTCATGCTCTTTGACGAGGCCACGTCGGCGCTCGATCCCGAGCTTGTCCGCGACGTGTTGGGGGTCATGCGCGACCTGGCGCGCGACGGTATGACCATGATCGTCGTGACGCACGAGATGGGCTTTGCTCGCGATGTCGCCGACCGCGTCGTCTTTATGGACGGCGGCGTCATTGTGGAAGAGGGTACGCCGAGCGAGGTCTTCGACCACCCCAAGAGCGAGCGCACCAAGGCGTTCTTGGGCAATATCTCGTAGCGGCGCATCGAGGTTGTCGATATAACAAACGGGGACCGGATAGTATCCGGCCCCCGTTTTTGTTTGGGCATGAGTGACTGTTGCTATGCGGTACTCGGCTGTCAGTTGCCTTGCGGCTTTCTGACGGCTTCGTTAGGCCAGCTCCGCTCCCAGGGCCTTGCAGGCCGCTTCGCCCTCATCATCGGGGGCGTCGTAGCAGATGACGGAATCGACGACGTTAACACCCGCCTCGTCGGCGTCCGCCTTCCAGTTGTCCATCCATTCGCCCTCGGCCCACGAATAGGAGCCAAAGAGGACGACCTTCTTGTCGCCGAGAGTCTCCTTGACCTCGTCCCACATCGGCTGGAACTCATCGTACTCGAGTTCCTCGGAGCCCATGGCGGGGCAGCCGAAGGCGAAGGCGTCGTAGTCGGCGGCCCTGTCGGCAGAGAAGTCGGCGCAGGGGATGACCTCAGTCTCGGCACCCGCGGACGTGGCGCCTTCGGCGACGAGGTTTGCCATGGCCTCGGTATTGCCCGTGCCGCTCCAATAGACGACAGCGATCTTGCTCATGTTTTGTCCTTTCGGTTGTGCGGCGCAGGCCGCGGCTTGTACGTTCTATCGGGTTGCCTGGGCAAGTTGCGCCAGGCTGCAGCCCTGCTGATAGACAAAGGTGAAGTATTGGGTGCAGGCACGGTAGGCATCAAACGTCGCAAGCGCCTGCTCGACATTTTCGTAGACCTTCCAGGCCCCAAAGACCTTGTAGTTCTCGCCGCGCTGGACGATAAACTGATGGACATCTTCGTAGGGATAGCCCAAAAAATAGCCAATTTCGTGGGGGAACTCGCACATGCACCCCGTATCGCAGTGCCTATTTCGCGCGAGTGCGCAGACGCTGCCGTCATAGGCGCTTTCTGCGGCATTGCTGCTTGCCAGTGTGATGCGCGCGGCGAGATGCACCAGCGATGCGGGCAGGTTGTGGACATCGTAACCTTCGGTGGCAAGCGCCGTCGTGGCGCGGGGGTCGGAGAGGTATCGCATGAGGTCCGCAGGGCGGTACACATAGATGAGCGCTCCGCAGGGGCGCCAGACCAAAACGCTCATATGGATCCCGAGTGGCTGGAGCTCGCGGTTGCATTGGGCTATGACGGCGAGCAGGCGAGAGCGTCGCCCTTCGATATGGGCGGCGCCGGGTTTTCCGTTTTGGTTGGCGTAAACGCCGGGATAGGTAAAGAGCGATGCCGGCTTGATGCTCGCGAGCGTGGGGGAGCAGTTGCGCACGACCGCTGCCTGAAACGTTGGAATGTCTATGGTTCGAGTCACGGCGCTCCTTCTGGTCCTCACTGTTAGCCTAGGAAAACTTATACACGAAAGTAAGCCTTGGTCAACTAAAAAGTTTAAACAGGGAAACTAATTGACCGAACGGACATGTTTTTGGGTTAAGATGGGGACACCCCATGGGGGTATCTAGATAGGGCTACTTGAAAGGGGAACGCATGAGTGACTTGCTCAACCCTGCGAATCTCATTGTGCTTGCCGTGATTGTCGTTGGCATGTTCTTTGGCCTGCGGCGCATTGTCGCTTCGACACACGGGAAGAGTTGTTGCAGCGATGGCGCGAGCGGCAAGAAGGCCAAAAAGGTTGTTGTGACGGATACCGATCCGTCCCACTACCCCTATAGCGATGAGTTGCTCATCGGCGGCATGAGCTGCGATGGCTGTGCTCAAAACGTTGAGAATGCTCTCAATGCGCTGGACGGCGTGTGGGCAACGGTAACGTACGCGGACCACACAGCGCGCGTGCGCTCGAAGCGCCCGGTTGATCGCGACACGCTCGAGACGGCGGTGAGGGGCGCGGGCTATTACGTTATGAAAATGTAGGCGTTCCCCTCTCCGGTGGGTACCGGCCTCCTGCCCATGGTGACTATCGGCATCCAAAAATTTGCGCAAAAAATAACCTTTAGATGCGGCAAAAGTGGAGCTTGGTGACGGTTTGCGCGGAATTCGCTACCAATTGAGCATCCGTTAACCCGTCCAAAAAATTACAGATGTATAATTACGCGTTGATTATTGCTGTGCTCAGATTGCAATTAACCGTGGACAGAAATGAAGAATGCTAAAACTGGGCTTTAGGACAGGGGAGGCTATAACCTTATGAGACGAGTGGGAACACTTGGCTTGGTGGCAGCGCTTGCCGCTATCTTGGTATCGCCGCTGCCGGCGCACGCCGAAGACGCTTCGGGTTCCGTTACCTACAATGCGGGAAATGGGTATTCCTTTGAGAAGCTCTCGCATCCTACGGTAGGAACGTCGCAGCCGGATGGCATCGTCGACTATCAGGGTGACGGTGTCGTTGCCGTTCCGGGCGCCGACGGTAATACTGCCAACAACGAAGGCGATCGCGGCCAGAGCTACACGTGGGCGGCTGCGAGCTATGGTGACTGGCTTTATGTGGGCACCTGCTATGCGGCGATGGGCAACACGCTTACGCTCATGAACGGCACGCTGGGCGATTCCTTTGATGCCGAGACCATGCGTCTGACGCTGGAGGCCATGTTTAACGGCACGTTCTTCTACGGACAGAAGAAGGAGGACGGCACGGCCGACAAGGACAGCGGCGGCATCTTGGTCAAGATCAATACCAAGACTGGTGAGACCAAGCTGCTGCTCTCTGAATCGCTCAACGGCGTCGCTCCTTTGTTCCGCAATGCCGTGAGCTATAAGGGCAAACTCTATTTCTGCGGCAGCGTTAGGACCAATGGCGGCAAAAGCGGTCTGCCTGCTGTATATGAGATCGATCCTAAGACGGATGAGTACAAGGTCGTCTATCAGGGTCTTTCGAGCATGCAGGATTACGGCGCTGCCTACAAGCAGGGCATCTCAACCGGTATCCGCGGTATGTGCGTCCATGATGGCCAGCTCGTCATCAGCAACGTGGGTAAAGACGCGGCCGGTAAGTTTGTGTCGACAATCCTGACGTCGTCTGACCCCTCGAAGGGCCAGGAGAGCTTCACCGAGATTGCCAACTCGGATAGGCTGTTTAACTATCCGGCGATTCGCTATCAGGACAGCATCTACGGCGGCGCCATTTGGGATATGGTCTCGTACAATGGCCATCTCTATGCGACCATCTGCACCGGTACGCCCGAGAATGCCCCCGATGATAATTCCATGCAGTCGTTTGCCATGGTCCGTGGCGACAAGAACGCCGACGGCAGCTATTCGTGGACTCCGATTGTCGGCGACCAGGAGGCGGACGGTGCAAAGTATTGCTTTGGCATCGATCCTGCCCGCACCCGTTCTGGTGCTGCCAACCTCATCGTCTACAACGACTACCTCTATATCGGTGAATATAACGACGAGGAGATCGCCCTCGAGCGCATTCTCTTTAATAAGTCCAATTCTGACGAGAGCGGCAAGAGCAGCATGGGCGGCGTTGACTGCTCGTTTGTGAATGCCAATCTTGAGCAGTCGGTCAACATCTATCGCATGGACAAGGACGAGAACATGGAGCTCGTCGTTGGCGATCGCACCGACATGTTCCCCGAGGGCGGTATTTCCGGCCTGACTTCGGGCTTTGGCCGAAACGAGAACCAGTACATTTGGCGCATGCAGAAGTTCGACGGCAAGCTGTATATCGGTACCTTTGATACCGCGAGCCTGCTTGAGCCGATCGGCCAGTTCTCTAATGGTGACATTATCGATATGACGCCCGAGGAGTGGGCCTCTCAGGTTCAGCGCCTTAGGGACCTGCTCAATCACCTGCTCGACAAGAAATCGCCTGACGACCCCATCGTTCCCGTGAACACGCTTGCGGACGATGATTCAAACGAGGCCGCCGAGGTCGATGACGAGAAGGCTGAGGCCGTCGAGGTCGACGACGAGAAGACCGAGGTTGCTAAGGGCTTTGGTGACCTGAACGATGCGCTAGAGGATGCCACGGACGATCTTTGCGATCAGACCGCGACGATGTCCGCGGACGTTGAAGACGACGCCGCTTATGTCCAGAAGATCGATAGCGAGATCGCGTACTTCAAGTCCTTTGCCGACCAGTATCAGGACATGCTCGATAGCTATGAGAGCCTGAAGCAGCAGTACGAGGATGCCTATGGCACCGAGCTGCCGAGCGATATTCAGGATGCGCTCGATAAGCTGCTGAGCGAGGAGAATCTCAAGAAGCTGCAGAGCGTGCTTACGTGCATGTGTTACCTTCGCGCTGCCGAGCGTGGCTTTGATATGTATGTGACCGAGGACGGCGTGAACTTTACGACGCTGACGACCAATGGCTTTAACGATCCGTATAACCATGGTCTGCGCACCTTTGCGGTGACCAACCAGGGTCTGTGCCTCGGTACCGCTAACCCGTTCTATGGCTGCCAGGTTTGGATCCAGCGCAAGGAGAATTCGGAGAATCCGATTGATCCCGGTACTCCGGATCCGACGGAGCCCACCGATCCTTCGCAGCCGGGTGGCGGCGATCAGCCTGGTGGCAGCCAGACGGGCGGCAACGACCAGTCGAGCAGCACCACGACGACCGTTTCGACGACCGCTAAGAAGGCTCCGAAGGACGGCTCGCTGCCTCACGCTGGCGACTCGACCCTCACGCTGGTCTTGGGATTGCTGGTTGCAGCTGCCGCAGTGCTTGGCATTGCCCTCGTCTTGCGCAAGCGTTCTCGTCGCTAGGTTCGACCACGCAGCTCGATGCCTTGGATATCGTCGAAGTCGATGGCGATATCCCTGAGTTTGAGCAGCTTGAATGCGGGTAACACTTCGTCGAGAATGCCCGTTCGACTACGATAGCCGTACATATCGTAATAGGTGACGCGCACCAGGTCGCCGCGTTTGAGGCCCTCGAGCTTTTTCGAAAGCTCGAGGGCTTTTTCTTCTGTGAGTTCGCATTTGGGCTCAACAGTGATCTCTTGTTTGCGCACAAGCTCGTAGTATCCCGTGAGGGCGGCAAAGGGCATAAACTGCGCGGCACGGCCGGCGCGGACGGCGCCGTTGGCGGTGAGCTTGGGGTCGGCGGATCGACGTCTTCCCTCGGGGTCCGCTAGACGTTCAAAAGGCGTCGGCGGCCGCATCGGCTGTTGTTGGGACTTAGGCACGATGTCCTCCTACCTGAGCGTTGCGTTCGCGTGCGGTGGCGCCGGCGGTAAAGCTTAATCCCTTGACGAGCGCGTTCTTGCCGTACTTGCTCTTCACGGCCAGGACGGCGCGCGCCAGGTCGCGCTCGCGCTCATCGGCCTTAACATCGCTGAACAGGTCGATAGTGGCAAATTCCTCGGGCATGAGGTTGCCAAATCCTAGGTTGATGCGCTTGACCGGTCGTTTGGGATCGACAGTCTGCGTCCAGAGCTCATCGAAATAGCCCATGATCTTCTTAAACGAATTGGTGCGCTCGGGCAGCTTTCGCGAGGCGTTGGAGTGCGCAAAGAGCGCAGCATAGCCACCGCGCGGTTTGCCGCCGTGATCTCCCACAAAGATGCCATCGATTGCCTGCGCCTCGCGCACCAGGCGGCGCCGTTCGTCATCGCGCTGGACGGGCTTGGGCGCACGGGGCGCGAGCTCGGGGCCGGCGGTTGCGGTGGGTTCGATACTCGACGTGCTCGAGCGTAGGTGTCCGCATCCGTCCACATATTGCGCTGTACCGCTGGCATCGAGCCGGCGTATGTCGGCTCGTTCGCTCGCATAACCCACAAAGAGCGAGATGCTGTCACAGACCACGTGCTTATCGACTAAGTCCAACACGGCGTTGTCGACCATCTCGCGCAGGACGGTGTAGGCCTGCTCGTAGGCATAGCCCTTCGAGAGCACCTGTCCTGTGGTAGTTGAGATTGCCTGCGGGCGATAGGCCTGGATGTCGGCGATGGTTGTCGGTTCGCGCCCAAAGGCGTGGTCGATGAGATACTCGGCATTGACGCCGAGCTCGTCGTAAAGTAGGTTTTCGTCGAGCGCGGCGACACCCATCAGATCGTAGACACCGTATTTTTCGAGGCGGGCAGCCACGCCGGGGCCAATGCCCCAGATGTCGGTGATGGGGCGATGGGGCCAGATCTCCTTGCGAAAGGTCTCGTCGTCGAGTTTTCCGATGCGACTGGGCACGTGCTTGGCGGTGATATCGAGTGCAACCTTGGCCTGGAATAGGTTGGGGCCGATGCCGACCGTCGCCGTGATGCCGGTGCGTGCCAGGACCTCGTCGCGCAACATGCAGGCGAAGCCTTCCGCATCGGTGTGATAGAGGTCCAGATAGGGTGTCACGTCGATAAAGCACTCGTCAATTGAGTAGACGTGAATGTCTTGCGGACTCACGTATTCCAGATAGATGCCGTAGATTTGCGCCGACACCTCCATATAGTGCTGCATGCGCGGTACGGCCTTGATGTAGTCGATGCCGTCGGGAATCTCGAACAAACGGCAGCGGTTATGTATCCCGAGGTCTTTCATGGCCTGCGTGATAGCGAGACAGATGGTCGTGCGCCCGCGCGATTCGTCGGCAACGACCAGGTTGGTGGTGAGCGGGTTAAGCCCACGGTCAACGCACTCGACGCTAGCGTAAAACGTCTTGAGGTCGATGCAGATATAGGTGTGACGCTCGTGCCCCACGCGTCCTCCCATCAAACACATGTTCTTATCGAATACATGTTCGATAATAGCCGCTCGTCCGGACACCGTCAAAACCTGTCCCTTTTTGGCAGGTACGGTCGTGCGGCCGCATCGGGTTTTAACGCAGCTCTAAAGAGTGCGAAACAGCTCGGAAAACCTCGCTTCGTAGCATGAGCCTAACGATCGATACCACCATAAAGCACGGAAGGGTTGTGGGGATAATGGTCAACTATGGGTTTGGTATGCCGACGCGCCTTGTTGCGGATGGAGACGTGGCTCGCTGGTGCGGACGATTGGTCGCTCACTACGGTGGCACCAAGGCGCTGGTCGTGCTGGGCGGTGACAAGCATACGCGCGATGAGCTCGTCTCGGCGGCACTCGGCTCGGTTGATCGAGCTCTGCTCGAGCGCGTGCTTTTCCGCTGCGGCTCGGTTGGCGATGGGGGAGACGAGCTGATCGACGAGGCCGTGGCCCTGGCGACCGACGAAGGCGTGGACTTTGTCCTGGCGATCGGCGATGCCGATACTGCCGGCTTTGCGCGCGAACTCGCGCGTCGCATGGCGGCGCTCGATGCCGGCGAAGACGGTTTTGTTCCTTATGGATGTATTGTCTCGGAGGGCAAGGTGCCTGCCGTCGTGGGAGCCGGCGAGGTTCCCGTTTTTGCCATTATCGCTCCCGAACTGCTTGAGGGCATTGGGTCTCCTCTGCGAGAGTTGCTCGGTAGCGTCTGCGCCGCGGCCTGATATTTGCCATAAAGGGACAGGTTAATTATTGTAGGTAAAGCGTTTGACCTGCCAAAATTGACCTGTCCCTTTTTGGTCGGTCGCCGTTTGGGGGCCGATTGGCAACGCTCGCTGATTGTAGTCTTGACCTGCGCTAGAATAGTGGCATCTGAATGTCCGGGTGCATGGAGGCGTGCGCCCGTATGCTGAGGAGGACTCTATGGCAACTGTTGCCGCACCTATCGATGCTACGTCGACTGCCGCTTGGAAGGCACTCGAGGCTCATCAGGAGAAGCTCGAGGCCGATGGTATCGACCTCAAGGCCTGGTTCGCCGCCGATGCCGAGCGCGTGAACAAGCTGAGCTTTGACGCTGGTGACCTGCACTTTGACCTGTCCAAGAACCTGGTGACCGATGAGACCGTCAAGCTGCTGTGCGATCTTGCCCGCGAGGTGAAGCTCGAGGAGCGCCGCGACGCCATGTTCTCCGGCGAGCACATCAACACCACCGAGGACCGCGCTGTTCTGCACACCGCGCTTCGCCGTCCGGCAAGCGAGAAGGGCCAGCTCATCGTTGACGGCCAGGATGTCGTCGCCGACGTGCACGAGGTCCTCGACCGCATGTATGCCTTCGCCGAGCGCGTGCGCTCCGGTGAGTGGAAGGGCGTAACCGGCAAGAGGATCGAGCACCTGGTGTCCATCGGCATCGGTGGCTCCGATCTGGGCCCGGTCATGGCCTACGAGGCTCTGCGTCCCTATGCCGACGCCGGTATCGACTGCCGCTATATCTCCAACATCGACCCCAACGATCAGGCAGAGAAGCTCAAGGGCCTCGATCCCGAGACCACGCTCGTGATCATCGTCTCCAAGACCTTCACCACGCTTGAGACCCTCACCAACGCTCGCGAGGTCAAGACCTGGATGCTCGAGCAGCTCAAGGCTCAGGGCGCCATCGACGGCTCCGAGGAGCAGAACGCCGAGGCCGTGGCAAAGCACTTCGTCGCCGTTTCCACCGCACTCGAGAAGGTCGAGGCCTTCGGTATCGACCCCGCCAACGCCTTCGGCTTCTGGAACTGGGTCGGCGGCCGCTACTCCGTCGACTCCGCCGTGGGCCTGTCGCTGATCGTCGTGCTCGGCCCCGAGCGCTTCCAGCAGTTCCTTGAGGGCTTCCACGCCATCGACGAGTACTTCTGCAACACCCCGCTCGAGAACAACGCCGTCGCGCTGATGGGCCTGCTCAACGTCTGGTACGTCAACTTCTTCGGTTCCAAGAGCCACGCCGTGCTGCCGTACTGCCAGTACCTGCACCGTTTCCCGGCCTACCTGCAGCAGCTCACCATGGAGTCGAACGGCAAGCACGTCCGCTGGGACGGCAGCGCTGTGACCTCCGATACCGGTGAGATCTTCTGGGGCGAGCCCGGCACCAACGGCCAGCATGCCTTCTACCAGCTGCTGCACCAGGGCACCGTGGTGGTCCCGGCCGACTTTATCGCCTTTGCCAATACCGCCAACCCTGCGACCGACAGCGGTCAGGACGTGCACGAGCTGTTCCTGGGCAACTTCCTGGCCCAGACCAAGGCGCTCGCCTTTGGTAAGACGGCCGATGAGGTGCGCGCCGAGGGTACGCCCGAGCAGATCGTCCCGGCCCGCTGCTTTGAGGGCAACCGCCCGACGACCTCGATCTTCGGCGACACGCTGACCCCGTTTGCGCTCGGCGAGCTCATCGCCCTGTACGAGCACATCACGTTTGTCGAGGGCACGGTCTGGGGCATCGACTCCTACGACCAGTGGGGCGTCGAGCTGGGCAAGCAGCTTGCCAAGCAGATCACCCCGGCTTTCCACGACGACGCCGCCAAGGCCGAGCAGGACGCTTCGACCCAAGCGCTCATCGAGTTCTATCGCGCGCATCGCAAGTAGTCGCTGCTGTTAACGCATCGCGCCTTATAGTCAGGGGCCCGTATCCTATCGGATGCGGGCCCCTTTGCTTTGCCGTGGTCCCGGGGCGCACGGCCTTTGTGGAACATCGCCGGGGCGCCGCGCGCTGCGAGAACCCTGCGCCTAGATCTCGGCCTCCGCATGGCCTCGCTGCGCCTCGGGCAGCTCCCCGTAGAGTGGATGGTCTTCGAGCCTAAAGCGCTCGACCTGTTCGGGAGTGTGGCCGCGGACGAACAGCCAGGAACGGTCGACGGGTGTCGCCATGAGCGTGCTGGGCAGCACATCGGCGCGGTCGGAAAACACCCGGGCACTCTCGGGATCCTGGAACGCCAGCACCAGATGCGTGTCGCAGTTGCCCATGATGGAGCGTGCGCGTGCCTCGCCATAGAGCGCATCGAGCTGGTTGGTCGACTGCAGCAGCAGCGTTGCCCAGATGTTGCGGCTTCGGATAATCGAGAGCACATTGTCGATCTGGGGGATCTGCAGATTTGCGAAGTCATCGAGCATAAAGCGCACGGGCACGGGCAGGCTGCCGTCGGGCTGCCTATCGGCCTCACGAATGAGGCCCATAAACGCCTGCGAAATAAAGAGGCCGGTCAGCGGATCGAGATTGCGGTCAATATCGCTCACGGTTACAAACAGGGCGCAGGGGGTGTGTCCCATGGAAGCGAAGTCCACCTGATGGCACTCACGATAGAGCTGTGCCGCACCGTCGAATCCCAGACACATGACCTTTTCGGCAAGGATGCCGACGATGCTCGCGTGCATGCGCTCGGCATTTTGCGTAATGGCGTAGCGCCGCCATAGCGAGAGTGCATAGCTTTGGGGGTCGGTCGTGATCAGGTCGTCAAACAATCGACCCGTGGCACCATCCTGCAGGTGCTCGATCAGCTTGATGACCGAGCTGATCGTCTGCTCGTCGGCGGGTAGCTGTTCGGTGACGTAGGCGATAAGACACGACAGCAGGTTTGCCGCCGCATGATCCCAAAAAGGCTGGTTGTTGTCCTCGATGGGGCAGATGGCCTTTGCCACCGAGAGGATGTCCTGCTGGTTGGGCCTGCCGTCCGCCTTGCGGCGAATGTGCCTCAGGGGGTTGTAGCCGCAGCGCTCGATGCCGGGCGCAAGGGCCGGGACGGTGTTGAGGTCGGCGAAGTTGAGACATTGCACGCGGTAGCCGTGGGCTGCCAGCACGGGTCCCACTTCGCGACAGAGCGTGCCTTTGGTGTCGAGCACGATGTAGCTTGCGTTCATTTGCAGCAGGTTGGGCTTGAGGACGTTTCGGGTCTTGCCGGCTCCCGAGGGGCCGATCACAAGTGCGTTGTTGTTGAGTCCCGTTTGGCGGGTGTCGCAGGAAAGCGTTCGATCTTTGGCAAGGATGGTGGACGATGCGGACTCAGATGCGGCGAGGCGGCTGGCGAGGTTAGACATGGGCGACCTCCTTGGTGGTCGAGAGGATTTCGTGGGCAAAGCCGAGCTCGACGGCGCGCTCGGCCGAAAGGTAGGTGTCTTTTGCAGTGAGGGACTGGATGCGCTTGGGCGTGAGGCCGCTGCGGTCCGAGAGGATTTGCGTGAGGGTCTTGCGGGTCTGCATGAGACGCCGGCTGGTTTCCTGCAGCGCAAGTGCCGAGCCGCCTGCCCCCTGGGGGATCAGCGGGTCGTGAATCATGAGCTCTGCATGGGGCGCCATACGGCGATCGTCGCCGCCCATAAAGATCACGGCGCCCATGGACGCGGCGAATTCCAGGCAGACGGTGCGGATGGGGCACGATGCGAGGCGCATGGCGTCATAGATCGCAAGACCCGATCGCACGCTTCCGCCGGCGCTGGCGACAAATATGGTGATGGGGCGGCTGGGGTCGGTGGCATCGAGCAGGCGGATCTGCTGGCATAGGTCGTGGGCCATCGGGGTTTCGATGTTTCCCATGACGGAGAGCTCGCGACGGGCGAGCATCTCATCGTAAATGCTGGTGAGTGTGATGCCTCGGACGGATTCACGCATGGTGAGGGGGCTGATGATGGGGGAATGATTGGTGTCCATGAGGACTCCTTTCTGTTGGTTGTGTTGTGGAATAGGATTGTTGCCCGCGGAGGGGCTGGCGGGCTACAGGGTTCGTCCGAGCCTGAGATCGAGCTCGGTTGTGGGGCAGGCTGCCTGTTCGTGCGGCTCGCAAGCGCCAAGGGCTCCAAAGCGATAGAGCGTTGCGGCGGGCGTGGTGTAGGCGAGCCGCAGCTGATGCTCGACAGGGGCACATCCGTCATTTTTGTAATGAGCCGCGTAGTACTGCGCGATGCTGGCGTTCATCTCGCTGCCATTGCGATGGCGCTCAAACTGGCGTCTGCAGGTCTCGATGATCTTTGCTACCGACTTGGGTGCCGTCGCGGGAACAAGGGCGAGATAGCCCTCAAATAGCTCGTTGATGCTCAGGAGACACAGCAGGTCGATCAGCGTCCTTATGGCTGCTCCCTCGGCAGAAAAATGCGCGGTCATGCGGTTATATCGGTTGCGGTCGACGATGGCTGCATGGGGTCTTGGAGTTTTCTGCCCTGTGGTCCCGGGCTTTTGCCGCGCCTGTGTATTGAGCTCGACGTTGCAGCGCTTGAGGCCGTCCAACGGAAGGAACAGTGCGGTGCGCAGGGTGTTCCGCTTGCTTTCGAGTTCATGACGCTCGTCGGGTTCCCATTCGAGCTTGAGTTTCGTGTCGAGCGCCGTAAGCATATGGGCTAGGCAGCCTACGGTAAGAACGTACGAATCGTTGTCGCGTTTTGGGGCATAGGGGTCTGTCAGCTTGCGAATGTCGGGGTCGCCCATGATCTTTGTGCAGCGCTTCAGCAGTTGAGGGTGGTCGGCCAAGATCGTCGCGAGCGGTAGCGACGCGTAGTTCTTGATGGTCGCGGCGGCAAAGGCGGCGTCATATTCGTTTGCATATGCTCGCTCAATGCGGGCATCCAGAATGCTTTTCTTATCGCCGTCTTCAGCGTGGTGGTTTGTCATAGCTTCTCCAATCGGTTGTTGTTCGTGCTGTTTGTTGATGTGTTGGTTGTCGTGAGTGATGTGCTTGCCGTGGGTGATGTGCTGACGTTGGGGTGCTATGCGGTTTTCAATGAGCCCGTGAGGCAGTTGCTGCAGGGGCGGGATGGAACGGCCCATGCAAGGCGGAAGGCATCGTGCTCAAAATCGAGACAGCAATGCCCTGGGTGCCTCACATGTGGCAGTTACCTCATTAAGTTGTCATTGCGTTTGGGGTTGTACTTTGCCGATCTTCCTTCTCTTACACGCTGAAAACTGAAATTTCATATGCTCGATCTACTTAAAACCGCAACGGCGGTCTTTTATCAACTTATATGTCGGAACGTGTCTTTGCAAGTACTTTTTTGCGTTTGTTTCAAATGGGGTGGTTTTGCAACCGTCACGCGCCACGCTATGCGAACGTGCCCCGGCTCGGATAAGATGGTGCGATCGAGTTCTACCGCGCTCACCGCAAGTAGTCTTTGTTGCTGAGATAGGTCACGGCCGAAAGGGGCCCGTATCCCAACAGATACGGGCCCCTTGCTATTTAAATGGGCATGAGGGTGTATTGAGGGGGGTGCCTGGCTGTCGGCATCCGCATGCGGCGCCATTTGCTGTCCGTAAATATACTTCTACGGCTAATTTCATACCACTTGTCGGAATGCGGACGCTGTCCTTGCGTATCGGGCGTACATTGAACGTGGTTTTTCGCGCGAAGCCACGAATCGGTTGTCGGTCCTGAACAAGGAGGCCCAGCATGACGCTTGCCAAACCCATCAATAAATACATCGACTATATCGATGCCCCCGAGGACACATTTGAGCAGTATGTCGAGAAGGCGCTAAAGTACAACTTCCGTTGTGTATTTGCGAACCTGCAGGAGTACGAGACGGGTCGCGCAATGCTCGAGGGTTCTGACATCATTCTTGCCGGCGCTATCGACTTTCCCCAGGGCACTATGACGCTTGAGGAGAAGCTTGCGAGGTTTGAGGAATACGCTGTGTGCGGCTTTACCGAGATTGACTACGTTTTGAATCAGGAGTCGGTCGAGAACCGCGATTTTGATGCCATCGAGCGCGAGATGACTGCCATTGCTGATTTTTGTCGCGCGCATGGCATCACTGACAAGGTGATCGTCGAGATGTGCAAGCTGGACGGCGACGATGCCGCCAAGCACCGTGTGTGTGAGATTGCGCTGGAGGCTAAGCCGGGATTCCTTAAGACATCGACCGGTAGAAGCTTTGGCGGCGCTAAGCTCGAAGACGTGCGGCTGATGCACGAGGTGCTCGGCGATGCCGTGGCAATTAAGGCGGCGGGCGGTATCCATAATTACGAAGAGGCTTGCGCATTCATCGAGGCCGGCGCCAGCGCGTTGGGTGCATCGGCGGGCATCGCGATCGTCGAGGGTGCACCGACGGAGGAGCGTCGCTAGCAGACGTATTTGACCTGAGCGATAAAGCTTCACGACCACGCACCGTTCATGTTTGGGACAATATGACATTTTTCCCGTTGCAGACAGAGTCGCCGTGGGTGTTCTGTATGATGGCTCAGACAAGGTTGTTCAATGACGGGGAGGCATATATGGCTATCAAAGCCATCGCAATGGATATCGACGGTACGCTCACCAACGACCAAAAGGTCATCAGCCCGCGTACGCGCGAGAAGCTGCTCGCGGCGCAGGAGTCGGGCATTAAGCTCATCTTGGCTTCGGGCCGTCCCGCATGGGGGCTGCACGCCTTGGCGCAGGAGCTCGACCTTCAAAACCATGACGGTCTGCTAGTTGCCTTTAATGGTGCGCATGTGGTCGACGCTCAGACCGATGAGGTCCTTTTTGACCAGGCCATGCCGGCTGACGAGCTGCACCGTCTGATTGATCATCTGCGCAATTTCGACGTGATCCCTATGATTTCGCTCGGTCGCGATCTGCATGTCGAGGATTCGTATCGCTGCATGATTACGCTGCCGGATGGCTCGCAGAAAAACATCGTCAAATACGAGCGCGATGCGTGCGACCTTAAGATCCGCGAGCTCGAGAGCTTGCATGAGGTCGCGGACGCTTATCCCGTGGACAAGCTGCTGACGGCGGGCGATCCGGCCTACCTGCAGGCGCATTACGAGGAGATGTATGCGCCCTTTACCCAGACGCTTTCGGGCATGTTTACGGCCGACTGGTACTTTGAGTACACGGCGCCTGGTATCGACAAGGCCCGCGCGCTCGAGGGCGCCCTGCCCAAGCTCGGTATCGATGCCAGCGAGGTCGTATCGTTTGGTGACGGCCAGAACGACAAGTCCATGATTGAGTGGGCCGGCACCGGTGTTGCCATGGGCAACGCAGTCGATGAGGTTAAGGCGGTAGCCCAGATGGTGACCGCCAATAACAACGAAGACGGTATTGCGGTGGCGTTGGATAAGCTGCTGGGTTAGAATCGCCGATAATGCATGGTTCGGGCGCCTGCTTACAGGCGCCCTTTTGTTAGGGAGGGTGCCGTGTCCGCATTTCCGTTCGACGCCGTTATCTTTGACATGGACGGCGTCATTGTCGATACCGAGTATTACTACCTGGGCGAGACTGCCGCGTTTGCCAAGGAGCTTGGGCTTAACCTGACTCAAGAGGAGTTGAA
>DBFSAO010000111.1:0-10861 GCA_048500675.1 Collinsella sp.
GCGCTACGGCGAGTACTACCGGGCCTGCAGGGCGCGGGGCATGGGCCACGGGCGGGCGCTCAAGGCCGTCGCGAGAAAGCGGCTCAGGGCGATATACGCCGTGATGCGCGACCGGGTGCCCTACCGGGAGTAGCCCCGACGGTTGACAAAACTATAGGAACACCCAACGACTAGTCTGGGCGGCGGCCGTGCGGCAGCGGTCCGCGTGGCGGCGTATAATCGGCGGCAGATGATTCTGACGTTAGGAAACCATGACCGATAGCATGCAGCAGATGGCGCTCGACACGCTCGGCGCCTATTTTGGCTACACCTCGTTTCGCCCGGGGCAGGACCGCATGGTGGATGCGATTCTTGCTGGCCGCGATGCGCTCGGCGTTATGCCCACAGGCGCCGGCAAGTCTATCTGCTACCAGGTGCCCGCGCTCATGCTGCCCGGCATCACCTTTGTGGTGAGCCCGTTGCTGTCGCTTATGGAGGACCAGACCCGTGCGTTGCTCGCGGCGGGTGCGCGGCCCAGCTATCTCAACTCCAGCCTTACGCCGGCTCAGCAAAATACCGTGCTCAAGCGGGCGCGCGAGGGCCGCTATCAGCTTATGTATGTGGCACCCGAGCGTCTGCTCGAGCCGCGCTTTTTAGCCTTTGCGCAGGAAGCCGCGGCGGACGGTGGCATTGGCGTGCCGCTCGTGGCCATTGACGAGGCCCACTGCGTGAGCCAGTGGGGCCAGGATTTTCGTCCCGCCTACCTGCAGATTCGTGAGTTTATCGATTCGCTGCCGCGGCGCCCGATCGTGGCGGCGTTTACCGCCACGGCGACCGAGCGCGTGCGCGCGGACATTCAGCAGATGCTCGGCCTGCAAAATCCCGCGACGGTAGTGACGGGCTTCGATCGCAAGAACCTCTACTTTGGTTGCGAGGAGATGGGCGACAAGGCCAAGACCGCCTGGGTGCGCGACTACGTGATCGCGCATTCGAGCGAGAGCGGCATCGTGTATTGCTCGACCCGCAAGACGGTCGACGCGCTGGCCGCGGAGCTTGCCGAGGCACTGGGCCCCAGCGGCATTCGCGTAGGCCGCTACCATGCCGGCATGGGCAACGACGCCCGCCGCCAGAGCCAGCGTGCCTTTATCGACGACGACATCCAGGTGATGGTTGCTACCAACGCCTTTGGCATGGGCATCGACAAGCCCAACGTGCGCTACGTGATTCACAACAACGTGCCCGAGAGCATCGAGGCGTACTACCAAGAGGCGGGCCGCGCTGGCCGCGATGGCGATCCGGCCAGCTGTCACTTGCTGTGGAACGGTAACGATTTTCGCATGCGCCGCTTTTTGATCGACCGCGGCGATGCGGCCGACGAGGCGCTTGACGATGAGCAGCGCGCGTGGGCGCTCCAGAATCGATATCGTCTGCTCAGCCAGATGGAGGGCTACTGCAATACCACAGGCTGCCTGCGCGAATACATGCTGCGCTACTTTGGCGACGAGGCCGCGGCCGAGCATGCTGCTGCGGCTGGTGCGGGCGCCACCGCCACGGACGACGCCGAGGGCTGCGGCAACTGCAGCAACTGCCTGACGCAGTTCGAGGTCGAAGACGTCACCGATATGGCCCGCGCCGCTGTGCGCTATGTGGCCACGCGTCCCATGCGCTTTGGCAAGTCGCTGATCGCCGATGTGCTCCACGGCGGCAACACCGAGCGCATTCGCCAGATGCATCTGGACGAGGACCGCGGCTACGGTGAGCTGTCGAGCGAATCGGTCGGGCGCATCAAGGACATCATCGGCCAACTGTGCGGCCGCGGCTACCTGGCCACCTCGCAGGGGCAATACCCGGTCGTGGGGCTGGGCCCGCGTGCCACCGAGGTCGAGGATGAGGCGTTTGCCTTTACCGTTAAGCGTCGCGCGTCCAAGCGCAAAGCTTCGGCCCGCGCCCGCCGCGCCGTCGATCTGCTGCGCGAGGAGGCCGAGCTGGATCAGCGCCCGCGCGTGGGTGACGATGCCGAGCTGTTCGAGCGCCTGCGTGCCCTGCGCAAGGATATTTCGATCGAGCTGGAGATGGCGCCGTACATGGTCTTTTCCGACAAGGCTCTGCGCGGTCTGTGCCGCCTACGCCCACAGACGCGCGACGAGCTTATCCAGGTCAACGGCATCGGCGAGAAAAAGGCCGACGCCTTTGGCGAGCAGTTTATGGCGGCGATTGAAGAGTTTGAGTCCGAGCATGCACGGAATGGAGCGTAATGATGACATCCGACGATAAAACCGAGCGTACTGAGGTGTCTGCCGTGCCGCTGTACCAGCAGGTTATGGACGACCTAAAAGGCGAGATCGCGCGTGGCGTGTACGCATCCGGCTCGCGCATTCCTTCTGAGATGGAGCTCGCGAAGTACTACGGCGTGGGACGCATCACCGTGCGCCGCGCCATCGAGGAGCTGTCGCGCGCGGGGTATCTCAACCGTCAGCAGGGGAGGGGCACGTTTGTGTGCGCGCCCAAGCTCAAGCGCAAGATTGTCCAGAAGGGTGACGTTCAGAGCTTTTCCGAGGGTTGCGCTGCCAACGACATGGTGGCCGGAGCACGCCTAGTGTCGCGCACGGTGGTTGCGGCGACGCGCGAGGACGCGGTGTTTTTTGGGGTGGAACCCGGCTGCGAGCTCATCGTGGTCGAGCGCGTGCGCACGGCAGACGGCGTGCCCGTCATGCTCGAGAACAACGCCTTTGTGCTGGCCGACCATCCCTATCTGCAGACGCTTGCCGACAAGGACCTCACGGACAATTCCATCTTTGCGCTCGTTGCCGAGCATTCGGGCCGCGCGCCGCTCAAGTCCGACCCCTGTACTGTGGAGATTGCGCTCGCCGATGCTCAGGCGGCCTCGCTGCTGGAGGTGCCGGTCGGCGAACCGCTCTTCTATATGGAGGCGTACTTTACCGATGAGGACGAGCGGCCCTTGCTGCTCGGACGCCAAAAGATCGTGGGTTCGCGCTACGTGTTCGACATCTAACGTCCACAGATAGAACGATATAGAACAAATTTGGTGAAATGGCTTCACGGGCGTCGTCATGCGTGCTATAAATAGGACAACATAGAACGACCGCAGGTACGAGCTGACGTCGTTCAAAAGCGCCACACAAGGAGGAGCATCACCATGAACGCACGCGATCTGATTCAGGAAATTATCGAGCGCAAGGGCAAGATTGAGAACGTCTTTTGGATCGCCTGCGGCGGTTCGATGATCGACCTGATGCCGGCCAATGAGCTGCTCAAGCGCGAGGCAACCACGTTTACCTCGACGGTCTACACGGCGCGCGAGTTTTGCCTGATGGCTCCCAAGAGCCTAGGGCCGAAGTCGCTCGTCATCGCCTGCAGCCACAGCGGCAATACGCAGGAGGTCGTCGACGGCTGCGAGATGGCGCTGGCCGCCGGCGCCGAGGTTGTCGCCCTCACCGACTGCGAGGGCTCGAAGATCGACAACGGCAAGTGGACCACCTGGGTCTATCCGTGGGGCGAAGGCGTGCCGCAGGCCGAGGTGCCGCAGGGCATCGGCGCCCTGATGGCTGCCGAGCTGCTCGACCAGCAAGAGGGTTACGAGGCGCTTGCCGACATGTACGCCGGCCTTAAGCAGATGGATGCGCTGCTGCCCGCTGCACGCGAGAAGGTCAACGCCGAGCTGGGCGCCCGTTTTGCCGAGCTCTGCCAGCAGCATAAGTTCTTCTATATCCTGGGTTCCGGCCCCAACTTTAGCCAGACCTACGCCATGGCCATCTGCTCGCTCATGGAGATGCAGTGGCAGCACTGCTGCTACATCCACTCCGGCGAGTACTTCCACGGCCCGTTCGAAGCCACCGAGCCCGGCGTGTTCTATTTCGTGCAGCTCGGATCGGGCGAGTGCCGCCCCATGGAGGAGCGTGCGCTCGCGTTCCTCAACACGCACACCGATACGGTCATGGTGCTCGATGCGCTCGAGTACGGCGTGGGCGAGGTGCCCGCCAGCGTGCGTTCGTTCCTGGAGCCGATCTTCTTCTACGCGATGAGCTGCGAGCTGCGCGCCGCCCGCGGCAAGGTGTTCGACCACAGCCCCGAGGTTCGTCGCTACATGGGTATCGAGCAGTACTAGGTACCGGGAATTATCTTTTTTGACGGGGTCTGCGCTGCGCGCGGGCCCCGTTTTGCGTTGTGGCGGCCGGATTCGTGTCTGCGCGAAAATGAAGGTGAATACTTTTCCGCGAAGTGAACGACCTATTTTGGACCCCCGAAGCATCCACACTTTTTGACGCCAGAACTGCAGGAAAAACTCGGTGAAACCGCAGGAAACAGCGCCTGAAAAATGTCGATGCTTCGGGGGTCCGATTTTGCTCGTTCACATCGCGGAAAAGTATTCACCTTCGATTCGCAAACGTGTTGCATGAGCAAAAAAGCGGGCCGCGCCGGTACTATTCCGGTGCGGCCTGCTTAGTATCGCGCTTAGATTTGCAAGGTTGCGGCAGCCAGCGGTCTACTTTGCGTCGTAGGCCTCGGCGTCCCACCAGTCGAGCTGGGCGATGTTGTCGCGAATGTGCTGGCAGCTCTTGTGGAAGCCCTCGAGCTCGTACTCGGACAGGTCGAGCGTGTAGACCTCCTCGACGCCCTCGGCGCCGATCGCGCACGGCAGGGAGGTAAAGATGCCCTCCTCGCCATACTGGCCGGTCATGAGCGTGGAGGCGGAAAGCACGGCGTGCTCGTTGTGCAGCACGGCGGCGCAGACGCGCGCGGCGGAGTTGGCGACGGCGTACTCGGTGCACTGCTTGCCCTGGTAGGTCACATAGCCGCCCTTGCGCGCGAGCTCCTCGACCTCCATGTGGTCAAAGGCGTACTTGTCGGGGTTTTCGGCCTGAAGCTCGTTGAGGCTCTTGCCGGCGATGGTCGCGGCCTTAAAGGCGGCAAGCTGGCTAAAGCCGTGCTCGCCGATCATGTAGGCGTCGATGGACTTGGGGCTCACGCCGACCTTCTTGGAGATCTCGGTGCGCAGGCGGGCGGAGTCCAGGCCGCAGCCCGAGCCGATGATCTTCTTGGGATCGTAGCCGGTCAGGTGCCACAGCTCGGTGCACACGACGTCGCAGGGGTTGGAGATGCTCACGAAGATGCCGTCAAAGCCGGCGTCGACGATGCGTTTGGCAAAGGTGCGGGCGGCGTCGGTGGTAAAGAACAGCTCACCGTCGCGGTTGCCGGCGGCCAGCGCGACCTTGCCGGCGGCGTTGACGATGACGTCGCAGCAGGCCAGCTCCTCGTAGTGGTCGTAGCAGTTGACGATCTTGGTGTTGTACGGGACAAACGAAAGGGAGTCGCGCAGGTCCTGGACCTCGGACGTCACCTTGGCCTCGTTGATATCGCACAGGTACAGCTCATCAGCAATGCCTTGCATAAGCAGGCTGTTGGCGACATGTGCTCCTACGTGGCCCTGGCCGACCACACCGATCTTACGCGTCTGGTACATATATGTATCCTTTCGGCCGAGTTTTTCGCGTCGAACCATTGTAGCGTCCTGCTGCCACTTTGCTAGACTAAAGCGCTGTAGATTTTTGGGACATGCCTTAATCTCTACTTTTGGAGTGATTTGGGCCGCTGACGGCATCGCTGGGCGATGTGCTCGCGCGGATGGGGCCGCTCGTTGTACCATAGCTGCAACTGACTCATAAGGAGCATCTATGCCCATTCGCATTCCCGACGCCCTCCCTGCCGCCGCGCAGCTCGAGAGCGAGAACATCTTTGTCATGACCGAGTACCGCGCGCTACATCAGGACATCCGTCCGCTGCGCGTGCTCATCCTCAACCTCATGCCCACCAAGATCGCCACCGAGACGCAGATCATGCGCAAACTCTCCAACACGCCGCTGCAGGTGGAGGTGGACCTGCTGCGCACCAAAACGCACGAGGCCACGCACGTAAGCGCCGGCCACCTGGAGACGTTCTACCGCACGTTTGACGACATCCGCGACATCCACTACGACGGCCTGATCATCACGGGCGCGCCGGTGGAGCAGATGCCGTTCGAGGAGGTCGACTACTGGCCCGAGCTCTGCCAGATCATGGATTGGTCCACCACGCACGTGCACTCTACGCTGCACATTTGCTGGGGCGCACAGGCAGGTCTGTACCATCATTACGGTATCCAGAAGTACGACCTGCCGGCAAAGGCGAGCGGTGTGTTCGAGCATTATCTGGTGAAGCCGCAAAGCCCGCTGGTCCGCGGCTTTGACGACCGCTTCTATGCCGTGCATTCGCGCAACACCGATGTGCGCCGCGAGGACGTGGAGGCCGAGCCGCAGCTTGAGGTCGTGGCCGTGTCTGACGAGGTGGGCCTGTACATTGTCAAGTCGACCGACAGCTGCCGCTTCTTTGTATTTGGCCACCCCGAGTACGATACCGACACGTTGCGCCTGGAGTACGAGCGCGACGTGAAGCGCGGCCTCAATCCTCAGGTGCCGGCGCATTACTTCCCGGGGGACGACCCCACCGCCGAGCCGCGTAACGTCTGGCGCAGCCAGGCTCAGCTGTTCTACACCAACTGGCTCAACTACTACGTCTACCAGACCACGCCCTACGACCTGGCCCGCGCCGGCGAGGGGCACTAGGCTGCGACTGTGGCCGTGGCTGATGTGACGGCGGTTAGGCGCTGATGATGTTGGGTAGCGGCAGGTCGTGGGCATCGGTGGGGACGTGGTTGATGCGTTGTTCGTCAAAGGCGATGCCGATGATTTGACATGCGGGCGAAAGCGTGGGTAGGTAGCGGTCGTAGCAACCGCCGCCGTAGCCCAGGCGCGCGCCGGTTTGGTCGAAGGCCACGAGCGGCACAACAATCATGTCGAGAGCCTCGGCAGACACGATGGGGAAGCGGTCGCTGTCGATGTCCGCGGCAGCGAAGGTTCGCGTGGGATGGGTGATAAACGGAGCCGCGGCCGCGTCGCTGGCGGCGACCGCCCGCATGCACATGCGCTGGCCACAAGCTGCGGCATCAATTGCCGAGAGCATGCACGGATAGGCAACGCGCCAGCCGCGCGCGGCGGCCGCAGCGGCAAAGGCGGCGGGATCTGCCTCGGAGCCCATTACGGCATAGGCTGCAACGGTGTGCGGGGCTGCGGGATCCGAGCTGCCCAGCAACTCAACAAGCCGCGCACAGATAACGGCAGACTTCGCCGCCCGCAAGTCCAAATCAAGAGCATCGCGCCGAGCAATCACTGCCCGCCGCAACTCAGCCTTATCCATCCCAGCTCCCTCTCCCAAACCTACCAAAAAGGGACAGGTTTATTTTGGCAGGTTTTATCTAGGCAAACAGCAAAAACAACCACGAAGGGAACACAGGCACCCTCGTGGTGGTTTTGATGGCGACTCGTCTCTATTACAACGCCGCGGCGATTGCTTCGGCCACAAATTTGTTAAGCGATTCACCCTTCTTTGCCGCCGCCAGTGCTGCCTGCTTGTGAAGCTCGGAGCCTGTTCTCACATTGAATGAGCCCTTAAAAGCCCGCTCTGGTTCCTTGCCCTTTTCGGCACAAAACTCAAGGTAATCGTCGACGGCGTCGTGGAAGCATCGCTCCACTTCTTCAACCGTGGAGCCTTCAAATACGATTGCGTCCCTAATGCCGGCGACCATACCTGTTAGCACATGCTGTTCGGCATCGAACTCGACCGGGGCGAAATAACCCTTGTATGCCAAAACGTTACTCATGACTACCTCCGACATCTTGCAGAAAGCGAACGATGTTTCGAATGGTCCCCGCTGTCAATTCGTCAGATGGATGAGGCGCGTGCATTACGAACATCCTGCCATCTGATGGCCTGTAGAAGCGAACACGCGATCCGGATGTCTTGCCTTTGCTGTCCATTTCAAAGCCATACGAAGCCATGACTTTTATAAAATCCGCATACCGATACGTCGAAGGGCAGCTAAACAGTTGGGCGATGAGTTTATCGGTCCGCGTCATCCCGCCTCACATTCTGCAACTATATTCTAGTTGCAATTTCAGTTCGTTGCAAGCACCTCTACTATAGAACATGTGTGCGTATAGAACAAGTGTTCGAACTACCACGAAGGGCGCCTGTGAACTGCGACCTTCGTGGTAGTTTTGCTTGCCGTGCCTTAGCCCAGCAGGTCGACTACGTTGAAGCCGGCGTTGCTCTTGGCGATGACGTCTCGGCCGCCAAAGACGCAGGTGGGCGACTCGGCTGCGATGCGCGTCACGTCGGCGCCGAGCGAGCGCAGCTCACCGGGCGTGGCGGCGAGCATCTGGGCGCGACGCTCCTCGCGCGCATGCGAATCGAGCCCGGCCATGTAGGTCGTGTTGCGGCGCTTGGTGAGCGCATACGGCTTCACCGGCGCGTCCATGCCGCTCACGCAGCTCACGATAAAGCCCTCAAAGGCGGCCTCGTCGGGCTCAAAGCTGCCAAGCCATGCACCCGCGCGCTTCACGCGCTCAATCGAAGGATCGATTGCCGGGTCGCGGTAGGTGTAGAACGCCGCCTGACGCTCGCCGGCCGCGCGGAATCCGCAGCCGTACGCGCCGCCCTTCACGCGGATCTCGTTCCACAGGTAGTCGTAGGAGAGTGCGTTGGCGGCAACCGCCCAGGCGCCCGTCACGTCAATGCCCAAGCGACGCGGGTCGCACGCGCTTGCCGCAAAGCAGATGTCGCTAGGGATGACAAAAGCCTCGTGGCGGTCGCACGGCGTCGGCACCACGAGCGCGTCGCGGCCGGCATCGGCGCCGTCGCCAGCTCCCAGCCCCAAGTCGCCCGCGGCGGCCCAGTACGCGTTAAAGTCCTCATCGCTGCCGGTAAAGCTCGCTAGGCAGCCGTCGGCCACAAAGATGCGGCCTGCCAGCTCGGCAAGCTTGGCACGCAGGCCGTCCAGGCGCTCGTCAAAGTGGTCGAGCAAATCGCGCAGGAACAGGTAGAAGTCTACGCCCGAGAGCTGCTCGCGCACCACGGCCGAAGGCGAGCTGTAGCTCATCGCGCGACCGAGCGCCGCCGAGTGGCCGTTGTTGATAAAGCCCTGCTCAAGCCCAATGCGAATCTGTGTGAGCACGTCGCGCACGCGGTCGGCGTCGGCATCTGCCAAAAGCGTGCTCGACCATACCTCGCGCGGCAGACTCGCCAGCGCATCGATCTTCTCGGACAGGGCGCCGGCGCTCACCAGCAGGTAGGGGCGCACGCCGTCCACTTCGGGCTGCGTCATGACCTCGGTCGTAAAGCTCAAAAAGCCGAGCTTGCCAGCGAGCAAGTTGTCGAGTTCCTCGGCCGAGTGCTCGCGCGTGGGCAGCTGCTTAAGCAGGCGGCAGAGCAGTGTCACATAGGGCAGGTCCTCAAACGCGACGCAGCTCAGGTCGAAATACTGCATGGCGTAGGCCAGACGGTTGGTGGGGATGCCGTGGCGCAGGCAGGGGATGGGCACGGTCGTGTCCACGATCAGTGGCGGCTCGGGGCGCGCCTCGCCAATGTCGGACACGCGCAGGCGCGGCAGCGTGGCCTTGGCCTCGGGTGTGTCTTCCGCCTCCTGCGCGGCACGCAGCGCGGCCGTGCGCTCGACCACGTCGGTCAGCTCGGCATCGGTCATGGCATCGCGCTTGGCTGCCAGCTCGGCGGCCTCGGCACCCTCCGAACCCTCGGCGGCGTCCACCGGCACCAGCTCGACCAGTGCCATGTGGTCGTTTTCCAGCACCAGCTCGCGCAGCAGGTCCTCAAAATAGCTGCCGTCCAGCTCGCTACGCAGCTCCTCGTACACCGGGCCGTACTTGAGCGCCAGCGTCGCGGCGTCGTCATCGTAGAGCCAGGTGCTCAGCGCGTCGCACGCAATGGCCACGCCGTCGGCGATGCCATAGTCACGCTGGCGCAGGTCGTACTCGTTGCTGCTGATGATGGCTTCCAGACGCTCGCGCGGAACTCCGTGCTCGCACAGGTCGCGGCAGGCGTCCTGGAACACGCGACGCAGCTCGCGCGCCACACCGGGCTGTGCGTTTTGCAGCATGATGAGCTCGTAGGGCTGCAGGCTCTCGGCCGCGGTGTAGCTCACCACGTTGCCGCCCAGGCCGGCGGCCAGAATGGCCTTCTTAACCGGCGCTTCGTTGGAGCCCAGCAGCGCCTCGAACAGGATATCCGCCGCGATCGTGCGCTTGCGGTCGAGCGCGCTGCCCAGCACAAGGCCCAGGCCCACCAGGGCGTTCTCGGGTGTGGTGGCCATCTCGATGCGCTTGTACTCGCAGGTCACGGGCGCCTGCGCGTCCAACGGATTGGGCGCCAGCGTGGACGGGTCCTCGCCGGCGGCAACGGCAGCGTCCATGCGGCGGCTCGCGGCACTCGGCTGCGACAGATAGCGCTCGTCCAAAAAGGCCAGTGCGCGGTCCACGTCCAGGTCGCCGTAGAGCGTGATGTAGGAGTTGGAGGGATTGTAGTGTCGCGCGTGCGTGTCCAGGAACTGCTCGTAGGTTTGCGCGGGAATCGCGCGCGGGTCGCCGCCGCTCTCGTGCGCATAGGCGGTGTCGGGATAGAGCGCGGCGTTGACGGCATCGTCCAGCACGCTCATGGGATCGGACAGCGCGCCCTTCATCTCGTTGAACACCACGCCGTTATAACGCAGCGTGCCCTCGTGCAGGCTCGCGGCGCTGCTGTCGCCGTCGCCCTCCGGCAGGTCCAGTTCGTAGTGCCAGCCCTCCTGCTCAAAAATGGTGGGCTTGGTATAGATGGCCGGGTTGAACACCGCGTCCAGGTACACGTCCATCAGGTTGTACAGATCCTGCTCGTTGGTGGTGGCAACGGGGTAGATGGTCTTGTCGGGGTAGGTCATGGCGTTGAGGAACGTCTGCATGGAGCTCTTGATCAGGTCGACAAACGGCTCCTTGACGGG
>DBFSAO010000112.1:0-2666 GCA_048500675.1 Collinsella sp.
AACCATTAACGCCGAGCAAGTCGAGTACACGGACAGCCATGCGACGTATCGTATCGACCTCAGCATCCTAGGCCGACCGTCACGCACCTGTCTGCTCAAATGCGACATACGCGGCACCACACTACACATGTCCGAAATACAGATGCGCCCGGACAAGGGGTCCTCTTCTTGAGCAGTATACCCGCCTGCGCAGCTACTCCACCGGCTTGAAGATGGTGGCCTGGCCAAAGACGCTGCGGATGAGGGCCTTGGCCTCGTCCTCGGTCTGCGGGATGCTCGGGGCTGCGCCCTGATGGCCGAAGGGGCTGCCAGCACCGGGATTGGATTCCCAGGGAGCGGCGGGGACGTCGTCGTTTGCAGAGGCTGCGGGTGCCACAGCAGCGGCCTTGGTCGCGGACGCCGCACCCGGCACGTCGAACGGGGGCAGATCGTCCCCGCCGGCATCGGCAGCAAAACCACCGACCATAGCATCGTCGTAGGGCACCTGCTCGGATTCCCATGGCGCAGCCTGCGCAGGCGGCTGAGCCATGGGGACGGACGCGCGCTCGGGCGCTCGGGGCGCGGGCTCGGTCGGGAGCTTGCCCGTGGCAGGAGCACCGGCAGGGTTGTCGGAGCGCAGCCAAGGGGCCTTGGCCAGGTCGGATGACTTGGGCGCAGGCGCGGCAGCGGACTTGGGCGCGGGGATCGGAGCAGCCGGTTTGGGCGCAGCGGGTTCAGGCGCCGACGGGGTCGGTGCCGCTACCGGCGCCGCTTTTGGCTGCGTCGCGCTGGCGCTCGAGGATGCAGGGGGCACCGAGGACACGGGTTGCGGGTCCGCAGATACCGCAGCCCGTGCAGATGGAGAATGCTCCTCATGTTGAGGAGCCGGCGCGCCACCCCCATCCAGGACATAGTCGACGGTACGACGACCGAAGACCGCGCAGACCGTCGGCAGGACCACCGACTGCGTATCGGCGCGACCGAGCATCTTGATGGCAAAAGTCGAACCCGCGGGGAACGAGACCGTGAGCTTGGAGCCGTCGTCGGCCGTGGCGCGGGCGTTGAGCAAAAGCCCTGCGTAGGAGGCCTGACGAGCCTTGACGCGCTCGACGACCTCGGCCCATTTGCGCTGGAGCTCGCCGGCGTCCTCAACCGCGGGGGTCTCGGCAGCACCGGCGGCGGCAACCTGGGCGGCGTTGTTGGGCTTGGACACCGACACGGTCGATGCAGCAGGCGCGGAAGCCGGAGCCGCAACGGGCTGAGGCGCGGGGGCCGGCGCAGGCTGAGGTGCAGGCGCTGCAGGCTTGGAAGCTGACACGGACGCAGGACGGGGCGCAGGCTGGGCAGCCGGAACAGCAGCTCCGCGGTCCCAAGGCATGCCACCCTGGCGCGCGGACGTAGCAGCAGGGGCAGCGGATGCCGCCGGAGCGGCAGCACGGGCGCCCGAAATGAGCGTCGGCTGTTGGGCAGCAGCGGGTACGGATGCTGCAGGCGCGGCGGCCTGAGCAGCAGCCACGCTCGCCGGCACGGCGGCATTGGCAACCATGGCCTCCAGGCGTGCCACGCGCTCGGCCAATGCCTCAATCGTTATATCAGCCTCGGGACGTGCCAGACGCGTGCAGGCAATCTCGAGCACCAGGCGCACGTCGCTCGCGCCCCTCATCTCCAGTGCGGCATCGTCAAGCACTGTCAGCACACGGGCCAGGCGGTCGGCAGGATGCTCGCCAAAGGCAGCGGCCTCGGCAGCAAGCACCTCGGCCTGCTCGGAGCCGCCCTCAAACAGCTCGGCACGGGCACCGGCAACGCAGGCAACGTACACGTCACGCACATGCGCCACCAGGTCGCGCGTCAGCTCCAGCAGGTCGTTTCCTTCCTCGACCTGCGCACGGATCAGTCCATATAGCTCGGCAACATCGCGATCGGCAATGGCGCGGGAAAACTCGCCCAGAATCTGGTCCGAAACCTCGCCTAAAAGCGAGCGGGCGTCGTCCGCATGCACAGAACCGTTGCCAAAGACGCTCAGCTGCTCCAGCGTGGACAACGCGTCGCGCATACCGCCCTTGGCATGGCGCGCCACAATGGCGAGTGCCTCGTCGTCGTAATCGAAGCCCTCCTGCTCGCACACGTAGGACAGGCGATGCTCGATATCCTCGTTGCCGATGCGGTGGAAATCGAAGCGCTGGCAGCGCGAGAGGATGGTCTCCAGAATCTTTTGCGGGTCGGTGGTGCACAGCACAAAGATCACGTGCGCCGGCGGCTCCTCAAGCGTCTTGAGCAGCGCGTTGAACGCCGCCGTCGTGAGCATGTGGACCTCGTCGATGATATAAATCTTGTACTTGCCGCGCACCGGGGCAAAGTTGACGGAGTTGATGATTTCCTCGCGCACGTTGTCCACGCCGGTACGGCTTGCGGCATCGAGCTCGTAGACATCCGGGTGGTTGCCCTCGGCGATGAGCTCGCACTCCTCGCAAGTACCGTCGGGCATGCAGCCGCTTGCACCCTCGGCGCGCGCCGCCTCGGCATTGCGGCACAGCAGCGCCTTGGCCAGAATGCGCGCCATGGTGGTCTTGCCCGTGCCGCGCGGTCCGCAGAACAGGTAGGCGTGGGACAGGCGTCCCTCGGTGATGGCGTGCTCGAGCGTCGAGACGATATGCTGCTGGCCCACCACGGAGTCGAAGGTGAGCGGG
>DBFSAO010000113.1:0-3229 GCA_048500675.1 Collinsella sp.
AACCATTAACGCCGAGCAAGTCGAGTACACGGACAGCCATGCGACGTATCGTATCGACCTCAGCATCCTAGGCCGACCGTCACGCACCTGTCTGCTCAAATGCGACATACGCGGCACCACACTACACATGTCCGAAATACAAATGCGCCCGGATAAAAAGCCCCTAAAGAGCTAGGGGTCCTAAGCCCAGCAAGCGATTCTCAACAGTAAAACGACAGCCCACCGGTTGTTTCTTTCCAGCGTTTGCAAATCAGCGCATGGTTAGATGAAACAAACTGCATGATATCGCGTAAATCCCGAGCAGGAATATCGCCCTTGTTATGGGCCAGCTTGCATCCGCCGGAGCGGGTAAGCCATATCTTGGTCGCCTCGGCGGTGGGGCGCTTGACCGCGATATGAACATGGACGGGCTCGCCGTTCTCCCCTGTCCAGAAAAAGATGATGTACGGCCCGAGTCGGAAAAGACTAGGCATAGACCCGTCCGCCTTCGTAAGCAAAACGCAAGATGAGCGGGGCGTTGTTGCGTACAAAATCATCGAGTTCTTTGAGGTCTGCTTCGCTAAAGCCCTCGTGCGACACCCAATTGAATGCCGGCAAGATGCACTCCGCCGTGTCAAAACCCCAATCGCGTGGGCGCTCCACAACGACCTTCACCGTATTGTCCTCACGGACTTCGGAATACGAAACTTGCGTATCGTCCTCAAGGCGGACATATTCCCACATCATAAGCTCGCTCCGTTCAAAGACGTCTCTTCTTGAGCAGTATACCCGCCTGTACAGCTACTCCACCGGCTTGAAGATGGTGGCCTGACCGAAGACGCTGCGGATGAGGGCTTTGGCCTCGTCCTCGGTCTGCGGGATGCTTGGGGCTGCGCCCTGATGGCCGAAGGGACTGCCCGCGCCGGGGTTGGACTCCCAGGGAGCTGCAGGAGCGTCCTCCTCTTTGGGGGCAGTTGCAGCGGGCTTGGGCGCGGACGCCGTGGCCGGCACGTCGAACGGGGGCAGATCGTCCCCGCTCGCATCGGCGGCAAAGCCGCCGACCATGGCGTCATCGTAGGGCACCTGCTCGGATTCCCACGGTGCAGACTGCGCAGACGGCTGAGCCTTGGGAGCGGACGTGCGCTCGGGCGCTCGGGGTGCGGGCTCGGTCGGGAGCTTGCCCGTGGCAGGAGCGCCGGCAGGGTTGTCGGAGCGCAGCCAGGGGGCCTTAGCCAGGTCGGATGACTTGGGCGCAGGCGCGGCAGTGGGCTTGGGCGCGGGCGCCGGGGCGGTAGATTTGGGCGTGGCGGGCTTAGGCGCCGACGGGGTCGGTACCATCGCCGGCGTCGCTTGCTGCTGCGGCGCGCTGGCGCTCGAGGATACAGGGGCCGCCGAGGACACGGGTTGCGGGTCCGCAGATACCGCAGCCCGTGCAGATGGAGAATGCTCCTCATGTTGAGGAGCCGGCGTGCCACCTCCATCCAGGACGTAGTCGACGGTGCGACGACCGAAGACCGCGCAGACCGTCGGCAGGACCACCGACTGCGTGTCGGCGCGACCGAGCATCTTGATGGCAAAGGTCGAGCCCGCGGGGAACGAGACCGTGAGCTTGGAGCCGTCGTCGGCCGTGGCGCGGGCGTTGAGCAAAAGCCCTGCGTAGGAGGCCTGACGAGCCTTGACGCGCTCGACGACCTCGACCCATTTGCGCTGGAGCTCGCCGGCGTCCTCGACCGCGGGGGTCTCGGCAGCACCGGCGGCGGCAACCTGGGCGGCGTTGTTGGGCTTGGACACCGGCACGGTCGATGCAGCAGGCGCGGGAGCCGGAGCCGCAACGGGTTGAGGTGCAGGCGTTACAGGTTTAGGCGCGGGAGCCGGAGCCGCGGACTTGGGCGCAGGCTGGGCAGCCGGAACAGCAGCGCCGCGGTCCCAAGGCATGCCACCCTGATGCGCGGGCGCAGCGGCGGGGGCGGCGGTCGCCGCAGGAGTAGCGGCTCGGGCACCCGAGATCAGCGTCGGTTGTTGTGTCGTCGCAGGTGCAGCCGCGACAGCCGCAGGCGCACTCGCTTGAGCAGCAGCCACGCTCGCCGGAACGGCGGCGTTGGCAACCATGGCCTCCAAGCGAGCCACGCGCTCGGCCAAAGCCTCAATCGTTAAATCGGCCTCGGGACGCGTCAGGCGGGTGCAGGCGATCTCGAGCACCAGGCGCACGTCGCTCGCGCCCCTCATCTCCAGCGCGGCATCGTCGAGCACGGTCAGCACGCGAGCCAAACGATCGGCAGGATGCTCGCCAAAGGCAGCGGCCTCGGCTGCAAGCGCCTCGGCCTGCTCGGCACCGCCCTCAAACAACTCGGCACGGGCACCGGCAACGCAGGCAACATACACGTCGCGCACGTGCGCCACCAGGTCGCGCGTCAGTTCCAGCAGATCGCTACCTTCCTCGACCTGCGTGCGAATCAGCCCATAGAGCTCGGCGACATCACGATCGGCAATGGCGCGCGCAAACTCGCCCAGAATCTGGTCCGAAACTTCGCCCAAAAGCGAGCGGGCATCGTCCGCATGCACGGTGCCGTTGCCGAAGACGCTCAGCTGCTCCAGCGTGGAGAGCGCGTCGCGCATGCCGCCCTTGGCATGGCGCGCCACGATGGCAAGCGCCTCGTCGTCGTAGTCGAAGCCCTCCTGCTCGCACACGTATGCCAGGCGGCGCTCGATATCCTCGTTACCGATGCGGTGGAAATCGAAGCGCTGGCAGCGCGAGAGGATTGTCTCCAGAATCTTTTGCGGGTCGGTGGTGCACAGCACAAAGATCACGTGCGCCGGCGGCTCCTCGAGCGTCTTGAGCAGCGCGTTAAACGCCGCCGTCGTGAGCATGTGGACCTCGTCGATGATATAGATCTTGTACTTGCCGCGCACCGGGGCAAAGTTGACGGAGTTGATGATCTCCTCGCGCACGTTGTCTACGCCGGTACGGCTTGCGGCATCGAGCTCGTAGACGTCTGGGTGGTTGCCCTCGGCGATGAGCTCGCATTCCTCACAGGTGCCGTCGGGCATGCAGCCGCTCGCACCCCCGGCGCGCGCCGCCTCGGCATTGCGGCAGAGCAGCGCCTTGGCAAGAATGCGCGCCATGGTGGTCTTGCCCGTGCCGCGCGGTCCGCAGAACAGGTAGGCGTGGGACAGGCGTCCCTCGGTGATGGCGTGCTCGAGCGTCGAGACGATATGCTGCTGGCCCACCACGGAGTCGAAGGTGAGCGGG
>DBFSAO010000114.1:0-14748 GCA_048500675.1 Collinsella sp.
CGTGGGCCTGCCGCAGCTTGCCATGCACTCGAGCTACGAGACCGGCGGCGTGCGCGACGTGATGTACGCCATCCGCGCCCTCACCGCCTTCTACGAGCGCGACCTAACCATCAACGGCGCCGAAAGCGTGGAGCTCTAAAACCTGCCAAAAAGGGATGTTAATTTCGGCAGGTTTTATCTGGGCGAATGCAAAAGGTGAAACCGAACTGGATTGGTGATGCGTAGCCGCCGAGGTGCAGTGTGCCTCGGCGGCTTTTTGTGTACAGAGTACGGCTGATGCTTGTAAATGCTATACATGCTTTATGTATCTACCATAGAGTTTTATGATAGTTTTGAAGTATTAAGGAGGGGTCATGACCACAACAGCCGCTCAGATCAACGTACGTCTCGATGCCGATCTTAAAAGGAGCGGGGACGCCGCTCTCTCCAGGGCCGGTATGACGCCGAGCCAAGCGGTGCGAGCGCTCTGGCAGCTTGCAGCGTCGCTGGCCGATCGCCCCGGTGCGCTCGAGGATATCCTGCTGCCCAGTCGTGCCCGGGCGGAGCAGCGCGAGCGCGAAAAGGCCGCCAAACGTAAGCTCGAGCTCATGGATCAGGGGTCGAAGCTGTTCGCTGCCGCTTGCCGTGAGTCGGGAATCGATATGGTCAGGGCTCAGCCATCGGACGACGAAGAGCTCAAACGGAATGCCTATGCGAATCGCTATGGCAAGGAGATGAGCTGGCTCTATGAGTGAGGCTCCAAAGCGCATCTTGGTTGACACCAACGTGTGGCTCGATTATTTCATTCCCTCACGACGTGGTCGTTCGGTGGCGATTGAGTTTTTACGCGATGCATGCACGGCGCAGGTGGATTTGCTGTATGCGGCGACATCGTCCAAAGACCTGTTCTATTTGATTTCAAGCGAACATAAGGCATGGTATCGGCGAGAGCATGGTTCGCTTTCCCAAGATGCCGCTGCGGCAGCGACATCGCTTGCATGGGATTGTCTTAGCGTGCTGTCGCAGCTTGCCACGCCAGTGCCCTGTGACCTGAGCGACATATGGATGGCGAGCAGGCAGCGTGAACTCCATAGCGATTACGAAGACGATTTAATCATTGCGGCAGCGATACGCGCTCAAGCAGATCTACTGGTCACCAACGATGCCAAACTCTGTTCACACGCACCCGTCGCAGCAATGAGTGTAGAAGACGCAAAAAATTACTTAGCAACGCTCTAGCAATTTAAAGATCCCACAGGTCGAACAAAAGTCAGCGAGAGCCCATAGGCAGAGCCAACATCAGGCAGATCCCACAGGCTGAGCACGCGCCAGCCAGACCCCGCAGGTAGAACAAAAGTCAGCGAGAGCCCGTCTGGGCGAGCAAGGTGCCTTGAAACAAGGCGGCATTGACCTTCTGGTCATGCCGCCGAAGTTGAAAGGCAGATTGCCGTCCAGACGGGCTCGCAGCGTCGGCTCATTACGCCGTTCGTTAGAACGGCGGAACAAGATTAGTGCTCGATCCAACAACGTAAAGTCTCGCCGGCCTGCAGGTGACGCAGATTCTCCGCGGCAATGTCGACCACATTGTTGAGCGTAGCCTCCAAGTGGAACCAGCCCGAGATATGCGGCGTGATGAGCATGTTGGGCGCATCCCACAGTGGGCTTGTCTCAGGCAGCGGCTCGGGGTCGGTGACGTCGACCGCAGCGCCGGCAAGGTGCCCGGACTCGAGTGCAGCAACCAAGCCCTCGGCGACCACAAGATCGCCGCGGCCGCCGTTGGCAAAGAAGGCGCCCGGTTTCATCGCGGCGAAGAACTCGGCGTTCGCCAGGCCGCGGGTCTCGGGTGTGCTGGGCATAAAGGATGCGACGATGTCAGCCTCGGCCAGGCGCTCGGGGAGGGCGTCTATGCCGTCCATGTCCTCAAACACGATGGGGTAGACGAGCGGATGACGCTTGATACCGCGGACGTGCGCGCCCATGCTGCGGCAGAGCGTGGCAAAGTGGCCGCCGATATCGCCCGCGCCCAGCACCAGCACGTTGGCGTTTTTGAGCGAGGTGACCGGCCCCAAATCCTCCCAGCGATGCTCGCGCTGCAAGTCGTGATAGCCGGGCAGGCGCTTGATCATGGAAAGGACCATGGCAAACATGTGCTCGCTCACGGCCTGGCCGTAGGCGCCCACCGAGCAGGAAAGCTTGGCGTCGGCTGGCACAGTGCCGGCGGCCAAGTAATCGTCATAGCCCGCGGTCTGCAGTTGCAGCAGCTGGAGGTGCTCGCATGCGGTAAGCAGGGCAGGGTCTATGTTGCCCAAAATCACGTCGGCGTTGGCGACTTGTTCGCGCGTGGCGGCGTCGGCGCTCGTGTAGATAAAGTCCTCGCCCGGAGCGCTCGACTCAAGAATTGCGCGATGGCGATTGTTGACGGGCAACAAAACCAGGATGTTCACAAGCAGTCCTCTCCGCTCAACCTACCAAAAAGGGACAGGTTTATTTTGGCAGGTTATATCAGGCAAAACGTTCAAACAAAAACGCCGGATGCAAGACGAGCGTGCCCGTCAGCATCCGGCGTATCTACAGCTACCAGCTGAGCAGTTCGTAGCCGTCCTCGGTCACCACGAGCTGCACCTCGCACTGGGCCGAATCGCTGCCGTCCTTGGTGCGCACGCACCAGCCGTCGCCCTTGCTAATCTTGATATCGGGCGCTCCGGCATTGACCATGGGCTCGATGGTAAAGACCATGCCCGGAGCCATGATGGTGTCTACATCGGGCGCCTCGGTGGTAAAGCCCACAAACGGGTCCTCGTGGAACTCCTTACCGATGCCGTGTCCGCCGTACTCGCGCACCACGCTAAAGCCGGCGTCCTCGACCGTCTTTTGCACGGCCTCGGCCATCACGGACAGCGGCAGCCATGGCTTGACGGCTGCCAGACCCGCCTCCACGCTGGCTCGGGTGACGTCGACCAGGCGCTGGCGCTCGGCAGAGACCTCGCCGATGCAGAACATGCGGCTCGAGTCGCTAAAGTAGCCGTCCAAGATCGTGGAGCAGTCCACGTTGATGATGTCGCCCTCGTGCAGCACGTCCGTATCGCAGGGGATGCCGTGGCAGACCACGTCGTTGATCGAGGTGCACACGCTCTTGGGATAGCCCTCGTAGTTGAGGTCGGCCGGCGTGCCACCGTGCTCGACGGTGTAGTCGTAGATCATCTGGTCGATCTGGTTGGTGGTCATGCCCGCGGCGATGTGCTCGCCTACGTAGTCGAGAACGCCCACGTTGATGGCGGCGGAGCGCTTGATGCCCTCGATATCGGCGGGCGTCTTGTAGAGCGTACGGGGCAGAACCTCCCAGCCCTCTTCCCACAGGCGCTCGAGGCGCTCGTCGAAGGCGCTATGGCATTTCTTATATTTCTTGCCGCTGCCGCACCAGCAAGCGTCGTTGCGGCCGGGCACGGGTCCTTTGTCATACATGGCTAACTTCCTTTCATTCGCAGCTAGTATAGCCCACCCGCAGACCAGCTCATTTGGGATGGGGCCCTTTTGGCTGACCCTGCATGGGATAAGGGGCAGCTAAAAGAGCCCCGTCCCAAAAAGACTACCCTGGGCGACTGTGGGCTAGTAGCTCACCTGGCAGGGGATGCGGAGGGCTTGGACGCGTGCAGCGATCGTGTCGAGCACCTCGGGCGCTGCTTTGGCAAGGCCGGCGACCGGTGTCTCGCGCGCTACCGTGTAGATGGTTGCTTCTTGTGGGCGAATGCGCTCAAGCGCCGCGAGCCAGGGGGCAACGTACTCCTCGCCGGTGTTGTCGATGAGCTTGCCCTGATACTCGCCGGTCAAAAAGATCGTCTGGATAATAACGTGACCGTCAAAGCTTGCGAACGTCTCAATCTGGTGCTCGACGTCGTAGGGGCCAACAGGTTGGTCGAGCAGCTGGATAAACGCCGGGTCGACGGTATCGAGCTTAAGAATGTTGTCGTCGACCATCATGAGCGCGTCGTGCACCTCGGGGCGGTCGGCGCGCGTGCCGTTGGAGAGCACGGCGATCTTGGAGTTTGGGGCAAGCTCGTCGCGCAGCGCGACGGCACCGGCAATGGCCTGCGGAAACTCCGGTGCGGCGGTGGGCTCGCCGTTGCCTGCGAAGGTGATCACATCGGGGAGCTCGTCCTCGGCTGCCATCTCGTGCAGCTTTGCCTCGAGCGCGTCGAGTACCACGGCAGCTGTGTTGTACGGCTCATGGCAGGGGCGCTCGGCGTTGAGGCCGTTTTCGCAGTAAATGCAGTCGAACGTGCAGATTTTGCCACTGGCCGGCATCATGTTGACGCCGAGCGAGAGACCAAGGCGACGGCTGCGAACGGGCCCAAAGATGGGGCTGGCATTCAAAAACGTAGACATAGGCATATGCTCCTCAAGACAATTGTGCCTAAGCATAGCATCGGCTCCAAAGCAAGGTGCGGGTTCTTGCTTTACAAGTTTCGTTTTTTCACGTCGCTCATGATGCTGTGCCATGAAAAGCCTCAGGTCGGGTACAGTTAATCTGTTAACAAGTCGTAAGACAGTGCAGGACCATCCAGCCGTATTGACGTGCAACTGGATGGGCATTGATAATGGGGGCACAACATGGATTTTACGGTCGAGAATGCGGGCACCACGATTGCCTGTCGCGAATATGCTGGCCCGGATGTGTCGCCTGATGCTCCTGCCTTGGTGTGCGTGCACGGCGCTTGTGTCGACGGCGTCTTTTTTGACGCCATCGCCCGCGAGCTCGCCTGTGACTACCGCGTCATTGCCTACGACCGCCGCGGCTGCGGTGGCAGCAGCGATGCGGCAGACGGCAGCTATGATCTTGCCGCTCAGGCCGCCGACCTGCAGACCGTAATCGAACACGTTGGCGCTCCGGCAAATGTGCTTGCGCATAGCGCCGGTACGCTGGTAGCGCTGGAACTTCTTCGCACCGAACCTCATCTCGTCGCCCGTGCGATTCTGCATGAGCCGGCTGTATCGGCCGAAGGCGTCGGCATGGGTGCAGCTCCGGTTTTGCTCGATATGATTGCGGCTGGAAAGGTTTCAAGGGCGCTCCGACTTTTCTTGGGAGCCCTCGGCGACTTGGACCCCGAGGCTCCTGGGACGACCGAAGCGGAAGCCAAACATGCCCTGCGCAATGGTCGTTGCTTCATGGCCAATGAATACGGGATTACTATGACCTGCGTTCCCGATTGGGATAGCGTTCGCGCGTCAAAAACGGTGGCCGCCGTGCTCCTGGGCGAGCTCTCGATTGGCACGCCCCGCGAGGCTGGTACGCGAGCGGCTGCTGAATATCTCGATTGCTCTCTCGTGACGATCCCGGGCGCGCATAACGGTCTGCGCGATCGCCCCGTTACGGCGGCCAACGCCGTTCGCGATGTCTTGGAGCGTTAGCACGCTCGATGACCTGCGGGGAGGGGGCTGCTAGCGTTTCGTCATTGTTAACGAATGTGCCCATAACCGCGCGCCCGCGGCTCCATTACCGCCGTTTGCCAGGTCATAAAAATGTAACGATAATCGCGCGTTTGCCTGCAGTTGTTAGATGTTACCCTTGTACCATTTGATATGCACCGTTGCCGTGCGTAACGATAGAAAGGGCCCCATATGCTCAATAATCACGAGGTCAATCTAACCGACGAGGAGGCTGCCGCTGAGGTCGCCCGCGTCGCGAAGACCTACCCCGTGGTGCGTTTGCTGTCGGCCGATCAGATTAAGAGCGAGCCTAACTGCCTGCTCGCCGGCGATCGGTGTCCTTGTTTGCGCCAGTCGAGTCTTGAGGCTTTGGCAGACTCCGATGAGGTGTCGGAGCAACTGCTCAATGATGGTACCGAGTACCGCGCTCGCCTGCGCCCTCTGAAGGTCGAGGGCGAGCCTCACGTCTTGCTGATGGTGCGTCCGATTGATGAGCAAGAGGCCGCGGAAGAGGACCTTGTCTACACCGACGTGCTGACGAGCGTGCGCAACCGCCGATATTACGAGGAAAAGCTCCGTAGCGCCCGCATGAATGCCGGCGTTGCGATGATCGACGTTGATGATTTTAGGGCCTTCAACGATACGTGTGGCCGTCATGCCGGCGACCTTGCGCTCGGTGCTGTGGCGACAGCCATACGCAGCGGAATTCGTTCGACTGACGAGCTTGTGCGCTATGGCTGCGACAAGTTTGTGGTTGTCATGCCCAATATTCCCTCCGATGACTTCACCCGTCGCCTGCATCAGGTGTCCGATGCCGTTCATTCCACGATTATTCCGGGCCATGAGTACGTGAGCTTGACGGCATGTGTTGGTGGCGTTCGCATTCATGGCGAGACGGTCGATGAGGGCGTTGGCCGCGCTGCTCAGTTACTGAGCCGCGCTAAGGCAAAAGCCGGTACGGTCGTGACCGATGCCGATTCCATCGAGGCCTTCCAAAGCGAAAAGCCTTTGGTGCTTATCGCCGATGACTCCGAGATGAACCGAGCCATTCTCAGCGAGATGCTCAAGGACGAGCATTGCATCCTCGAGGCCGATAACGGTCGTGCGGCGCTCGACATGGTCGACCGCTATGGCGATGAGTTGTCGCTCGTGCTGTTGGACATTGTGATGCCGGGCATAAGCGGCTTTGAGGTGCTGGCCGATCTGTCGCGCCGATTGGGTATCGATAATCTGCCTGTCATCATGATTTCGAGCGAAGATTCCGATGATGCGGTTCTGCGCGCGTACGAGCTGGGCGCCTCGGACTATATCAACCGCCCGTTTGACTCCCGTGTCGTGCGCCGCCGCGTAAGCAACACCATCCGCCTGTACGCCAAACAGCGCCGCCTGACGAACCTGCTGTCCCAACAGTACAACGAGCGCGTCAAGAACAGTCGCATGCTCATCGACATCATGGCCGGCGTCATGGAGCTTCGCAACGGCGAGAGCGGCAGGCACGTTACGAACATCGAAAAGCTGACCGAGCTGCTGCTTGGCTATCTGGTCCAGCGTAGCGGCACGATCTCCCTCGACAATGAGGAACGCTCCACGATCGCCCTGGCTTCGGCGCTGCACGATATCGGCAAGATGTCGATTGACGATGCGATCCTCAACAAGCCCGGACGCCTTACGCCCGATGAGTTCGAGATTATGAAGACGCATACCACGATCGGCGCCGACATGCTGCTTGAGCTGGGTAGCCATCACGCCGGTAATGCGCTTATGGAATATGCGTACCAGATTGCGCGTTGGCACCACGAGCGCTGGGACGGCAAGGGTTATCCCGATGGCCTTAAGGGCGACGATATCCCCATCGCCGCGCAGGTGGTTTCGGTGGCCGACGTGTACGATGCGCTGACGAGCGTGCGCGTATACAAAGACGCTATCCCGCACAAGGAGGCAATCCAGATGATTCTGGACGGTAAGTGCGGCACCTTTAACCCGCTGTTGCTCGACTGCCTGCTCGAGGTGCAAGACCGTATTGCCGAGACGTTGGCACGCCCCGCCGACGTTGTCGCGTTTCCCACGATTTAGTTTGACCAAAGGAGTTTTAATCCATGATTTCCATGCGTGAGGCGTATGAGAAGATCGGCGCTAATTATGATGACGCGTGCGCTCGGCTGATGGGCGAGGAAATGCTTGCCCGCTTTGCCCTCAAGTTTTTGGATGACGAGAGCATGGACAAGCTGGAGGCCGCCATGGCGGCAGGAGACGCCGAAGGTGCGTTTATGGCAGCGCACACGCTCAAGGGCGTGAGCCAGAACCTGGGATTCGATAATCTGTACGAGCCGGCGGTCGTGGTGACCGAAGCGCTGCGCGGCGCCGATGCCGTTGACGGCGCTCGCGAGGGAATGCATGCGTTGCAGCAGCAATATGCGGCTACGATGTCGGCCCTGCGCGAGGCGGCCGAGTAAGAGGCTGTGAGCCTTGATGACTATGAGCGTGGATAATCTCCCGTTTTAGGCCCGGTGGCGGCCTCAAAGTGGGAGATTATCCACGCTCGTTCGATACGTGTCCAAAAATCCACGCTCACCTCTTCTGATTAGTGAATGGCCTATGCGCACTGGCGGGGCTTTCCGCATGCAATCCATATCGTTGTTCGATAAACTGTTCGAATAACGATAGAGCCGATGAGGGTGAGTGTATGTCCAACAGCGTTCAGCGTATGGCCAAGGCGGGCGAAAATATCAGGAAGCTTGGTTTTTGCATGGCAGCCGTTTTTGCAGGGATGCTCGTTGCTTTTGCCGCGTTGGTTGTTTACGTGATCTGGTATGCGGTTGCAAACGTTGCTTCTGTCGATTCTTTCGGTGTCGTGACGCTTCTCAATGGCGGGTGCATCGTTATCCCAAGCGGACTGTGCCTGGCACTCGTCGTGGGTATTTCGCTTGTCGTTTTGTGCGGGATCAGCCGTAACATCTCGCGAGGCGTCTCGCCCTTTACCAAGACGCATGTGCGGCTTATCCGTGTTCTCGCGCTTGCCTTTGCTGTTAACGCCGCGGTTTCGCTTGTTGGTGCCTATGGATCGGTCAATCTCACCATTGGCGGACTGGAGCTTTACATCGTGCCTCATTCCTTCGTTATTGAGATTTGCCAAGGCGCTACCTTTGATGCGGGGTCGTTTATCGGCGCAGTTGTCTGTCTGTTTATCTCGGCGATCTGGAGTTATGCCTCGCTGCTCCAAGAGCAGTCTGACGAGCTTGTGTAGGAGGAAACATGAGCTATCTCATCATCGAGCTTGAGACGCAGCTGCTTAAGACCGGAAAGACCAGTGCTGATCTGATTCGAGCGACGGGGCATACTCCGGCTAATATTTCAAAGCTTAGAAACGGAAAGATAAAAGCTATTCGCCTAAAGACGCTCCTCGATATCTGTGATGAGCTTGATTGTCAACCGGGAGATATTATTCAGCGCGTGAGTGAGAAAGAGCTTGAGGAGCTTATTGTTGAGCGTGCAAAAAACGTTGTGAGGCAGATGCGGGACGGCGGAGGCAATGAGGCGTCGCTTCCGACATCAGTCTTTGCTGTCGATTTGAGCGACGAGTAGCTTAAGGCGAACAACTAAAACGAAATATCAGCGTGAAGGGACCCGTGTCTAACACGGGTTCTTTCTTTTAGATTATCTTGACAAATATGAGTTATCGAAAAACAATAACGACTATGGAAAACGATAAAGTAAAGAAGGAACGATATGAGCGGTTTTGCTATCAAGCGGAACGGGAGGCCAATGAACGTATCAACGATAAGGCTATCAAGGGTGTCAAAGCGCTATGGGAGGCGCCGCGTTTTGTATGACGTTTCCTTCGAGGTACATCAGTCTGAGCTCTGCGCCCTTGTTGGTGCAAACGGGGCGGGCAAAAGCACGCTTATTAAAATCGTATTGGGCCTCTGTGAGCCATCGTCGGGGAGCGTGGAGCTCTTTGGAGGCAAGTCGAAAAAAGAGCTGAGCCTGATGCGGACGCGTGTCGGCTATGTGCCAGATTCCTGCGGAGCATACCAATCCCTCAGTGCAGCTGAGAATCTTCGGATCCGATGTGCGGAATGGGGGCTCGATGAGAAACGTGAGGTTCCTCGCGTCTTGGGCCTAGTCGGGCTGGACATCGATGAGAAAAAGAGCGTGAGCAGTTTTTCTCTGGGAATGAAACGGCGACTGGATATAGCTACGGCTTTATTGGGCGACACCGACGTACTAATTTTCGATGAGCCGGCAAATGGATTGGATCCGTTGGGCATCGAGAGTATATGGGCCCTTATCGGTCGATTGAATCGGGAGCAGGGCAAAACCATGCTTATCTCTAGCCACGACTTGGATGAGCTGGCATCGGTTGCAACAAGCTGCCTGTTTCTTCATGACGGTGAACTGCTGAAAAAGGAATCGATGGACGTCATAAGGGATGAGGCGCCATCCCTAAAAGAGTATTACAGGCGCTTGATGAAGGCGGTCTCGCTATGAAGCGGGCGATCCATCCCATAAAGGCAGATATGATGCGTTTGCACAGGATATTTCCGGCGAAGTTTGGTCTTGCGCTTATGCTGGCGTTCGGCCTTCTCTTCGGCATCTTTCTAAAAAACGGAACAACGTTGCTCGTCTTTGGCTATGGCGTTTGTGGGGAGGATATTGGTTTCCTCTGGAATGCAATCGATCCTTCTGCGCCTGATGAGTCCCTTGCGCGCAGCGCTTTTGCCGGTACATCCCTGTTCGTTCCACTCATCGTTTGTTTGGTGCTTTTACAGGAGCATGGCTATAAAGAGGGGCACCGAATTTCTTCGGCAAGAGGTCTCAACCGCTTTTATGGGGCTCTAGCCCATGCATTTTCGTCTGCTTTAATAATTGGCGCAGCGTATAGCGCGCTTTGCCTTCTTCTTTTTGCAATAGCCATAATACGTGGAGGGCATAACTACTCGCACAACATACTAACTGTATTTTTGCCTGCAATGATAGTCAACGCCGTATTGGTGATATCGGTTGCGCTGGAGACGGTGACCATCTATCGGATAACGGGCAGCGCTGTATTGAGTGGGGCCGTGGTGATAGTCGGATTTGTCATGAGCTTGACGCTCTACGGAGCCTTCCTTCAGGCACCTATACCATCCTTGCGATGGATCTTCTTCCTTCCGGGGCCGTACCTTGGAGTCGGATGTGCCCTTGGGTATAGCGATATGGGGCAGCTGACGCTTCTGGGATATGGCGTGGCAGCCAGCTGTCTATCGGTATTGATTTACGCTCTCTTGAGCTTTCGCGCTGGGGGTGTGCTCAATGGCTCGTCAGATTAAAAGACTTCTCCAGTCAGAATTGAAGCATGTGAGCAAATGGGCGTACGCCTTAATCCTGGTAATTTATGCGTACATGGTGATATTGCAGCTTAATTCTTTCCCGATGTGGTTCTGTAGCCTCCGTGAGAACAGTTTCTTGGGTTTTTTCCCAGACCCGACGCTTCGGCTATCGGCGGAGGATGTCCTTCTATTTGGCAATGCAGAGGTTTTTCGCGGTCTGCTGTTCAACGTAGCCCCGTTGGCCCATGCATTGTTCTTTCCGTTCATCGCGGCTTGCATTGTGCCGCGCTTTGTCAGTTCGGGCTTTGTCGAGGAACCGTGGGGGTTGTCGGAGGCTCGGGGAGGGAAGCGTGTGTGCGCTATCGTTGCGCGAGTGGTGCTATCTTCTTTTGCCCTTTTGGGCGCGTTTGTCCTGTCGAGTGTCGTTTTGTACTGTCTTAACTGCGCAATCGTTTCGGATGCTCAGCAGTATTTCAACCTGCATGTATTTTGCTATCGACTTCTTCTGGCGAGTGCCGTCTGTCTTGCATATGTGGTCTCTTGCGTGATCGCTGTTTCCTATTTTGGGGCCGGCTTCGGTCCGATTGGCATGCTGCTGCTTGTCAACGTCGTAGCGATCTACATACAGATCGGGGCCAATTCCATGCTTCCGCTTCCAGCCTCGATGCTCATGTGGATTTGCGGCGTGACCCCGTTGGGGAATGGTCAATGCATTTCGATTTTAATTGACTGTCTCATAAACGTAGCAAGCGTTGTTGCCATTTGCTTTACTGTCGACCGATTGCGGTCGAGATTTCTCTGATTGTTTGTGAGGGATAATCATACCGAGCATATCAAATACAGGGGGGGGCGGGCACCGTAGCTGGTGTCCGCCCCCCCTGGCTTAGGAGGCTTTAACCTGAGTGGTTCGCGAGCTAGCGGGCCTGCTTTACCTTGGCCGCTGCTTCGACAAACGACTTCCACAGGTTAAAGTCGGTCTCGAGCGTCTTCCACGTGTACTCAGGGTGCCATTGCACGCCCAAGCAGAATGGCTGGCCTTCGACCTCGATGCACTCGGGAACGCCGTCGGTTGCCTTGGCGACCAAACGCGTGCTCTTACCCAGACGATCGACGCAGCAGTGGTGTGCGGAGTTGGTCTGGATCAGCCTGTGCCCGCCAAGCGCGCGCTCCAACAGCGAGCCCGGCACGACCTCGACGGGATGCACGGGGTCGTTGAGCACGTGGGTATGGCGCCACTGCGTGCGGCCCTCGCGAGCGCCCAGGCTCGGCACGTCCATGCACAGGGTGCCGCCAGTGGCGACATTGAGCAACTGCGTGCCGCGGCAGGTGGTAAAGAGCGGCTTTTTGGCGCGGAGTACCTCGCCGACCAGCTTAAACTCAAAGCTATCGCGGATCTCGCAGCAGAGGGTGGGGTCGTAGGGTCGATCATCGCCCCAACGTTTGGGGTTGACATCGGGGCCGCCGGGAATGGCGATGCCGTCGGCGATATCGACGTAATGACGGATGACCTCAATGTCCTCGGTGATGGACATCTGCAGCGGCAGGCCGCCGGCGGCAAGGATGGCATCGACAAAGACACTTGCGATTTCCTCGTTGGGGGAGAGCGTTTCGCTTAAAAACGGCTTCGCCTCTTCCCAGCGCGGCGCCACCAGGATGAGCGGACGGTCGGCGGGGTCGACGTTGACGTGCGGGGTGTATGACGATGAAGTGCGAGTTCCGATCATAGGTGTTGCTTTCGAGTTTGGATGGTCATGGCGAGCGGATATGGCAATTGGGCTAGTGGCCCTTGATGGAGTTGAGGAAGTCTTGGGCGCGCTTGGTCTGGGGATGGTCAAAGAACTCGTCGGGCGTGCCGGTTTCCACGATCTGGCCGTCGGCCATAAACACGACGCGGTCGGCAACGCGGCGGGCGAAGTTCATCTCGTGCGTAATCACGATCATCGTCATGCCCTGCTGGGCCAGACGGACCATGACCTCGAGCACCTCATTGATCATCTCGGGGTCAAGGGCACTCGTGGGCTCATCGAAGAGCATGGCCTTGGGCTGCATGGCAAGAGAACGGGCGATGGCCACGCGCTGCTGCTGGCCGCCCGAAAGCTGTGCGGGTACCTTGTCGGCCTGCTCGGCCACGCCCACGCGGCTCAGCAGGTCCATGGCGCGCTCACGAGCCTCCTCCTTGGACACGCCCAGCACATCGACCGGTCCCAGCATGACGTTCTGCAGTACCGTCATATGTGCAAACAGGTTGAACTGTTGGAACACCATGCCCAGCTCGGCACGCATGCGGGCAAGGTCTTTGCCTTCCTGCGGCAAGGGCTCGCCCTCGATGAGGATCTCGCCCGAGTCGATGGTTTCCAGGCGATTGATGGTGCGGCACATGGTCGACTTGCCCGAGCCCGAGGGGCCGATCACCACGACGACTTCGCCGCGGTCGACCGAGAGATTGATGTCGTTGAGAACGTGCAGGTCGCCGTAGTGCTTATCGACGTGCCTGAGCTCGATCAGCGGCTGATTGCCGGTGGAAGAGGTGCTCTGTGCCATGGTGCTCGGCTCCTTATGACTCGAAATGGTAAAAGCGTTAGCGGATGATCGTCGCGCCGGTCTTGTGCGAAACGTAGACAGCGGCCTTGTTGATCGCGACGTTGATGAGGATATAGATGACCGCGATCACCAGATAGACCGACACGAGCGCGTCGTAGTTGGTAATGAGCACGCGGGCGTTTTGCATAAGGTCGGGGTAGCTCACCACGTAGGCGACGGTGGTGTCTTTGACGACGACCACAAGCTGCGAAATCAACGACGGAATGATAAACCGAATGGCCTGCGGCAGCACGATTTTAAAGGTGATTTTAGCCTTGGAGAGACCGAGCGCCTGGGCGGCCTCGACCTGGCCGCGCGGCACGGCATTGACGCCGGCGCGGAAGATCTCGGCGAGTACGCCGGCCGCGGCGAGCGCGACGGGAAGCGTGAGCATCCAAAACGACGGCAGCGCGATCTTGTACTGGGGCAGCACCAAAAAGAAGAAGTAGATGAACAGCAGGCTCGGCACGCCACGGAAGAAATCGGTGAGCACGCGGCAGACCAGCTGCAGCGGCTTGATGTCGCTGGTACGGCCGAGCATGAGGGCTAAGCCCAGTACCAGCGCGATGGCGCCGGCGGTGAGCGCGACCTTTACTGTGCCCTCAAAACCGGCAAGCAGGAACTTCCAGGTGGTGAGGTGCGTAAAGAAGTACCAGTAATGGACCGAAAGCTGGCCGGTCACATAAAAGCGCTGCAGTACCAGAGCGATGAGCGCGGCCACGGCAACAAGTGAGATGGCGGTGCCGACGCGAATCTTGGCGCGCATCTTGGGGCCGGGAGCCTCGTAGAGCGCATCGCGCATGGTGAGCGCGGAGGTGGAGTGCTTGCTCATCGGAGGATCCTCACCTTCTTATCGATATAGTTGCCAATGTGGCTCACCACAAAGGCCGTGCCCAGGTAGCCGAGCGCCGAGATAAAGAACGCGGCGACGCCGCCGAGCGAGCGCGTGTTGATGTAGCTCACCACGCCGGTGAGCTCCTGCGGTTTAAGCGGCACCTGACTGCCGAGCGCGGTGGTGAGCATGACGGCGATAAAGAGGTTGGTCATGGGCAGCACGCTCGAGCGCAGCGCCTGCGGAATCACGATCTTGGCGAGGATACGGCTGAAGCTCATGCCCAGCGAGCGGGCGGCTTCCACCTGGCCGACACCGACGGTGTTGATGCCGCTCATAAAGTTCTCGGAGCCAAAGGCAGAACCCAAGAGCACCGTGGCGACGATGACGCAGGTGCGGTAGGGCAGGACGACCTTGAGCGGCGGCAGCGCATAGACGACGATAATGAGCAGCGCGATGCCGGGGATGTTACGGAAGACCTGGACATACAGGTCGCCAAAGACGCGCAGCGGCTTGAGCGGCGACACGCGCATCACGGTGACGGCGACGGCCAGCACCATGGCGATGGCAAACGACTCAAGCGTCATGCCCCAGGTTGCTAGCAGCGCGTCGATATAGTTCTGG
>DBFSAO010000115.1:0-12272 GCA_048500675.1 Collinsella sp.
TCCATAATGCGAACGCAGATCTCGGGCCCGTTGAGGGTGTAACGATGAACGGGGGTACCGCACGGCGCGGTGCCGAAAAGCTCGGAAGTGATCATTTGGTTCCTAACATCGAGGTATTTCCGACAAACTGTAGCGCGAACAGGCGAGATTATCACTACACCCCACTAAAGCAGGGGGTATTTTTCTCAAAAAAGTGATGATTGGAGCTGTGCGGGCGTTCGTTTCTGACGCGTACGAGTCTGATACAATTTGTTCGTTACTGTTTGAATGATATGCGCGCAAAGAACGGCGAGGATTCATCGTGATTAAGGCAGAGCGACAGGATAAGGTTCGTCAGCTGCTCGAGGAGCAGGGCACGGTCTCGGTTAAAGAGATTTCTGATGCGTTAGGTGTCTCGGATATGACGATCCGCCGCGACCTTGAGGAACTTGCGAGCCTGGGCGAGATCGAACGCGTGCACGGTGGAGCCCGCAGTGCGCAGGGCCGTCCACATGCTATGTTGCGCCATGAGTATTCGCACAGCGAAAAGCGCACCAAGCATGCCGAGGAAAAGCTGCAGATCGCGCGCCGCGCCGTGGAGCTTATCGAGGAAGGCTCGACCATCTTTTTGGGTACGGGCACCACGGTTGAGCAGATGGCCTCGATGCTGCCGGCGTGCCGCCTGCGCATCGTGACTAACTCGCTTTCGGTCTTTAACCTGCTTGAGGCGCGCGAGGACTGTGACCTGTGCCTGGTAGGCGGCATGTACCGTCGCCGCACCGCCGCTTTTGTGGGACCAACGGCCGAGGATACCCTGCGTGCACTGGGCATCGACGCGGCGTTTATCGGCGCCAACGGCATTTTGGACGGCGACGTGTCCACGTCTAACATGGAAGAGGGCCGCATCCAGCAGCTCGCCTTTAGCAAGGCCGATTCACGCTACCTCATCGCCGACTCCAGCAAGATCGGCAAGCGCGACTTCTACACCTTCTGCCGCCTGGACAGTTTGGATGCCGTGGTGTGCGAGCCGGGCGTCGCCGCCGAGGATCGTGTCGCCATCGAGGAACATACGCGGGTCATCTGCTAGCTAATGCTACAGACGATACTTCTGCCCCTGCCGGCGCAGGGGTTATCGCTTCACAATGACGCGTAAATGACTTTGGGCAACAAGGATGAGGCTATTCTGAGATATGACTAGACTCCGTATTTCGTCTTTATGTCCATTGAGAATGAATCGTAGTCTTCATAGAGCCCTTCTCTGCTTTCATCCTCGGCGTGGTTTACACGTTCAAGGAGTTTATCCTTTGGAGCCTCTTTTGTTATTGCGGCCTCGCCATCGGGTATTGTGGCTTGTAAGAATAGTTCTAGAGCATGGGCGTCTTTGAGTATGTAGCCCGTCGAACGACCCGCTCCTGTTTTTTCGATTGCGCTGCAACTAACAAGCTGACCGAGGGTTCGTTTAACGGTTACCTCGCTGATATCGGGGCAGTTGGACCGGATGTCGGATTTCTTAATGACGCCGGGTCTCTGTTGAAATAGAACGGCGATGCGCGCTTGCTTCGACATGGGACGAGTGCTTGATTCAATTAGGGTACGCTGCTCGAGCTGTCGGTAGGCGGCCAGGGTTGTTCCGAGCATGAAACGGATAAAAGGTGCTTCGGTGTTTTGATTTTCATTCCATCCAATGGAGCTTGCAGCGAGGGCGTTGTAGTAGAGCGCCTTGTTGTCTTCAATAAGTCGTTCGATGCTGATGTAACGCGCAACGTCGTATCCAGTCTTTTCGAGTAGCAGCGTTGTAAGGAGCCGGCTCATCCTGCCATTGCCATCGTTGAAGGGATGAATGCTGACAAAATCGAAGATGAAGCGGAATGATATAAGGAGGGGGTCGCAAACTTGACGAGATAAGGCGTCGTTGAGGGACCGACAGGCTTCTTCGATAAGTCCGGGGGTTGCTAGGGCCGAAGGCGGCCTAAAGCGCACAAATCGATTGCCTTGATCGTCGATGGAGATGATTTCGTTATCGCTATCTTTCCAATGGCCCCCATACGAGATTGCTGTGTGTACCATGAGGTCACGATGCAACTGCAAAATGACCGATGGCGTTACGGGAATGAAATCGTGCTGCTCGTGAATAAGCGACAGCGCATCTCGGTATCCAGCGATTTCTTCCTCTGCGCGGGAGCTTGGCTTGGCGGAATACGCCATGATCGCTTTGAGTCTTTTTTGGGTGGTAACAATTCCTTCAAGTCCGTTGGAGGATCGGGTGCTTTGGATCTTAGCCTCCTCCATTAGGGACGATAGAAGCTCGGGTTTGACTTGACTCAGAGCAAGCTGACGGCCTTTATGCTCGCGTATCGAGAGGAGGAGGTTGGTGATTGGAGTTGCTTCGAGTTCCGCTGGGACTGTGGTGTAATCGAACTGGCGCATGCGGCTCCTTTCGGTATCACGAACATACTTTCGATATCATAATATCATTAAATGATACCGAAAGTATGTTCGTGATACCGAAAACTGGAAACCATGCTTCATAACTGCTTGGAAAGTTCGGATTCGACTATTTTATTGTCTTCATCTGTAACAGGTAGACGGTCGAAAGTGGGCTACGTGTTATAGATTTAGATATTTCTGCTCGGGCGTTCTGTTTGTCTCGATTTGTAACAGCTGGGGCCGAAATACTCGGTTAGATGTTACAGATCGAGATCAACGGCCTGCTCGGGCCCACCAAAACAAAAAAGGCCGCATGCGAACCCGTGGAGGGATTCGCATGCGGCCGACAGGGGGTATGCGGCAAAAGTTAGGCCATGAGCAGGCCGGTCTCCGCGACGTTCTTGTACCAGTACGCGCTCGCCTTGGGATAGCGCTTCTGGGTCTCAAAGTCGATGTAGAACAGGCCGTAGCGCTTGTTATAGCCGTTGGTCCAGGAGAACTGGTCCTGCAGCGACCACACAAAGTAACCGTCGACGTTTACGCCGCCGTCGATTGCCTTGAGGATCCATGCGAGATGTTGGCGCATGTAGTCGATACGAGGGGCGTCGTCGATAAAGCCATCCTCGAAGTCGTCCTTATAGCCCATGCCGTTCTCGGTGATGTAGATCTTCTTGTAGTTGGGGTAATCGTTCTTAATGCGGAGCAGCAGGTCGTAGAGGCCCTCGGGATAGATAATCCAGTCCCAATCGGTGGTGGGTACGCCTTCGCGCACGCATGACTCGCCCACACCCTTGAGGAACCAGCGCGAGGATCCCTTGTCGCCGGTGCCATTGTGGTTGATGTCGTTTTCGCCCTCGGCAGCACGCAGGAACTGGCACTTGTAGGTGTTGACGCCCAGGCAATCGTTGTAGGGGAGCGCGGCGGTCAGCGCGGCGATGTCCTCGTCACGGACGTCGAGCTCGCCGCCGGCGATATGGGCCAGCTTGGTTGCGGCTTCCATGGTGTCGGCTGCATAGTGGCCGCGGAAAGTGGCGTCGAGCACCCAGCGGTTGTTGATGACATCGGCCATGCGAGCTGCCTCGCAGTCGGCAGCACTGTTGGGATCGAGGGGATACTTGGGCTCCAGGTTCTGGACAATGCCGATCTCGCCCTCAAAGCCGCCCTCATGGAAGGCGACGACAGCCTTGGCGTGGGCCACCATCATGTTGTGCATGAGCTGGAAAGCCTTGTCCAGGCGATACTTCTCGCCGTGCGGCCAGTTGCCGACGATAAAGCTGCCCTCGGCGGTTGCGGGAATCTCGTTAAAGGTAAACCAGTGCTTGACCTCGGTGAACTCGGCAAAGCAGAACTTGGCGTACTCGACGAAGGCGTCGATGGTCGTGCGCGTCAGGAATCCCTCGCCGCCGTTCTGGTAAAAGGCCTCGGGCGTATCGAAGTGATCGAGCGTGACATAGGGGATAACGCCAGCTTCGTTGCAGGTGGCGAAAAGCTCGTGATAGAAAGCGACGCCCTCGGGGTTAATCTCGCCGGTGCCACTGGGGAAGATACGGCTCCAAGCGATGGAGACACGGATGCCGTTGATGCCGAAGCGCTGGCACAGGTCGATATCGACCGGATACTTGTTGTAGAAATCGCTTGCGGGATCGGGGGAGAAGCGACCCTGGGCAGCCAGGAAATCGTCCCAGGGTACTTTGCCCTTGCCGTGCGTGCGGGTCTCACCCTCAACCTGGTAAGCGGCGGTGGCGCCGCCAAATACAAAGCCGTCGGGGAACTGCATGGGGTTGGTCATGAGTCATCCTTTCTGTGGGATACGGATAGGGAGAGGTGCCCGAACTGGGGATCCGGGCACCAACAGAGGGAGGAACCTAGTCGAGGTTCTCGCGGAGCCACTTGATGGCGCCAGCGGGGTCGCGGGTAAGGTCGATATATTCCTTGCCGCGCGGGGCGAGCAGCTTAATGCCCAGGCGATCGGTGTCGGCCTTCATGTCGTTGTAGTAGCTACGGACCTGCGGGGCAAGCACGATAACGTCGTACTGATCCATGATGGCAGTGTGCTGGCCATAGGCGCCTGCGGAGGAAGCGATGTTCTCTCCGGTCTGTGCGGCACCTTCCTTGATGGCGTTGGCGAGCATGGCAGAGGTGCCGGCGCCGGCGCACAGGACGAGGACCTTCAGGCCATCGACATCCTTCTTGGCGGATGCATCGGCAGCGGGCTCGGGCTGATCGACGACAGGCTTGTTGTCGGCGGCGGCAACAGTCGTCTCGACGGAAGCGGTAGCCTGCTCGACAGCGGGCGCAGGGGCGTTGGCGGCGATGGCAGCGGCACCATCGGACTCGAGACCCAGCTCGGCGGCGCGCTCGGCTTCCTGGTCGCAGAGCAGCTTATCGTATGCCTTCAAGAACGGCAGGTAGATGATGGCGTCCAGCAAGATGATGATCGCGACAAATACCAGGGCGATAAGCTGGAAGTTTGTAGTGATGAAGATGCCGATGGGGGCAGGGGTAGCCCAAGGCACCACGAAGGAGAAGCCGTTCATGCCCACGTTGTCGATAAAGAACTTGGCAACACTCACGTTGACGCAGCCGGCGGCAACAAAGGGGATGAGCATGTAGGGGTTAAGGATCATCGGCGCGCCAAAGAGCAGCGGCTCGTTGACAGCAAAGGCAACAGGAACAATCGAGGCCTTACCGACGGCTTTGAGCTGCTTGGACTTCATAAAGAGAATCAGCAGAAGCGGCACGATGAACGTGGCGCCGGTGCCGCCGAACTCACCCACGAGCGACATGTTAAAGGTGAGGGAGTGGGCGGGGTGGCCACCGGCCAGCAGAACCTGCAGGTTCTCGGCCTGGTTGGCAAGACGGATGGGGTCGATGCCCGGCTGGACAATCGAAGGGCCGTGGACGCCGATGAACCAGAAGAACGCGGTGGCCGCCTGAATAAGGATGAGTCCGGGGTAGGTCTCTGCCGCAGTGAAGAGCGGGGAGAGCAGTTTGATAAGCAGCTCGGAGAACGGAACGCCCATGAGGTTGCGCACGACGACATCGATGATGCCGCAGATGATGACAGCGCCACCGAAGGGGATGATGTCGCGGAAGTTCTGAGCGATGGCGCCCGGAACCTCCTTGGGCAGCTTAATGGTCAGATCGCGCGAGACGCAGAACTTATAAACCCAAACGGTAATGAACGCTGCGATATAGGCCGAGAACAGACCGCGTGTACCCATGCTGGTGCAATCGAAGACCGAAAGCTCGGAGCCGTTGAACTTGGTGGTGAACTGCGTAACAGCGAGCAGCAGCATGCTGCACTGGGCGGCAACCATGGTGGAGCCGTCGTTGAGCACCTTGCCGGCGGGCATGCGACGGTTCATGGAAGCCGTGAAGTTCTTGGCGGTGGTGCCGGCAACCATGATGCCCATGACGCCCATGGTGAAGTTGTACAGCTTGTTGCACCAGTCGATGAGCGGCTGGGGCAACGTGATTCCAACTACGCCGGGAAGGGTGGCGATCAGCAGAAAGATCGAAGAGGTAAGGACGATGGGCATGCACCCAAGGAATCCGTCTTTGATGGCCTGGAGGTAGATGTTTCTCGAGATCTTCTCGAAGAACGGTTGATGCTTTTCGAGCATCTTTACGATGGCGTCCATAGAGCTCCTTTGCTACTTGATGCGCGATGCATGTGGATGGAACTGGTCGTCGATGGATGGTCAGGACTGCCCGGAAACCTTCCTGCTTAAGGAAGGCATTGCGAAATGACAACGTTGTCATTTCGTTAATGACAACGTAAGACATTTTTGGAAGAGCAACAAGGATATACGGGTGAGTGGTCGATATTGTCCGGTAAACGGTTGATTTATCAGTCAGGCAGGTAGTGTATGCTAGAACGCAAAAAGCAAGCGATGCAAAACCGACTGGAGAAGCAGTGGCAACGATGGACAAGAAAAACGTCTCGATGAACGATGTAGCGATTGCCGCGGGTGTTTCTCTCAAGACGGTTTCGCGTGTGATCAACGAGCCCGATAGCGTGCGAGAGTCGACACGCGATAAGGTCCATTCCGCAATGGAGGCACTCGGGTTTCGAACTAACTTTGCCGCGCGTTCGCTCAAGTTGGGCCGTTACGGGTGCATCGGCGTCGTGCTGTTTCACTTGTCGGGTGGTGCCGTGGACATGATTGACGGTATCGCCGATGCCGCCGAGGAACGCGGCTTTGCGCTCACGATGATTAAGAAGCGCGCGGGGGAAAAGATGACCCTTGCCGATGCGGCGCGCAGGATGTCGCAGCTGCCTGTTGATGGCATGATCTTCAACCTGCGTCAGATGGTCGATGACTTTGATACCTTTGAGGCGCCGAAAGACCTCAAGACGGTGATTATCACACCGATGGAACATCCTACCTGCTCCACCGTCAGTGACGACCAAGAGGGCGGCGCGCGCATGGCGTGCGAGTACTTCTTGGATCATGGTCACAAGAACGTGTATTTCGTTTCGGGTAAGAAAGAGTCGCTGTCGAGCCAGTGCCGTATGAAAGGTTGGCGCTCGGCACTCGAGGCACGTGGCATTGAGCCGCCCGAGCCTCTGCGAGGCGATTGGAATGCGGATAGTGGCTACGCCGCGGGCCTTGTGCTTGCCGATAAGCCCGATTGCACGGCGGTCCTCGCTGCTAACGACTGCATGGCAAACGGCGTGATGATGGCTCTACGTGACAAAGGGCTCAATGTGCCCGACGACGTGTCCGTGATCGGCTTCGACGATGAGCTCTACAAGACGATTCCCAACTCGATTCTGACGTCGGTGAAGTTTCGCCACCGCGAACTGGGCATCCGTGCGCTTAACGAGGTCGTCGCAGGTCTGGAAGCCCCGAGCTCCAGAAGCCGTACGCTCGTCTCGGGCGTGTTGGTCGAGCGTTCCAGCGTAAGGGATCTGCGGGCGTAGACGTGCTCGGCTCGTTCATCTCAATCTGTAACAGCTAGGACCCAAAAACTCGACTAGCTGTTACAGATTAAGATGAACAGGAGGACGGGTGCGGTCTAAACAAAATGGCCCGCGCATCACACATCGATGCACGGGCCATTTATTGTCTGCAAGCGGCAGGTGGTGTCAGCGTCTTATGCCTCGAGGTTTTCCTCGATCCAGGCGACGGCACCCTTGGGATCCTTAGTGAGGTCGATGTACTGTTTGCCCTTGGGCGACAGCAGCGTGATGCCCAGGCGGTCGGTGTCGGCCTTCATCTCGTTGTAATAGGTGCGAACCTGCGGAGCCAGGACGATGACGTTGTACTGGTCCATGATGGCGTAGTGGCTGCCGTAGGCACCGGCGTTGGCGGTAATGTCGATGCCCAGCTCGTCGGCGCCTTCCTTAAGCGCGTTGGCGAGCAGTGCAGAGGTGCCGGCGCCAGCGCACAGAACCAGAACCCTCAGATCCTTGCCCTTAAGGGCGGACGGAGCTGCGGAGGCCTCAGTGGCAGAAGCGGTCTCGACAACAGGAGCCTCAACGGCGGGGGCGGCAGCGGTCTTGACGGCCTTGGTCTCCTCGGCCTCTTCTTCGGCCAGGGTCTCGGCCTCCTGCTTGCACAGGACGTTGTCGTAGGCCTTGCAGAACGGGTAGTAGATCAAGAAGTCAACGACCAGCAGGACGACAACCAGGACCAGAGAGATCGGCTGGAAGTTGGTGTCGATGAAGGTGCCGATCGGTCCGGGGAGTGCCCACGGCATGGCATAGATAAAGCCGTTCATGCCCAAAAAGTCGATGAAGAACTTACCAATGAGGACGTTGGCCACGGGGGCAAACAGGAACGGGATCAGGAAGTACGGGTTGAGGATGATGGGCGCGGCGAACAGCAGCGGCTCGTTGACGGCGAACATCACGGGCACGACAGAGGCTTTGCCGACGGCCTTGAGCTGCTTGGAGCGCATAAAGAGCAGGAAGATGATCGGGACAATGAACGTGGCGCCGGTGCCGCCGAGTTCGCCGATGTAGTTACCGAAGTTTTCGGTCAGGGCGAGGGCGGGGTGACCGCCGGCCTGCAGCGTGGCGAGGTTGGTGGTGATGTTGCCAAACAGCGCGGCGTTGAGGGCAGGCTTAACGACCGAGGGGCCGTGGATGCCCATGAACCAGAACAGCGGGATCATGAACCAGATGAGGGCGAGGCCGGCGTAGGAATCGGCAGCGGCGAACAGCGGGCTCACCAGCGTGGAGATGACGTTGGCAAACGGGACGGCCAAGCAGGTGCGGCAGATAACGTCGATGACGGCGACAAACAGGATGGAGAAGCTGAAGGCGAAGATGTCGCGGAAGTTCTGGGCGATGGCGCCGGGGACTTCTTTGGGCAGCTTGATGGTGATGTCTCGCTTAATGCAGAAGGCATAGATGTTGACCGTGGCAAATGCGGCGACAAAGGAGCTCAGCAGGCCCTTGGTGCCCATGTTGTCGGTAAAGAACACCGAGACATCGGCGCCGTCGATCTTGGCACTCGTCTGGGTAACGGCCAAGATGAGCATAGCGCACATGGCGGCGACCATGGTGCTCGTGGCGTTGATGGCCTTGCCGGCAGGCATGCGGCGGTTCTTGGAGCCGGTCAGCGCGCTTGCGGTGGTGCCGGCGACCATGATGCCCACGACGCCCATCGTGAAGTTGTAAACCTTGTTGCAGAAGTTCACGACGTCGACGTTCCACCAGTCGGGCAGCGTAAAGCCGCCGACCGTGGCGACAACGCCCGGCAGGGTCGAAATAAGCAGGAAGACAGAAGAAGACAGGATGATGGGCATTGCTGCCAAAAAGCCGTCTTTAATGGCCTGAAGGTAGATGTTCTTAGAGACCTTGTCGAAGTACGGCTGACCTTTCTCCAAGAACTTAACGATCGATTCCATAGTTCACGCTCCTCTTTGCATGAAATCTTAATGGCATGGACGTTGAAAACCTATATGGTCTCCCGCTTGCTAAAAGCCCGGGTGCAGGCGGGGTCGGTCCCAGGGGGAGAGAGGGGAGCGGCTGGGTTTGTATCGCATAGGGCCGCTCCCTTCTCGGGGGAAAGCGAGGCGATGCGCTACTGCGCGTCCGCCATAGTGTCGGCGAGCTCCTTGTACCAGAGTGCCGACTGCTTGATGTAGCGTTTTTGCGTGTCGAAGTCGATGTAGAACAGGCCGTAGCGCTTGTTATAGCCATTGGCCCACGAGAACTGGTCCTGCAGGCTCCAGATAAAGTAGCCCTGGACGTCGACGCCCTCGGCGCGCGCCTGGAGCACCTTCTCCATGTGCTGGTCGACAAAGTCGATGCGCTCGGGATCGGCGACGATGCCGTTTGCGTCGGGCTCGGGGTCCTTGTGGCCCAGGCCGTTTTCGGTGATATAGATGACGGGGAGGTTGGGATAGGTGGCGCTGATGTGCTTGAGCGTGTCGTAGAGGCCTTGCGGGTAGATGAGCCAATCCCAGTCGGTGGTGGGGATACCCGGCATATCGACCTGCTGCCCGACGCCCTTAAACTTAAAGCACGAGGTGCCCTTGTCTCCGGTGCCGTTAAAGCTGTTGGTTGACTCGCCATCGTAGGCGGCGATAAACGCCGACTGATAGTAGTTGAGGCCGAACATATCGTTGCGGGGCGCCGCCTTGGCGAGCTCCTCCATGTCGCTGTCCTCAACCGTAAGTGTGGCGTTGTTGGCACGCAGAATCTCGTTGATGAGTGAGAGGGTGCGCGCGGAGTAGTGACCCAGGAAGGCGCCGTCCATGATGAAGTCGGTGTAGAAGGCGTTGTACAGGTCGGCGGCGTGCTGGTCGGCGGGCGAGTCGGTGGCAGGATATGCCGGCGTCAGGACGTTGACCATGCCAATGCGTCCGCCCAGGTGCTCGGTCTCGTCAAGATCCTTATACAGGTTGACGGCGCGGGCGTGGGCAACGAGCTCGTTGTGCTGGCTCTGGATGCCGCTCGTCACATCAAAGTGATGGTTGGGCGGGAAGTTGCCTTGGATGTATTGGGAGTGCGAGAGGCTGATGAGCTCGTTGATGGTGAACCAATTCTTGACCTCGCGGAACTCGCGGAAGCAGAACTCGGCATAGCGCACATAGGCGTCGACGGTCTTGCGGTTGAGCCAGTCGCCCTGGTTGAACAGGGCGGCGGGGGAGTCAAAGTGATGCAGGGACACATAGGGCTCGACGCCATACTTTTTGCAGCAGGCGAACAGCTCGTGGTAGTGCTTAACGCCCTCGGCGAGGGGTTCGGCATCGTCGCCGTTGGGGAAGATGCGGGTCCAGGCGATGGACACACGAATGGCGTTGAGTCCATGCTCGGCAGAAAGGCGGATATCCTCCTCGTAGCGGTTGTAGAAATCACTGGCCGGGTCGGGCAAAAAGCGACCCTGGGCGACAAGGTAATCGTCCCACATGGTCTTACCCTTGCCTGCCACCTTCGTGGAACCTTCCGTTTGGTACGCGGCGGTTGCGGCGCCCCAAACAAAGCCCTTCGGCAGCTGCTGTACGCGGTTTAGCAAAGACATATGCATACACCCTCTCGTCTCGCTGTTCGATATTGTGCGTTTGCGCTCAGGAGGCTCCCTGGTTAGCGTTCAGCGGTGAAAAAGCCCGATAAACACTATCTTAAAATGATTAGAACCAAAATGAGCACGTGAACATTTGACAATGAGCACGTTAACATCCGGCTGGGATGTATAGAAACAAAACAACTTCAAACAGCCGCGAACGGTTGTATTTGTTCGGTAAGCGGTTTTGATTGACAGAAGTTTTCATGTTGTGGTATATGGCTCGGGTATCATGAGCACGTTATCAATGTATGTACGATGCGCCATGGGCGCGGGGAATAGTTGGGAAGCAGGTTAGCGTGGAAGGCATGGATCAGCAGACAAGGAATGGTCGTTCGGCGAGCGCGGCAGAGGTTGCGGCGCTCGCTGGCGTGAGCCGCCAGACTGTGTCTCGCGTGGTCAACGGTATGCCCAACGTGACGGAAAAGACGCGCAAGCGTGTGCTGGCCGCCATGGAAGAGCTGGGCTTTCGTCCCAATTTTGCTGGAGCGGCGTTGCGCGGCGGGTCGTATCGTTCTATTGGCCTGTGCATGTACAACATCACACGTGTCGGTAACCTGGCGACGCTCGAGGGTATCATGCAAGCGGCGCGCGAGCACGATTTTGCCGTCACTATGATCGAGATGGGCGGCGACAAGCCCTATGCACTTGCCGATGCCTCGCGCCGCATGGTCGAGCGACCCGTCGACGGCATGATTCTCAACATGAACCGCATGGCTCCCGATTTTGAGGAGTTTGTTCCCCAGCCGGGAGTGCGAACGGTCATCCTGTCCATGTATGCGCATCCGCGCTGCACGACGATCGACTCCGACCAGTATGGTTCGTGCGAGCTGTTGACCAATTATCTGCTGGAACATGGTCACTCGAATATGCGGTTTGTGGCGGGTCCGGAAAACTCGATTTCCTCGCGTTTTCGTGAGGCCGGTTGGCGCGATACGCTGGGTCGTGCTCATGTCGATGCCGCTCCGATGCTGCGCGGCGATTGGAGTGCGGACAGTGGGTACGCCATGGGCGAGCGGATTGCGGCCGAGGTGCTTGCCGGCGGGTCGCAGGCGCCGACTGCCGTGCTTGCGGCAAATGACCAGATGGCGCTGGGCGTTATCGCCGCGCTCGAGAACGCGGGCCTGTCCGTGCCCGACGACGTGAGCGTGGTTGGTATCGACGACGCACTCGAGGGACTTGTTCCTCACAATCGGCTGACGACGCTGCGATTTGATTTGCGCGGTGTCGGTAAGCTTGCGTTTGAGGCGGCGATTGGAGAGAGCTCGTCTATCGAGGCGATTCATGTGCCGAGCACGCTGGTCGAACGCTCGACTGTTAGGGACATACGGGGTTAGGTCC
>DBFSAO010000116.1:0-5623 GCA_048500675.1 Collinsella sp.
GAGCTGGCCCTGGGCCTCAAAGACGCCCTTGGCGCCGTCGATATTCTCGAGGGCCTCCTTGTCGACCTTGGCGTTATCGGCAATCACAAGGCGCAGACGCGTGGCGCAGTGTGCGGCCGAAACAACGTTGCCGGCGCCACCGATGTTGTCGAGGACCTCTTGGGCTGATTTGCGGTAGTCCATGACTTCCCTTTCCTCCAACGGGCGAATTTGCACCCGGCCATCTTTGACACTTACACTGTAATCGTTTTCAGTTTCATATGTCTGTAATCGTTTTCATAGCAGGGTGAACGGTAGGAAATAGCCGGCGAATGGTAGTTTTACGGCAAAAACAGGCGGCTCAGAGGCAGACAGACGTGCCCAGAGTCTAGACATTCATAAGCTGATGGCCGAGCTTGAGCGTCTTGAGACCGCGCTCCCCCTCCACGCCATCGAGCGTGTCGAGCAGCATGCTGGTGGCCTCGACGCCACTGGTCAGATACCCATAATGCACAGTGGGAATGCCGCCCGTCAGCGCGCGCAAAAACGCATTGTCGCCAAAACCGCTCACGCGGTGTATGCCCTCGCCCATGCCACGAACCTCATCGATGGCACGCAGCGCGCCCGCCGCCATGGTATCGGTCGCGCAGGCGATAAACGAAACATCGGGTACTTCGCCCAGCAGCTCGCGCGACGCACGATAGCCGGAATCGAGGGTAAAGGACCCGCGGCGAATCAGCTCGGGATCGAGCACAACACCCGCGGCGCCCAGACCAGCTTCAAAACCACGACGACGGTCGTAACCGGCGGCACGGTCTTCCTCGGTAACTCCAATATAGGCAATCTTGCCGTCCACACGGCCCGCAAGCGCATGGCCCAGTTCAAAGGCAGCCTCGAAATCGTCATGGTAGACGCAAGCCGCGCCCTCGACGTTTTGGCCGATCAGCACAATGGGCACACGGCAAGACGCAATGGCCGCACGATGTTCGTCGGTGATCATGGTCGCCACGAGTACAATGCCATCGACCGGGTGATTTTGGAATAAATCGAGGTACTCGAGCTCGCGATCAGGGGCGTTGTCGGTATTGGCGAGCAGCATCTGGTAGCCACGGCGACCGAGCACCTGGCCAATGCCGGCGGTAATGCGGCTAACGGATTCCGAGTTAATCTTGGGCACGATGACGCCGATGAGTTTGGTGGAGCCGGTGCGCAGCGCGCGAGCCTGGCTGGACCGCACGTATCCGGTCAGCTCAATCGCCTGCTTAATGCGCGCGGCCTTATCCGCCGAGATATATCCACCGTTGAGGTAGCGCGAGACGGCGGCACTCGAAACGCCGGCCAGCTCGGCCACATCTTTCATCTTTACCACGAGCACCCCTGACAACGAATTCACAAGCACCATGATAGCTGCCTTGCCAGCAAATTGAGTAAATAGAATTCCTGGTCGAGCAAACGTCAGCGAGCGGGCAGCTGTCGTGGCGAGGTGCCGCGAAAGAGGAGCGACGCGTACTTCATGTACGCGAGCGACGGTTTGAGCGGCAGATCGCCCGGCAGATGCGTGCGCAGCGTCGAGCGGTCCGGCGTTCGTCAGAACGCCGGAACAAAGTTAGCCGTGATACTCGCCGTTGTACTGAATCAGGGTTAGGTCCTCAACGCCGTCGAGGGCGCGAATCGCATCCGCGTACGGCATATCCACACCGTCCGAAAACACCTCCACGGCCATCTCGACCTTGTCGCCGCGCATGGTCTTGGACTTCACCGTAAACTTGGTACGACCAAAGGCGCGAACGATATCGTCGCCCGTGGTTTGGCCCGTATAGTGGATGACCATCATGTACACGCGCGCCTTGTCCTGATGCGCCGCAAAGCCCGCGATCATCACCACGATGACCACCGCCGTGAGCCCCACGAGCGCATACATGCCGGCGCCTGCCGTAATGCCCGTGGTAATGGCCCAAAATAGATACAGCAGGTCGAGCGGGTCCTTGACCGCCGTACGATAGCGGACGATGGACAGAGCACCGACCATACCGAGCGAGATGACCACGTTCGTCGAGATCGCGAGCGTGACCATGCAGGTGAGCACGCACATGCCCACGAGCGTCACGGCAAAACTGCGCGAATAGACCACGCCGGTAAAAAAGCGCTTGTACACGTAATAGATCAGGATGCCCATGGCGAGCGCCACGAGCAGCGACAGGCCGATCTTGGCAGGATCGACCTGGCCAAATGCCTCCAAGACGGAGTCCTTAAAAAAGTCTCTGGTGCTCATGGTCTAAATATCCCCTCGGTTCCCAAAATCCGATTCCCAGTAATTAAATCCGCGCAGGTAAGCGGTCTTTTCGTAACACAGGCAGTACTTGGAGACCGCCGTGAGCTCCGCCGCGCCCGGTGGCACCATATCGCGCACCAGCTGCGGGCAAAACTCCGTAAACTTGACCTCCATCACCAGCTTGCCGGGCTCCAGCACGGGCAGCGCGGGCAGCGTCGCATCAAAGATATCGAAGCTTCCCACCGCGGCGCGCACGTTCATGTCAAACGTGATGCGCACGGTGCCCTCGTCCATCACCCACGGCTCTCGCTCGTAGTCCACGATGGTCCGCGGGCGCATCATATTACAGATGCATTCGATGTAGAACTCACGGCAGAGCTGGTGTGGACTCCGTAGCAAAAAGTCGTAGTCCCCGGCAAGGATCTGTTCAAACTCGCCACGCGTGAGCGGCGCGTCCTCCTTATAGATCCAACTGCCGTACTTCTTTTTTCGCTCGAGCTTAATCACCTTGTCGCCGCCGTTATAGATGCGCACGCGATACTTTTTGCGCATGAGGATACCGGCGTCTTTTTCCTCGTAGGCCGAGTTGCAGTAGTCGTCAAAGTACAGACTGCGAATGGTGTAACCGCCTGCCTGCGCATGCTTGTCCAGTTTAAATACCGGCGCCATGCGACAGGCAAGCGCAGCGTGCTCGCCCTCATTGATGAGAAACTTGAGCTCGTGGCGGTAGCGCTCCTGCGTGGTGCGCACGGGAGGAGCCGCCAAGCGCTCAAGCAGCGCGCTAGCCCTCCTCATACGTATCCCCCACGACCTTGCCGCCGTCCTGGACATAGAAGCACAGCATGCCGTACTGCTTGCCGTCGTCGGTCACGTAATAATCGAACGCGTCTTGCGTATAACCGTCGGAGTTGGTGGCACGCACGCGCACAAAGTACTGGCCGGTATCGGGCGCATCGCACGTTACCTCGGGCAGCAGCACATCTTCGGCCTTAAAGATCACGTCGGTGATTGCGTAATCACGCGCCAGCTCCACGGTATAGCGAATATCGCGTGCCTTAAAATCGTAGGACGCATCCCAGTTTATGCGCAACTTACCGTTATCAATCTGCGGCATGCCGATGTAGAACGGCATGGGCTTCTTATAGCTCTCGCGGAAGCTCTGGTAGTTCTCCTCGATCTCGGACGGAATCGCCGCGGCAATCTGCTCGTATTCGTCTTTGGTCACGGGCAGGTTCTCCAGGTCGGGTGCGGCAAAGACAAGCGACTCAGTCACCTCGCGATAGTGCTCGATCATCTTGCTCAGGCGCTCTTCGGTCAGGTACGAGCGAAGGTCCTTCACGGCATCGTCGAGCTCGTTGCGGAACGACTTGCTGCGCAGCGCGCGATTGAACAGCACGTTGCCCCAGTAGTTGCTCACACCGCGCTCCCAGCTCGCGTAATCCGAAAACCCCGTCAGGCTCAGCTCCAGCTTGCGCAGCATGCCATCGTTGTCCCAATCCAGGATGTACCAGACCTTGGAGTTGAGCGGGCTGTACAGATAGCAGTTACGGTTCTGCGTATCGCAATTGCCCGTCAAGATCTGAAACGCCATCCAATAGACCAGGTTCTCGGTATCAAAATAGGTAGCGAACACGTCGTCGATCTTTTGTGAATCGTCGTTGAGCGCGTCGAGCATCTCAATGAGCTTGGTATGGTCCGAGTCGCCCTTAATCTCGAGCATACCCTCAAACGTCGCCTGGTTATAGTCGGGGTCATCCGTCAGCTTGATGGTGTCTTCGAAGCGATGGAAATCGAAGCTGTTCACCTTATACAGGTGCCCGTTCTTGTCCAAGCCATGGGCCTTAAGCGCCGTCTTATTGAGCTGCTCGACCTGCGTAAACAGCCCGTAATCCTCAAAGGTATCGTTAGATTTCTCAGTCTGGTCGCACACCCACAAGTGCACAAACTGCGTGCGCAGGCCCATCATCTGGGGAATGCCACGGATCAGATCGTAAGCCATCTTGTTGCGAAAGCGCATGCCCTCGCCCATGTGCTTGTTAAGTGCGATCGCGCGCTGCTGGCGCCACGTGCCCTTGCCCTTTTTGAGCTCCACCTTGTAGTTCTTTTGCGTATAAGTACTCGACGTCTGACCGCGCACTTGCACCGTGGCGTTGGGCGCTTCCTCGCCATAGCCCACCTCGCCAGCAACGGGGCCCTTATCATCGCCAGGCTGCAGCAGGCCCATGACCTGATATCGCGCCACGCCCATGTCGGCATAGTCGTAGACCGAGTAGGTATTGATCTCGGCCCAGCTATGGTCCGTGTTCTCAGAGCTGTTGCCGCGCGAAACCGTCAGGTACATGGTCACAATGCCAGAATCGTCGTAGACCTCGTACAGCTCGTCCTTGTCGCGCAGATGCTTGGTATCGCTCGACGCATCGGCCTTTTTAATCTTGCCTCGCTTCTTGGTCTGTTTGGTCGAGGTTTCGTCCTGCGAAGAACAGCCCGAAAGCAGCAACGTGCCGGCAGCCGCCTCAAACAGGCGACGGCGAGACATCATCCTATCGATCATCAGAACCTCCCCAATGGTTACGGTACACGCGAACTACTGCGCGCTGAAACGCGCCGTGCGGCACGCCCTTGCGGCGGCACTCCTCATAGCGCTGCTCGGCACGGTCGAGCAAGCGGCCCAGCTGTGTAAAGCGACCCGTTTTGTCGGTCGCCACAATGGGCTGCTGGCTCAGGATACGATACGGCAGGTTGGCGGTATAGGTATCGAGCCGCAGCAGCGCCACGATAAAAAAACACCGCCGCACCCAACAAAAAACCAAAGCCGTAAAACTGCTGCGGCAAAAGCAACGAAACGGCAGTCGCCAGCCCGGCCACACCGGCAAACAGGCCCGAGGCCAGAACGGCTCCCTTGTAGTCGGTAAAGTACAGCAAGATCAGCAGGATTGTGTTGCCCACGGCATACAGGCCGTAGCCTACGCATAATGTGCGAAAATACCCGTGCATCAGATTGTTAAAGCCCAGCGGCAGGGCCGAGAGCACTGTGGTCTCGAGCGAAATGACCGCCGCCGTCACAAACAGCTGCTTGAGCGCGCAAAAGCGCAGTTCGCTGTTGAGCGTGGAGAGCATCTCCTCCTCGGCCACCACAATATCGCCCACCACGCCGCCGTCGTTAAACAGACTGTAGTAGTCACGGTAGCGCGGATAGAAATTGACCTCGACCGACACCACAAAGTTGACGGTCGTGACGAGTGTGGTCAAAAACGCAATGAGTGCCGGCACGTCATGGTAAGGAGCCCCGTAAAACAGGCCTTTGATCTGCACGCCAATAGGGCCCGCCCAGATAATAACCAGGTGTGCGAAAAGCCCCAAGTTGGTAAACAG
>DBFSAO010000117.1:0-46728 GCA_048500675.1 Collinsella sp.
GGTCATCCCGGGCCCATCAGAGCTCGTAGAGCTCTTGGTTGCTTTGGTCTCGCTCTTCACGGCGCTTATCGAACTTTCCGAGGCACTCAAGCAGCATTCGAAGCATAACAAGTCGCTGCCATTAAGGCACTGACCTCTTGACCAAGCAACGGCGCTGCCCAGCTATCACCCTTGGGCTGCCGTCAACTTTATTCTATCCGCGAGCATCTGGTTTACCAAATGGATTTTCGGTAAAGGAAGCACGGCACGCCCGCAAAACCACTACGCCCCAAGTGCCGCCATGGGAATCACCGCCACGCCGTCGTCGCGTGTATAGGCAATGCTCCCCTTTCCAACCACGACCGCCAAAAACGCCGGCGCGGCATTCTGGGCGGCAGGATTGGAGAGCACTTTCCTCTCCAGCGCCTTGAGATTTCTCGCTCCATCGTCTGCTTTCGCATCACTCAGCTTGACCTCGATGGCTCCCCAGCGCCCGTCGTGCTCAACGATCAGATCGACCTCAAGGCCCTTCTCATCTCGGAAATAATGGACACTGTTGTCGACACCGCCGTAGGTGGAAAGGAACACGCGCACGTCGCGCAGGACGAGATTCTCAAAGAGCATCCCCAGCGTTTGCATATCGCCAAGCAGCCGCTCAGGGGTAGCCCCCAGCAACGCCGCCGCAAGTGACGGGTCACAGAAGTAGCGCTTGGGGCGCACGCGAACGCGGGCCTTCGAGCGCATGGGCGGCTCCCATCCGCACAGGTCCTCGGTCAGCTTGAGCCTGTTGAAGAGGTCCAAGTACGCAGCGATGGTCCTCTCGTCGGGGCCCGCCTCACCGTACGAGGCGTCCTTTACGAGCGTCTTGTACGTGACAGCCTGGCTCTCGTTCATGGCAAGAGCTCGCAAAAGGCCGTGTGCAAGCTCGGGCGACATGCCCTCGTCCAGCACGTTGACGTCGAGCACCGAGTGCACGTACTGGCTTGCCGTCTCTCGCGCAAGATCTTCCGAAAGCCCAAGATTTGCAGGCCAACCGCCCCTGCAGCACCAGCGGGCGACGTCATCCACCGTGCTCTCGCGACGCTGAGGGGCAAAATCCTCGCCCTTAAAGAGGCTTGCCAGTGACACGAGCGGCTCGCCGTCGCCCGACTCACACAGGGCCATGGGGCGCATTGACAGACGGGCGATCCTACCCGTGCCGGAATGACGAACATGGCTGCGCTCCTCGCTTTTGAGCGCGGTCGAGCCCGTGAGCAAAAGTGTCCCCCGTTCGTTGCCGCTCGCGTCCACGAAACGCCGGGCGGCATCCCAAACCTCGGGCACCTCCTGCCATTCATCGACCAGGTGTGGCGCATCGCCGATGAGCGCCAGGCTTGGGTCGACCTCTGCCGCCGCACGCTGCGCAGGCTCATCGAGCCTGGAGACGCTCGCCGAGCGAGAGAGCGCCGTCCAGGTCTTGCCGCACCATTTGGGGCCGTTGATCTCCACACAGCCAAACGCCCGCATAAGGGTGTCGAGGCGCTCCTCTATGAGCCGGGGCCTATATCCCTTTTGGGTCAATCTCTTTGGTGCATCCATAGACGGCCGTCCCTCTCTATCACGCGATATGCGAAATTACGCCATTCTCAATGCTGATTTTACGCTACTTTCAATGTAGTTTTTACGCCATGACAGATGTAGTTTTTACGCCATTTTCATTGAAGGTTTTACGCTTGGCATCCTTAGCGCGACCCATTCCGAGCATCACATCAGAGCGTGCTTGGTTATCTCCGCTCGCACATCTCGGCAAACGAAATCAGCTTGGCATCTCCCCTGCTCGCCGCAGCTTCCTGACATCCTTGCGTAAAGCCTCGCTTCGAGAAGATCGCATAGCTTTTGTGCTGCCGCCTAAAGAGCTCGCTTCGATGCACGAGCTTTTGCAGCACGTCTTCGCCCACCGGTTCATTGCGCCATTTGCATTCCGCAAACAGCGCAGTGCCCTCGCCATCGTCAACAATCAAGTCGATTTCTTCCTGCGTATGCGTGCGATTATCCGTCCCCCACCAGCGCCCAACGCTTGCCGGAACCACATCAAGCTGGCCCGCCCGCGCGAGTTCGTACACGTATTGTCTGCATATAAGCTCAAAGACCGTACCCATGTAATCCGATACGTGCGGCTCAATGCGCTCATACGCCATCTCGGCCATATCGTTTTGAATCAGCCCGATGTTCTGCGGAACAAACTTGTACCAGAACCTAAACATCTGATCGCTCAGCAGATACACGGCTCGCTTATTGCTCGTCTCGTTTAGGGGCAGCTCGCGCTCGACAATCCCAAGCGACGCCAGCTTATCCACATAGCTCTTTACGTTGCTCGCAGGGATTCCCGTAGAGCTCGCAATCTCCGAGATCTTCGAGCGCCCCTGGGCAATTGCTTGCACGATCGCATCATATTGCTCGGGATTGCGGCACTCCTGCAATAGCAGGTTACTCGGCTCCTCAAAGAGATAGCCCGTAGAAGTAAGAAAAAGACGTTTGATGTTGTCCTTGAGCGATGCGGCAGGATCGACTCTCTCGATATATGCAGGAATGCCGCCCGTCATACCATAGCAAACTGCAGCGTCTTCGCGACTCATGCTCTGCCACAGGCCGAGGGTCGTCGTAAAATCGAGCGGCATGATCTTAAACTGGGCCGTACGCCTACCGTATAGTGGGCTCTCGTAGCCCAACACCTGTTCCTCCATAAACGAAAGAGACGAGCCGCATAGAATCAGCATGAGCCTAGTCTCTTTGTACAAGTGATCAATCTTGTCTTGCAGCAACGAACTGATCTCGGGATTCGATTGGGCGAGATAGGGATACTCGTCAATCACGACAATCAAACGTTCCGTGCGAGCCATGGTGGCCAATGCATCGAACGCCTCGTCAAAACTACGAAACGACACGCCTGCAGCACCAACCGAACCCGCAAGTATCGCCTGGCTAAAGCCGTGCAGGTTTGCCTCTGCATTGGTACGACGAGCTTGAAAGTAAATAGCCTTCTTGTCTTGGATGAATTCTGTGATAAGACGCGTTTTGCCCACACGACGACGGCCGTAAATCACAGGCATCTCAAAGGAGCCCGTGCCATACAGTCGATTGAGCTCGGACATTTCCACTGTTCTTCCGATAAACATAGGGCCATCCTTCCTTTACGTTATAGCTAGCTATATTATACCTTCCTATAATATAGCTAGCTATAACGTAATTCGACAAGCGGCGCACGCAAAAGGGGCGGTACACCACCGCACGTGGACCGTTCCGGAAAATGTATCCCGTTCTGGAGCCAAAAACTGGGCCGTAGTTTCCGCCAAACATGCCATCCGGAAAGCGTGTCCCGTTCTGAGCGCCAAATCCGGGACGCAGTTTCCACTCCAAACAAAGGGCCCCGGCTCGCGATGGAGCCGGGGCCAAAGGCGCAGCGTATGTAGTTGATGTTGAGCGCGAACAGCTCGTCAGCAATGGCCGTCCGCGCCCTACCCTACCCGCGGTTGCGGGCGCGGCTGTAGGGCGTATCCACCATGGGCAGATCCGGACGCAGCTTGCCGTCAAATGCGCGATAGGCGTTCTGTACGGCGGGCGCCGTGGGAATCGTTGCGATCTCGCCGATGCCCTTGCCGCCGTATGCCACGGGCAGCAGCTCATCCTTCTCCACGTAGATGGCGTGGATATCCGGAATCTCGGGCGCACGGAACAGTCCGAGCGTGCCGTACCTTGCCTGGGGCACGCAGTCCTTGAGCGGCCAATCCTCGGTAAGCGCATAGCCCATACCCATGAGCACGCCGCCTTCGATCTGACCCTGGATGGAGATGGGATTGACCACCTTGCCGGAATCGTGCGCGGCATAGACCTCGCTCACGCGACCGTCATCATCCAGAATGACCACATGCGTGGCAAAGCCGTAGCAGATGTGGCTCTTGGGGTTGGGAACGTCGGCGCCCAGCTTGTCGGTCGGCTCCAGGTACACGTACCCAAACTCGCAGCCCTCGAGCGCCTTGATGGCGGCAGCGGGATCTTGAGGATGCATACCCTGGCCGGCGACGAGTTCCTGTGTGTGCAGCTGATAGGCGCGACCGTCGTCGTACTCGATCTTGATGCCATCACCATGGGCGCTCACAGGAGCATCGGGTGCATGCTTGCCGGCCTCGATGTCAAGCATGGCATCGCGCAGCAGGAAGGCGGCACCGCGCACGGCCTCGCCGGTCACGACCGACTGACGCGAGCCAGACGTGGTGCCGGAGTCGGGAGCGTTCTCGGTAGAGCACTCGCCATTGGCGATGCAGCGAAGCGGCAGGCCGCATGCCTCGGCAACGTCCTGCAAAAAGACCGTGTTGCAGCCCTGGCCGATGTCGGACGTGGCAGCATAGACCACGGCCACGCCGTTCTCGACGCGAATCTTGCAGCGGCCGGCATCGGGCAGGCCCACGCCCACGCCGGCGTTCTTCATGGCGCAGGCAATGCCGGCGTGTCCGGGATGCGCATAGTAGGCATCCTTGACCTCGAGCAGTGTCTCCTTCAGCGCCGTGGAGCAGTCGGCAATCTGACCGTTGGGCAAAACCTCGCCCGGCTCGATGGCGTTGCGGTAGCGAATCTCCCACGGATCCAGGCCGACCTTCTCGGCCAGCAGGTCGATTAGGCTCTCGAGCGCAAACTCGGACTGGCAGACGCCAAAGCCACGGTACGCGCCGGCGGGCGGGTTGTTGGTGTAGTAGCCATAACCGCGAATGTCGGTGTTCTGGTACTTGTAGGGGCCGACAGCATGCGTGCAAGCGCGCTCGAGCACCGGGCCGCACAGCGACGCGTAGGCGCCGGTATCAAAGTTGATCTCGCAATCCAGGCCGGTAAAGTTGCCCTCGGCGTCGCAGCCCAGTGTAAAGGTGCCGTCCATGGCGTGGCGCTTGGGATGGAACGCGAGCGACTCGGCACGCGCGAGCTTGCACTTCACGGGACGCTGGAACTTATATGCGGCGAGCGCGGCCAGGTGCTGGATGGACACGTCCTCCTTGCCGCCAAAGCCGCCGCCCACGAGCATGGTCTCGACGACCACGCGCTCGGGCTCGCTATCCCAGCCAAACATGTGGGCGCACTCTTTACGCGTGTCGTAGGCGCCCTGGTCGGTCGACTGCACCTTGACGCCGTTCTTGTACGGGAAGGCGACGGCGCACTCGGGCTCCAAGAAAGCATGCTCGGTAAAGGGCGTAGTAAAGCGCTGCGTCACGGTGAACGCGCTCTCCGCCAGCGCCTTGGCGGCGTCGCCACGCGTCACATGACGGCTCTGGCACACGTTGTCCTTGAGCTCCACTGTGTTGCCAAAGGCAAAGAAGCTGTCATGCAGGCGCGGGGCGTCGGCAGCCCTGGCCTCGGCGATGTTGCGCACGGGTTCCAGAGGCTCGTAATCAACCTTGACGAGCTTCTTGGCCTTCTCGAGCGTCGCCTCGTCCTCGGCAACCACCAGCACGATGGCATCGCCCACGCAGCGGGTGATATCGCCCTGGGCGATCATGACGTCCCAGTCCTGGATAAGGTGGCCGACCTGGTTGACCGGCACGTCCTCGGCGCGCAGAATGCCCACCACGCCGGGCAGGGCCTCGGCCTTGGAGGTATCGATGGAGAGCACGCGGGCACGCGGGTACTTCGAGCGCACGGCGCTGGCATAGGTCAGGCCCGGCTGGTCGAGCTCGTCGATGTCGTCGGGGTACTTGCCCTCGCCGAGCACCTTCTTGCGCACGTCGATACGGAAGGCGCGCTTGCCCACGCCGTAGTCATCGCCGCGCTCCAGGTCCTCGTCGATCTGCTTTTCGCCGCGGAGCACCGCGGCTGCCAGCGAAATGCCCTCGATAATCTTCTTGTAGCCGGTGCAACGGCAGACGTTGCCGCGAATGGCGTACTTGATCTGTTCCTCGGTGGGCTCGGGGTCCTCGGCGATGAGTGCCGCACCCGCCATGACCATGCCGGGGATGCAAAAGCCGCACTGCACGGCGCCCACGGCGCCAAAGGCGTACACAAAGGCCTCGCGCACGTCCTCGGGCAGGCCCTCGACGGTTACGATGTTACGGCCGGCGGCAAGCGCGGTGGTCAGCACGCACGCCTTGACGGCCGCACCGTCCACGTGGATGGTGCAGGTACCGCACGCGCCCTCGGAGCAGCCGTCCTTGGCGGAGTGAATATGCAGGTCGTCCCGCAGGTAGCGCAGCAGCGGTTTGTTCTGAGTCGTCGTGCGCTCCACGCCGTTAACGGTAAAAGTGAATTCCTGTGCCATGGTGATTCCCTTCTACACGCCGGCGGCAATGCCGGTGCGGTCGTGAATGGCGCCATGCGGGCACACAACCGCGCACATGCCGCACGACAGGCAGTCCGCGCCGTCGATATGGGCGCAGTTGTCCTCGATGCGAATAGCGCCGGCAGGGCACTTTTTGGCGCACATGCCGCAACCGATGCAGCTCGTGTCGCAGATCTTGCGCGCAATGGCGCCCTTGTCGGTGTTGTTACAGCGCACCAGGATGTTCTGGTAGCCGGGAACGAAGGCAATCACGCGCTGCGGGCACGCCATGCCGCACAGGCCGCAGCCCGTGCACTTGGAGCGGTCCACGCGGGCAACGCCGTCGACCAGTGAGATGGCACCGTGGGGGCAAGCCGTGACGCAGGCGCCACAGCCAATGCAGCCTTCGCTGCAGCGGGCGTCGCCGCCCGCGGAAGCACAGCCGCTTCCGCAGGCAACGTAGGCCACGTTATGTTGAATAGATTTGGCCATAAAAGGTTCGCCTATTTCTTAAGAAGGTACGAATAGTTGTCACGCACAGCCTTGATGGTCAGGCGGACGGCCTCGGGAAGACCGGTGTTGACGGCATCGACCGAGACGGTGCGGACCGTGCCGGCGACGCGGACTTTAAAGTGGTCCTCGTCCACGGCCAGGAAGCCCTCGTTCTCGGAGTTCTCCATGTCCTCCTCGCTCCAGAACAGGGTGAGCTTGTCCTTGTAGGGACGGCCCTCCTGGTAGGGGCAGAACACGGCGCAGTTGCCGCACTCGTTGCACATGCCATCGACATGGACGACCTGATGCTTGGCCAGGCCCGGCACCTTAATGGCTACGTTGGCGCGGTTGGGGCACACGTCGCAGCAGACCTCGCACACCGAGCCGCAGCCCAGGCAGCGGGTCTTGGTGCAGTTGCGCTTGTCGCGGCACAGCGACCCCTTGCGCTCGTAGCAGGTGTCCTCGCGGCCAGCCTGCTCGTTGCAATCGGCGTACTTGTTAAAGTCCACGCCGGCGATGGCACGGGCGACCTCGGCGGCGTCGGCAATAGCCTCAACCACGGTGGCAGGACCGCGGCGGCAGTCGCCCGCAGCCCAGACGCCCTCAACGCCGGTGGAGGTGGCGGCAAGGCGGCCGCGACGGTCGTGCTCGACGCCCGCGGCATCGTACAGACTGGCATCGATGCCCTCGCCCACGGCGCAGATCACCGTGGTGGCGGGAAGCTCGACGGTCTCGCCCGTGGCAACGGGGCTGCGACGGCCGCTTGCATCCGGCTCGCCAAGCTCCATAACGTCGCAGGTCAGCACGGCGCCGTTGAGTGCCTTGGGCGCCAGCAGCTCGCAGAACTCAACGCCGTCGGCAAGAGCAAGATCAAGCTCTTCCTCGTCGGCGGGCATCTGCTTCTTGGTGCGGCGATACACCAGGCGCACGTTCTTCACACCAGCCAGGCGCTTGGCCACGCGGGCAGCATCCATGGCGGTGTTGCCGGCGCCGATGACCACGACGTCCTCGCCCAGCTCGAGCTTCTCGCCCTTCTTGGCGGCCTCGAGGAACTCCAGCACATCGAGCTCGGCACCCTCGCCCAGGCCCGCAGAGCCGGGCATCCAGGCACCGGTGGCCACGACCACGTCGGTAAAGCCCTGGGCCTTGAGCTCGTCAATGGAATCCACGCGAGCGTTAAGCTGCACCTTGGCACCAAAGGCCAGGCAGAGCTCGGCATCGTGGGAGATATCGTCGCTCGCAATGCGGAACTCGGGAATCACGTGACGGACCACGCCGCCGAGCGAATCGCGAGCCTCGAAGATGGTGACGGGCACGCCGGCGCGCGTCAGGAAAAACGCCGTCGCCAGGCCGGCCGGGCCGCCGCCGATAACGGCAACGTTGCGCTCGCCGTCGTTGGCGATGGCCTGGGCGCGCAGCTTGGGCAGCACGGCGGTCATGGCCTCGCGGGCGGCCTTGAGCTTGCTGGCGCGAATCTGGGCGCCCTCGGGCTCGTAGAACGCACGCTCGCAGGCACGGCCGCAGGGATGCGGGCAGATGGTGCCGGTAATGAACGGCAGGGCGTTGCGCTCGATGATGATGTTGAGTGCGTCCTCGTAGCGGCCCTCGTCAACGGCCGCCAGGTAGGCGGGAATATCCTGCTGGATGGGGCAGCTCGTGCGGCACGGCGTGGTAAAGCAGTCGGAAAGAGGGCTCTTGCCGGCGACCTTGCGGTCGGGCAGCGGACGCAGCGGCTTCTTGTAGAGCGGGTTGGTGAGCGAGTCGGTCTGGATCGCAGTCACGGCCTCGAGCGAAATGCCCTCAAACGGCTTGCCGTCCAGGTCGGTAAACTCACCGGCCATCTGGCTAAAGCGCTCGTAGCCACCGGGCTTGAGCACGTCGGTCGCCAGGGTGACGGGCCAAATACCGGCGTCATACAGGGCGCGGATGTTGTAGACCGTGGCGCCACCGGAGTAGCTGATGCGCAGCTTGCCATCGAACTGCTCGGTAATGCGGCGGGCAGCCTCGATGGTCAGCGAGAACAGCGAACGACCGGACATGTACATCTCGGTGGAGGGCAGCTCGCTCCTCGTCACGTCGACGGGGAACGTGTTGGTCAGCTTGACGCCAAACTCCAGGCCGCGCTCGGCGCACAGGGCAATCAGGCGCTCGAACATGGGCACGGCGTCGGCCCACTGCAGGTCCTCGCGGAAGTGCGTGTCATCGAAGACGATGTAGTCAAAGCCCAGCTCGTTGAGGCGCTGACGTGCAAACTCATAGCCCAGCAGCGTGGGGTTGCACTTGATGTAGGTATTGAGGCCCTTCTCGGTGATGAGGTAGGTCGCGATGCGCTCGATCTCCACCGGCGGGCAGCCATGCAGGGTGGACTCGGTGATGGAGTTGGAAACGCGTGCCGGGATGGACTCGACAAACGCGGCGTCGACATGCTCAAACTTGTCCAGGTTAGCGAGCGCCCACGTGCGGCACTCGTTCCAAACCTCGGAGCCGCTGGCGTCCTTCATGCCCTCAATGTACGCATCGACCTTGGGGCTCTTGATGCCCTCGAGGTCATAACCCACGGACATGTTGAAGACAAAACCATCCGGGCTGCCCAGGCCGTACTCGCGAGCGATCAGGTGGCAGGCAAACCATGCCTTCACGTACTCGGCAAAGGCCTGCGGAACCTCGAGCTCGGTCGACCACTCGCAGTTGTAGCACTCGTCCTGCGCCACGATGCAGGGCTTGTTCACACACTTGGAGAGCTCCTCGCCGTCCATAACCTGAACGGTCTTGAGCTCAAAGAAGCGGGAACCGGCCACGTAGGATGCCACGATGTTCTGGGCCAGCTGCGTGTTGGGGCCGGCGGCCGGGCCAAACGGAGTCTCGATGCGCTCGTCAAAAATGGGAAGCGCGCCCTCCTGGTTGGTCGTGACCATCTTGCGCACGCCAAAGACGGCGCCCTGGGTCTTGTGCTCCTCGATGATCCAGTTCATCAGCTGCGAAAACGGGATCGGCCTCATGATGTCGCTCATAATGAGCTCCTCTCTGTAACGCCCGGCGAGACCGCGCGGCGGGCGCAAATACGGTGTAGCGCTAGCACAGCGCCGGCGACCCCGCGGAGGTCGCCTATACGCGCGTCGGATGCGGCGAAACATCCGACGCGCGCGAATCTACTTGTAATTAGTAGGCGCGATCGTTGAGCGTGCTCCAGAGCTTCTTGGACTCGGCCATGGTCCACGCGTTGATCTTGGCCTCATCGATACCGACAAACTCGCGATCCTTGTACAAGACGCGGCCGTTGATGATGGTGGTACGGCAGTTTTTGCCCATCATGCCAAAGAGCATGTGGCCGTCGATGTTCTCCTCGCTCAGCGGCGTAAAGGGCTTGTAGTCCATGACGATGACGTCGGCGGCAGCGCCGGGCTCAAGCACACCGAGCTTGCGATCGAAGTACTTGCTCGCCATCTTGGCGTTGTTCTCAAACAGCATCGTCATGGCCTCGCACCAGCCCACGTTGGGCATGGCGGCGTTGTGGCGCTGAATGATCAGGAAGACCTTGAGGCTCTCGAGCATATCGTGGGTGTAGGCGTCGGTGCCCATGCACACGGGGATGCCGCGGCGGAAGAACTCGAGCACGGGGGCGCAGCCCACGGCGTTGCCCATATTGGATTCGGGGTTGTTGACGAGCCAGGTGCCGGACTCCTTGACGATATCCATCTCGGCAGGCGTCACGTGGATGCAGTGGCCGAGCATGGTGTCGGGACCCAGCAGGTTGTGCTGCAGCAGGCGCTCGACGGGGCTGATACCACCGCGGTTGAGGCGGGAATCCCACACGTCGTTCATGCCCTCGCACACATGGATGTGGAAGCCGGTCAGACCGTTGTTGGCCTCGGCCATCTTATCCATGGTCTCGTCCGACAGTGTAAAGGTGGCGTGACCGCCAAACATTGCGGCGATCATGTGGTTATCGTTATCGCGACGCTCCTTGGCGGCCCACTGGGCAAACTCGGCGTTCTCGGCAATAGCCTGATCGCACTTTTCCTGGCCACGGCGGTCGGAAACCTCGTAGCACAGGCACGAACGCATGCCCAGCTCCTGAGCGGCGTCCTTAATGGTAAAGAGGCTGCCCGGGATCTCGCAGAAGCTTGCATGGTGATCGAAGATCGTGGTGACGCCATCGCGGATGGAGTCCAGAATCGTGGCGTAGGCGCTTGCCTTGGTGCCGTCGAGCGTCAGGTTGTCGTCAATCTTCCACCACTGCTGCTCAAGATTTTCCAGGAAGTTGGTGGGGTTGCAGCCCTTAATGGCAAGGCCGCGGGCCAGACCCGAGTAGATGTGGGTGTGGCAGTTGATAAGTCCGGGCATGATGAGGTTGCCCTGGGCGTCGACGTACTCGGCATCCGGGTACTTGGCCTTGAGCTCGCGCTCGGGGCCCACTTCGACGATCGTATCTCCGTCAATAGCGACTGCACCGTTGGGAATGAACGGAGTCTGAGCGTTGCGGGTAAAGACGGAACCGTTAGCGACCAGAAGCATAAATGCTCCCTTCAACATCAGAGGCGGGGTTTGACACCTCTGACATGGCGGAAGTGCGAAGCGCCGGCCTACACCGGAAACGGGCCCTCTCCCGTCAACGCTTCACCAAAGGGACAAACCCTTTGAAGTGCGGCTTGGCGCCGCATGACGTCGGCGGACGAGGCGATGCGTCCGCCGACGAATAGCACCGAATTGGCTACTTCTTGCTCTCGGGCAAGACCAGATCCACGGCAGCGTCCTTGGCAGCATCGATGTGCTGAGCCACGACCGGCGTCTGTGGAAGAATCAGGTTAAGAACAATGGCCATGATGGCGGTAGGGGTTACGGCGTTGGAGCCGATGACGGTGGACACCCAGGTGGGCATACCCTCGCCGGCAAGGCAACCGCTGGCCATCCAGATACCCAGACCAAAGACGACGGAGGTACCGACGATGGTGGTGGTGCGCTGCGTGAGGCCCTCGCGGGTGAACATGCGCACGCCGTTCATGGTGATGGTGCCAAAGACGCCGACGGTCGCGCCGCCGATGACGGGCTGCGGGATAGCGGAAAGGACGGCAGAGAGCTGCGGGAACAGACCGGCGATGGCAAAGACGGCCGCGATGATCACAAAGACCCACTTGTTGACGACCTTGTTGGAGCAGATGATGCCCACGTTCTGGCCAAGGGCGCTGGTGGGAAGACCGCCCAGCAGGCCGCCGACCATAGAGGTGAGGCCCTGGGACACGATGGCGCCGGAGAGTTCGCGCTCGGTGGGCATACGGTCGATGGAGCCCAGGCAGGCGGCGGAGACGTCACCGATAACCTGGATGGCAACCATGGGGAACACGACGGCGAGGGTAATACAGACCTCGGGATCAAACTCGAGCGCGTAGGGCATGAGCTTGGGAAGGGCGAAGACCTGAGCGGTGGCGACGCTGGAGAAGTCGATCATGCCAAAGGGGATCGAAACGATCATGCCAACGATCATGCCAAAGAACACGGACCCCAGCTTGAGCGTGCCCTTGCCAAAGTTGGCGAGCGCAAAGACCACGGCGAAGGTGATAAGAGCGACGCACCAGGCCTGCGGAGTGCCCCACAGCGGCGTACCCATACCGCCGGCCATATACTTGACGGCCGTGGGATACAGCGAAACGCCGATGGAGAAGATGACCGTACCGGTCACGACGGGCGGGAACAGCCACTTAATCTTGCTGTAGGCCAGACCAAAAAGGACCGCAACGGCACCGCCGACGATCTCGCCGCCCAGCAACGCACCAAAGCTAAAGCCCGAGGCACCCATGGCCTGCAGGGCCGGCAGGAACGCGAACGAAACGCCCATGACGATGGGCAGGCCGCCGCCGATACGACGGAAGGGAGCGAAGGCCTGAAGGGCCGTGTCGATTGCCGAAAGAATGAGCGCAACCTGAATGATGTCGGTGCTCTGCTGGCTATTAAAGCCGTAGACGCCGGCCATGATGACCGCCGGGGTAATGATGCCGGCAAACGATGCCAGTACGTGCTGAAGGGCACACGGGATCATTTCCTTAACGGGAGGCACGCCTTCGCGAGTGAACAGGGCTTCAGTGCCGTTCGTAACCGTCTCCTGGGTCATTTGACCACCAATCCTCGAAATAGTTGTTTTCGCATCTAACGCTCTATTGTGACGCAGTGCGGGGTTGAGGTTGTGCCTTCGTTGCATATCGTATTAAAGATGATTCTCATTCTCAATAATAATTTTTTGTTATCAGACTATTCTTCAGCTGAGATAACGCATTTCCGCAGGTCAGAAAAGTGTCTGGTCAAAATAACATCTTACTTTTCTTTTGGTCAACCGTTTACCGCTAAATTCCTACCGTTCGTCTGTATTACGCAATGTACCTGCGGATATACGAGATGATGAGCAGCGTGTTACCATGATAAAAAATTGTTATGAACACTTCGATAGAACCAAAAGGAGTTGCCCGTGAACGAGACCGTACGTCGCTTTTTGCCGATGGTCGATTTCCTGGAGCAGATACTCGGCAAAAACAGCGAAATCGTGCTGCACGATTTCTCGGATCCCGACCACGCCATCGTCGATATTCGCAACGGCATCGTGAGCGGCCGCAAGGTCGGCGGTCCCGCCACCGATCTGGCACTCAAGATCATGCACGACGCCAAGTATCGCGACCTGCCGTTTATTACGGGCTACGAGGGACGCGGTGCCGGTGGCAAGACGCTGGAGTCGGCGACGTACTTTATCCGTGAGGACAACAAGATCGTCGGCATGCTTTGCGTCAACACCGATCTTTCCACGATACGCTCCATCAACGCCATGACTCAGCAGCTCATGGCCTGCTTCGACGCTGTGCCAAGGCAGTCGGAGCCCGCGTCTATCGAGGTCGAAAGTCTTTCGGAGTCTACGCAGGAGCTCATCGACCGCAGTATTTCCGAGTTGCTGAGCGCGCGCGGGCTGGATGTAGCGTCGCTTGGTCAGAGCGACCGCGTTGACGTCATTCGCCACCTCAACGGCAACGGGGTGTTTATGCTCAAGGGCGCCGTGGCCTGCGCCGCCACCGCGCTGGGTATCTCGGAGCCCAGCGTCTACCGCTACCTGCAAAAAGTCCGCAAGGAAGGCTAAACGTTAACCCTTGGGGACGGAGGGAAACGGATCATTTTTGTCGCATCGCTTGACAAAAGACCCTGCAGTTCACACGCACTGCAGGGTCTTTTTTGCATGTCATGTTTTGTTTTCGCCAGCGTCTTAGAGAGCGGCGACGACCTCGATCTCGACCAGACCGCCGGCCGGAAGAGCGGCAACCTGGAAAGCGCTGCGCGCGGGGAACGGAGCCTCGAACTCGGAAGCGTAGATCTCGTTCACGGCAGCGAAGTCGGCGATGTCGGCCAGGTAGACCGTAGTCTTGACGACATCGGCAAAGGTGGCGCCGGCAGCGGTCAGCAGGGCCTCGACGTTAGCAAGGGACTGCTTAGCCTGGGCCTCGACGCCCTCGGGCATCTTGCCGGTTGCGGGGTCGATGCCCAGCTGGCCGGACAGGAACACCATGTTGCCGGTCTGGATGCCGGGGGAATACGGGCCGATGGCTGCAGGTGCGTTATCGGAAGACACGACGGTCTTGCTCATGTTTTTCTCCTTACGATCAGATAGAGAGCGTGAGCGCGGCGTTCACACCGGGAGGCACAATTCGGTCTGAACACCGCGCTTGATTTGGGATAGTACTCAAGGTTTCCGCGCGATGCAAGATTATTATCACGTTGCGAGAATATTTTATCGCTCAACGGCGCCTGTCGACCGCTGAACGGCACGACCGGACGGTGAAGCTCAAAATGATCCGTTTCCCTCCGTCCCCATCGGATCAGGTGATCCATAGGGGACGGAGGGAAACGGATCATTTTTGCTGCAAGGGCTGCTGAAGACTTTATCCTGCTTGGGCCACAGGGCTCGTCCGCCGCAACAGCACCACTATACTTTTGAGTATCTGAGCATTTTGAAAGGCAGGATATGACCGTAACCGCCAGTCGAACCACCAACCGCAGACCCGAGCTCTTGGCGCCCGCCGGAGGGCCCGAGCCCTTTGCCGCCGCACTCGCCGCCGGGGCAGACGCCATCTACTGCGGCATGGGCAGCTTCAACGCCCGCCGCAAGGCCACCAACTTTACCGACGAGGCCTTTGAGCAGGCCTGCCGTGCTGCACACCTGGCCGGGTCGCGCGTCTACGTCACGGTCAACATCGTCATCAAGCAGTCCGAGATGGGCGATGCGCTGCAACTCATCCATCGCTGCTCCACGCTGGGCGCCGACGCCTTCATCATCCAGGACTGGGGCCTGTTCTTTGAGGTCAAGCGCACCATGCCCGGCATCGAGACGCATATCTCGACCCAAGCGAACATCCATGACGACCGCGGAACCCTTTGGTGCCGCGAGCAGGGCGCCGACCGCGTGACCCTCTCGCGCGAGCTTTCCATCGACGAGATTGCCGCCATTCACGATGCCGCGCCCGATGTGGACCTTGAGGTCTTTAGCCACGGTGCCATCTGCTTTTGTTACTCGGGCCTGTGCCTGCTCTCGAGCTTTGCCATGGCGGGCCGCTCGGCCAACCGCGGCATGTGCGCCCAGCCCTGCCGCCTGCCCTACGAGCTGATCGACGAGAACGGCCGCGCGCTCTCCCCCGCCGGCCGCGAGCGCGCGCTATGCCCGCGCGACACCAACACTTCGCAGCTTGTTCGCCGTCTGTATGACGCCGGTGCCGCATCGCTCAAGCTCGAGGGCCGCATGAAGGCGCCCGATTACGTGTACTCCATCGTTGATGTGTATCGTCACGAAATTGATGACATGCTGGCAGGGGTCGCCGTTGCCAAGGACGAGGAAGCCGCCCGCCAGCGCCAGCTCAAGCGCTGCTTCAACCGCGACTTTACGCACGCCTATCAGGACGGCACCTCGGGCGACGAGATGATGAGCTACGAGCGCTCCAACAACCGCGGCCAGATCGTGGGCACGGTGCTGGGCAGCCGCCCGGCCAACCGCGATGTGCGAGGCCTCAAGCCCGACGACCGCCGTCGACGTGCCGCCATCGCCCGTATTGAGCTGTTTGAGCCCGTGGGCAAGGGCGACCTGCTGGAGCTTCGCCACGACGATGAGTTCGACCAATTCCTGACCACCATTGCCGCCGATGATGCCGCAGCCGGCGATATCATCGAGTGCCGCGTGCCCCGTAGCATGCCCGAGGGTTGCCGTGTGCGCGTGATTCGCAGTCAACGCGCCATTGACGCTGCCGGCGCCGCGCTCAAGCGCGATGTGCTGCGCCGCCGCGCCGTAGATGTGTCCGTCGTGGCGCGTCTGGGCGAGCCGTTTACCGTTACGCTCACCTGCTGCGACGACCCCGCGCTTACCGCCACCGCCACCGGCTTTACCGTCGAGGCCGCCAAGACCCGCGCCGTCGAGGCGGCAGACCTGGTTGAGCATGTGGGCCGCATGGGCTCTTCGCCCTTTGAGGCAGCGAGCTTTGACATTTCGCTCGACGCCGGCTGCGGTATGGGCTTCTCCGCCGTGCACAAGGTGCGCGCCGCCGCCTGTAAAGCGCTCGAGGAGGCCATTCTGGCACCGTACGAGGAGCGTGCGAAAACGCTCGAGTTGCCGGCGATTGTAACCAGTGATTCCCGCCCCGCGCCCGAGCATTACCGCGATGAGCCGCAGATTTGCGCCGCCGTCACCTCGCTCGAAGCCGCCGAGGCAGCGCGCGTGGAGGGTGCAACGCGCATCTACATGACCACCGACGCGCTCGATGCGGCCGGGCTCTCCCCCGCCGATGCATTTGAGCAGGGTATCGTGCCTGTACTCGACGAGGTCTGCCGCGCCGTCGACCACGAGCGCGTCGATCCCTGGATCAATGCTGGAGCCACCGTCGCCGTCGGCAATATCTCCGAGCTCGCCGTAGCCGCGCATGCCGGCGCCACGGCCGAGATTCGCTCTTGCCTGCCGGTGCACAACACGCCCTGCATGGAGGCGCTTGCCGAGCGCGGAGCCGGTGCGTTTTGGCTCTCGCCCGAAATCACGCTCGACGAGATTGTCTCGCTCGGCGCCGCCGCGCCCGCGGCTCTGGGCATCACCGTCTTTGGCCGCCCGCGCGTCATGACAAGCGAGCACTGCATTCTGCAGGTTGCCAACGGCTGCATCCACGATTGCGCCAACTGCCGCCTGCGCGCCCGCAAGCTCTCGCTCAAGAATATCGACGGAAAGGTCATGCCCGTCCGCACCGACATCCACGGCCGCTCTCGCCTGTACGATGCCTACCCCATCGACCTCACGCCGCAGGTCCCTCAGCTGCTCGATGCCGGCGTGCGTCGTCTCATGGTAGACGGAACGCTGCTCGAGACGGATGAGGTGGGCCGTGCCGTCGCCCGCGTCCGTCGTGCCATCGAAGCAGCGCAGGCCGGCCGTAAGCCCGCCGCCCGTCTGCGCGGGGCGACCTCGGGCTGCATGTTTGTGGGAATCAGCTAACCGAAAGGCTTACACGTGAACGAAGAACCTCAAGTCCTCTACTGCGACGCCTGGCTCATGGCCATCGACAAGCCCGCCGGCATGATCGTCCACGGCGACGGCACCGGCGAGCGCACGCTTACCGACTACGCCAGCGACCTGCTGCTGGCGATGGGCGACGGCTTTGCCGCGACCGACATGCAGCCGCTCAACCGCCTGGACCGCGACACCACCGGCGTAGTGCTGTTTTCGCTCGACAAGCAGACGCAGCCCGCCTTTGACCAGATGGTCATCGACCACGCATTCGGAAAGCACTACCTGGCGCTCGCCGAGGGCAAGATCGACTGGAACGAAAAGCTCATCGACAAGCCCATCGCCCGCGACCGCCACGACAGCCGCAAGATGCGCGTCGGCGCCAGCGGCAAGCCGTCTCAAACGCGCGTGAAGGTGCTCAAGCGTCTTAAGAGCCGTCGTGGCCTGCCCACGCGCTCGTATATCGATGTCGAGCTGCTCACCGGCCGCAAGCACCAAATCCGCGTGCACCTGGCAAGCGAGCGTCATCCCCTGGTTGGCGACGAGCTCTACGGCACGCCGCGTCCCTGCGGCCTGATGCTCCATGCCCACAGCGTGTCCTTTACGCATCCCGTAACCGGCGAGCACATCCACATCGAAGCCCCCTGCCCCTGGGAGCCCTAAACCACCACAATGGGGACAGGCACCTTTGTGGTGGTTTTGCCGCAATGGCCCAGCCGCGGTCCCAAAACGTCTCGATCTGTAACAGTTAGAGCCCATTTTCCGGTCTATCTGTTACAGATCGAGACATTCGAATCCCCCTTAAGGGAAAATCTCAATCTGTAACAATGACTCGGCAAAATCGGTCCCAGATGTTACAGATTTAGACTAAACCGGTAGACAACGAAAGCGGCAACGCCCGTAATGGACGTTGCCGCTTTTCTATTGAGAAAACTATTCGGTTTTCGTTACTAACCACCACAATGGGGACAGGCACCTTTGTGGTGGTTTTGGCCTTGTCCCATCGCTAGACCGTGATGACGTTGTCCATCGACTGGTACTTGGCTGGCACCTCACCCGCGGTAATAATCGTTGCGTCGCGGAAGTCCGCAAACTTGACGGGCGCCACCATGCCAAATTTGCTGGCGTCCGAGATTACGAAGCGTTTGGCGGTATGGCGCATCGAGACACGCTTGACCTGCGCTTCCTCGATATCCGGTGTGGTGAGACCTTGCTCGGCGGCGATGCCATTGGAACCCCAAAAGCCGCAGTTGAAGTTATAGCGGTCCAGAGTTGCCAAGGCATCGGGGCCGACGAGCGCCTCGGTCTCGGGCTTGAGCTCGCCGCCCAGCACAACGGTGCGCATCCCGCGCAGGGCGAGATGCTGAGCGTGAAGCACGGAATCAGTCACATAGGTGACGCCCTCAAGGCGCGGAAGATGCTCGATGAGCTTGAGGGTCGTGGAGCCCGAATCGATATACACAAAGCTATCGGGCTCCACCAGGGCCGCAGCACGGGCGCAGATGCGCTCCTTGTCATCGTTATGGAGATCACTGCGCTCGCCGATCGTCAGGTCGCGCGTCACATGCGCGCGCTCCAGACTCGTCGCGCCTCCGTGTACCTTGGCGATACGGTGTGCGCGGTCGAGCGTCTGCAGGTCGCGCCGAATGGTAGACGCCGTCACGCCCAGGGCCTCAGCAAGCTCCGGCACGGTAACCGAGCCGGCCTGCTGCACCATCGACACGATCGCGTTGAGCCTATCTTCCGCAAGCATCGCTTACTCCTCCTCGGGGTACACGACTCCCCAATCGGCGCGGAGCTTGGTCATCAGATCCATAACATCAGAAGCATAGCCTAGAAGCTCGCGCTTCGAATCATCGCCAGCAACGGCCTTCTCCAGGTCGGCCATCTCGTAGCACAGTGCGTAGGCTTCGGTGCCAGCGTGGACCTCCTCACGGTGACCGTCCGCAGTCCACACGATGGTCGCATGGTCGGCGCGCGGATACTCGTTGACCTCGATATAGCACTTATCGAAACTGATGACCGAGCGCTTGGGCTGTTTGGAGTGGAGCGTAAGGCTCACGACGCCCAGCTGCTGCTCAGCATTACGGCAGACAATGCCACCCGCAACGTCAACGCCAGTCTCGCAGGTATTGCCCAGCGAGACGACCTCGGCGGGTTGGCTGGCCATAAACAGGCGCATGACGGAGAGCGCATACACGCCAATGTCGAGCATGGCGCCGCCGGCAAGGCTACGGTTGTAGAAACGATTGGTCAGATCGCCGTACTCCTTGTAGCTGCCAAAGTTGAGCTGAGCGAGATTCATGTGGCCAAACTCGCCAGCATCCATGCGACGGCGCAGCTCCTGATACAGCGGCATGTGAAGCACCGTGGTGGCGTCCATAAGGACCACGTTGTGCTCGTCGGCGATGGCACGGGCCTCGTCGAGCTCGGCAGAGTTAAGGGTAATGGCCTTCTCGCAGAGCACATGCTTGCCGGCGGCCAACGCGGCACGCAGATAGGTGATATGCGTGTTGTGCGGCGTGGTGATATAGACGGCGTCGATGTCCGGATCGGCGTAGAGGTCCTCAACCGTCTCGTACACCTTCTCGACGCCATACTGCTCGGCAAAAGACTGGGCCTTGGACAGCGTACGGTTGGCGACACCCGCGAGTTTGCGGCCGGCCAGAGCGAGGGACTGGGCCATCTGGTTGGCGATAACGCCGCACCCGATCACGGCCCAGCGGAGCTCGGGGGCCGTAAAGATATCATCGGGGAACGGCTGATCCTGGACCGAGGCAAACGCCGCCTTTGCGGCTGCCTCGGCGTCGAGCGGAGCCTGTTTGGAATCTGCCATCATGTGCCTCCTGAGTCATCGGAAGTCCTTCATTTCCAACAGCCTTATATTCGCACAAATGCGCGCGCATTTGCTTGTATTTGCGTGTTTATTTGTTTATCGGTCATTATTTAACCATAGTTAGCAGATATTTGCGCGGCCATGCGCATCATCGCGCAAGACTCTGCGCGTAAATGCGCATGCGACAAACCTTGTGAAACATATAGGGGCGGAGCACCATAGCCCTAAAGACAGAGCCAGCTGCATTACTTCACCCCTCTGGGGGCACCAGACATCAAAGGACTGTCCCTAGGTGCCGCTTTCGTTGAAGCCTATCCCAGATGGCCAGATATACAAATCTAAAGACTGTCCCCATCAACTAGCCGTTTAAGAACATCCCCAACGACAAGTCATTTAAGTCTATCCCCAATGAGTAGGGATAGAAAAAGGCCCGGGTGCCTTGGGGCATCCGGGCCTTTGCTAGCAACTTGATGTTGCGGGCAGCTTAGAACTTGTGGCCGCACTTCTTGCAGACGCGCAGCTTGTTCTTGCCGTCCTTCTCGTGACCGACGCGGGTAACCTTACCGCACTCGGGGCAAACGAGATTGACGTTGGAGGCGTCGATAGGAGCCTCCTGCGAAACGATGCCGCCCTGCTGGTTGGCAGCGTTGGGCTTGACGGCCTTCTTGACGACCGAAACGCCCTCGACAACGACCTTGTTCTCGGCGGGGAGAGCACGCAGGACAACGCCCTGCTTGCCGCGATCCTTACCAGAGAGAACCTGGACCTTATCGCCCTTCTTGATATACATATATCTCCCCTAACTACAGGGTCTCGGGAGCGAGCGAGACGATCTTCATGTACTTCTTGTCACGAAGCTCGCGAGCGACGGGCCCGAAGATACGGGTGCCGACGGGCGAACCATCGTTGTTGATGACAACGCAGGCGTTCTCATCAAAGCGAATGTAGGAGCCATCCTTGCGGCGGATCTCCTTAACGGTGCGAACGACGACGCAACGGACAACGTCCTTCTTCTTGACGTTGGCGCCAGGGGTAGCCTCCTGGACAGCACCGATGAACACATCGCCGATGCCTGCATAACGACGCTTGGAACCGCCAAGCACCTTGATGCAGCGAATCTTGCGAGCGCCGGAGTTGTCGGCGACGTTCAGCATGGTTTGCATCTGAATCATGGTAGATGTTCCTCCGAACTAAGAACCGAAGAGAGGTGCGCAGCCTTTATACGGCCCGTGGTATGCAAGCCAGGCATACGCACATCTTCGGAAACGTACAAGTCGTAAGAGCGACTGCTTATTTAGCGCGCTCGACGACCTCGATGAGGCGCCAACGCTTCATCTTGGACATAGGACGGGTCTCCATAACGCGGACGGTATCGCCCACGCCAGCCGTGCACTCCTCGTCGTGAGCGTGCAGCTTCTTGGAGCTGGTCATCATCTTGCCGTACTTGGGGTGACGCTTGCGCTCGGTGATGGTGACAACAATGGTCTTGGCACCGGAGACGGAGGTAACGACACCCGTACGGACCTTACGCGAGTTACGCGAATCAGTCATGTTCTCTCCTTAGGTCCTACTCGGCGACAGCGGACTTCTCCGCTGCGATCTCGCGGGCGCGCTGCTCCGTGAGGACGCGAGCGATGTCCTTCTTCACGGTGTTGACGCGAGCGGTGTTGTCCAGCTGGCTGGTGGCCATCTGGAAACGAAGGTTAAAGAGCTCGGCGCGCATTTCCTTCAGCTTCTCAACGAGCTGAGCGTCCGAGAGCTCACGAATCTCTGCGGGCTTCATTAGTTCTCCTCCTTGGCGGCGGCGGCGTCCTCAGCAGCCCACTTGGCCTCGAGAGCGGCCTCCTCAGCCATCTCCTTCTCGATGCGCTGCTCAGCGTTCTTAGCAGCAACAATCTTGGTCTTGATGGGAAGCTTGTGCTGTGCAAGACGCAGAGCCTCGCGAGCGACCTCCTCGGGCACGCCCTTGACCTCGAACATGATGCGGCCGGGCTTGACGACGGCCACCCACTCCTCGGGGTTACCCTTACCAGAACCCATGCGAGTCTCAGCAGGCTTCTTGGTGATGGGCTTATCGGGGAAGATCGTGATGTACACACGACCGCCACGCTTCATGTAGCGGGTCATGGCAATACGAGCGGCCTCGATCTGACGGTTGGTGATCCAATGGGCCTCGAGAGCCTGGATACCAAACTCGCCGAAATGCAGCTCGGTATTACCCTTGGCCTGGCCCTTCATGGAGCCACGCTGCACCTTGCGGTGAAGAATACGCTTAGGGGCAAGCACTACTGACCCCTCCTCTCGGAGTTACGACGACGAGGACGGGAAGAGCCCTCGAGTGCAGGGTTGGGAACAGGCTGGCCCGGGAGCTTCTCGCCCAGGTAGATCCAGACCTTCACGCCGCAAGCGCCCATGGTGGTGCTGGCGACAGCCGTGCCGTAGTCGATCTTGGCACGGAGGGTGTGCAGAGGCACGCGACCCTCGCGGTACCACTCACGACGGCCCATCTCGGCACCGCCGAGACGACCGGAGCACTGGATACGGATGCCCTTAGCGCCGGCCTTGCGGGCGGACTGGACAGCCTTGCGCATAGCGCGACGGAAGGCAACGCGGCCCTCGAGCTGCTCGGCGATAGACTGAGCAACGAGGTTGGCGTCGAGCTCGGGGCGCTTGATCTCGACAACGTCGACGGAGAGCTGGCCCTTGGAGACGCCAGCAACCTTCTCGAGCTCGGTGCGGAGGGTATCGATCTCGGCACCCTTCTTACCGATGACAACGCCGGGGCGAGCGGTGAGGATGATGACCTTCACCTTGTCGCCAGCGCGCTCGATCTCGACGCGGGAGACAGCTGCGCGGGAAAGACGCTTCTCGAGGTACTTGCGGATCTCGAGATCGTTACCGAGGGTCTTAGCGTAATCCTTCTCTGCGAACCAGCGGGAGCGCCAGTTCTCGGTGATGCCAAGACGGAAGCCGGTGGGGTAGACTTTCTGACCCATACAGCTTTACGCCTCCTTTCGAGGAGCAACGACGACGGTGATGTGGGAAGTACGCTTCAGAATGCGAGAAGCGGAACCCTTGGCGCGGGGACGGATGCGCTTAAGCGTCGGACCCTCGTCAACATAGGCAGCGGCGACAACCAGGTTGTCGGCACGCAGACCGTTGTTGTTCTCGGCGTTCGCAACGGCGGAACGGAGAACCTTCTCGACATCCACGGCGACGGCGCGGTCGCAGAAGTGGAGGATGTCGAAGGCCTGAGCGACAGGCTTGCGGCGGATCAGATCGACCACCAGGCGGGCCTTGCTGGGGGAAACACGCACGTACTTAGCGACGGCGCGAACCTCGGTGGCCTCAGTTTCAATAGACTTAGTTGCCATTTACGGTTAACCCCCTATTTGGCCTTGTGGCCACGGAACGTACGAGTCGGCGCGAACTCGCCGAGCTTGTGACCAACCATGGACTCGGTAACATACACGGGCACATGCTTGCGGCCGTCGTGGACGGCGATGGTGTGACCAACCATCTCGGGGAAGATGGTGGACGCGCGGGACCAGGTCTTCACGACGTCCTTCTTGCCAGCCTCGTTCATCGCGGTGATACGCGAGAGAAGGCGAGTCTCCACGAACGGGCCCTTTTTGAGACTTCTGCTCATAAGTGCTTTCTCCTAAAACTCGGTATCCGAAATTACTTCTTACGGCGACGAATGATGTGCTGGTTCGAGACCTTCTTCTTCTTGCGCGTACGAAGGCCCTTCGTCGGCTTACCCCAGGGGGTAACGGAGGGACGACCAGAGGTGTGGTTCTTGCCCTCGCCACCGCCGTGCGGGTGGTCGACAGGGTTCATGACGGTACCGCGGACGGTCGGGCGCACGTTCATGTGACGCTTACGGCCGGCCTTGCCGATGACGATGTTGGAGTGATCGGCGTTGCCGACCTCACCGACGGTGGCGCGGCAGGTAACGAGGATGCGGCGCATCTCGGAGGAAGGCATACGGACGATAGCGTACTTGCCCTCCTTACCCATCAGCTGGCAGGAGTTACCGGCGGAACGGGCGATAGCAGCGCCCTTGCCCGGCTGGAACTCGACGGCGTGGATGAGCGTACCGACGGGAATGTCGGCGAGGGGCAGAGCGTTGCCCGGCTTGATGTCGGCGTCAGAACCGGACATGATGGTCTGACCGACCTCGAGGCCCTTGGGGGCCAGGATGTAGCGCTTCTCACCGTCAGCGTAGTGCAGCAGAGCGATGCGAGCGGAACGGTTCGGATCGTACTCGATCGTGGCAACCTTGGCGGGCACGCCGTCCTTGTTGCGCTTGAAGTCGATCACGCGGTAACGACGCTTCACGCCGCCGCCCTGGTGGCGGGTGGTGATGCGGCCGTTGTTGTTACGACCGGCCTTCTTGGGCAGGGGCTCGAGAAGAGACTTCTCGGGCTTGGTGCAGGTGATCTCGGAGAAATCGGAGATCGTCTGCCAACGCCTACCAGCGGAGGTCGGCTTAAGGTGCTTTACAGCCATTACAATCCCTTTCAATAGGAATCCGTTAGCCATCGCAGACAGGGATTCGAGGTTCTGCCTCGGGTGCGATGACACCGGACGTATACACGGTTCCGGGCGTGTCCATTTTATACGCCCAAAACCTTGAGCTCTCGCCTCCCCTATTTGGGAGGCATGAGCTCACTCAACAGCAGCGAGTCTTAGGCCTGGTTGCCAAAGACCTCGATGGTGTCGCCCTCGGCCAGCGTGACGATGGCCTTCTTCCAAGAACGGGTCTTGCCGGCGACATAGCGCACGCGCTTGGTCTTGGGCTTGACCGTCAGGGTGTTCACGCGAACGACCTTGACGCCGAAGATCTCCTCGACAGCGTCCTTGATCTGATACTTGTTAGCATCCTTGGCGACCTCGAACGTGTACTTGTTCAGCTCCATGCCGGAGAAGGAACGCTCGGACACGATCGGACGGATGATGATCTCGTGGGCGGTCATTTATGCAAGCACCTCCCCGAAGTGAGCGGCGATGTCGGCGGGCATCAGCACAGCGTTGTTGTTGACGAGATCGTAGGTGTTGGCCTCGTCAGCGGTGATGATGAACGTCTTGGGAATGTTGCGGAACGACAGGTAGGCGTTGACGTCCTCATCGCGAACGATGATGGTCAGACGCTTGCCCTCAAGACCGAGAGCCTTGAGCATGGCGACGGCAGCCTTGGTGGAAGGCTTCTCGAAGCCGTAGTCGTCGACGAGCACGAGCTCGCCATCGGCCAGCTTGGCGGACAGCGCGGAGCGCATAGCCAGCTTGACCTCCTTGTTGTTCATACGCTTAGCGTAGGAACGGGGCTTGGGGGCGAAGACAACGCCACCGTGACGCCACTGGGCAGCACGGATGGAACCCTGGCGGGCACGGCCGGTGCCCTTCTGACGCCAAGGCTTCTTGCCGCCACCGGAAACCTCAGAGCGACCCTTAGCAGACTGGGTGCCCTGACGCCAAGAGGCCATCTGGCACTTGACGATGTGGTGCATAACGTGGATGTTCGGCTCGATGCCGTACACCTCAGCGGCGAGCTCGGCCTCGGCGACCTTCTTGCCCTCGCTGTTCTTTACTTCAAACTTTGCCATTTAAGTGTTCTCCTTGGTATGACGCTGGGCTAAATGGGCTGGGCCCTTAGGCCATACGGATGGCGACGAGACCATTCTTGGCACCCGGGACAGCGCCCTTGACCAAGATGAGGTTCTGCTCGGCATCGATGCGGACAACGGAAAGGTTCTTGACGGTAACGCGCTCGTTACCCATGTGACCGGCCATCTTGACGCCCTTGAGGACGCGCGCAGGATAGGCGCACTGACCGATAGAACCGGGGTGACGCTGGAAGTGAGAACCATGCGTCATAGGACCGCGGCGCTGACCCCAGCGCTTGATGCGACCCTGGAAACCCTTACCCTTGGAGGTACCGATGACGTCGACCTTCTCGACATCAGCGAAATCAGCGACGGTGACGACCTCGCCGACCTTGTGCTCCTCGCCGTTCTCGACGCGGACCTCACGAAGGAAGCGAACAGGCTCGACGCCAGCCTTGGCGAAGTGACCAGCCATGGGCTTGTTCACGTTCTTGGCCTTGATGTCGCCGAAACCGATCTGGACGGCGTCATAGCCGTCGGTTGCCTGAGTTTTAACCTGCGAGACAGCGCAGGGGCCAGCCTGGATGACCGTGACGGGAACGACGTTGTCGTCCTCGTCCCAAACCTGGGTCATGCCAATCTTGCGGCCGAGAATCATGCTGATCAAGATATGATCCCAACTCTCGCGTGGTCTTGGGACAATGCGTACACCACCGAGCGTACGCCCCTAGAGGACCACTACTTACACGACGTGCTCCCCAGCCTTGTATTTCGCCCGGACTACCTGACAACCCTATTAAGCAGGCATTTTGTCCAGCCAGAATACTCCCCTGGTTACACACAGCTGTTTAGTATACACGGCTGCGGGCGTATCCATCGAGATTCATATTTCACTCACATTGTTTACGCAGGTAAAGTGCGTGGCACGTTCCCAGTGTGCGGCGGAGGGGGCGGGCCTGAGACATATTAAGGTTGCTGCTCTACAGTCCTGCTCACGACGGAGAGCACATTAAGTGCTCTCCTGTTCGTGCGGAACTCGCGACAACCTTAATATGTCTCAGGCCCGCCCCCTCCGCCGCACACTGGGAACGCCACGTTGATGTCTGCTAAACCTTGCTCGCTCAGGCTAATGACTTTGTTGGGGGTCCACTATTTGCTGGAGGGTGAACTTGCATTGGGACGGTTCGCCTTCTGCTTGTGGCTTTGCCTCATCGAAATCGAAGATCATGATGGCGCAGTTGGGGAGTTTTGTTGGGAGCTCGAAGCCCTCTGGGGCTGCGGCCTTGATAAATTGGCGGCTGGCGCTGCCGTGGCTTACTGCTAGAAGGGTTTCGATGCCCTCGGAGCCCATGATATTGGTAAGCGCATCCACCATACGTTCTTGCAGCGCCTGGCTTCCTTCTCCTCCGAAGGGGACCAGGTCCTCGCCCGGATCCCAGACGTCGGTGGGCAGCGCGCCGTGCGGGCCTTCTTCGAAGGAGCCGTAGCAGCGCTCGATAATGCCTTCGCAGGGCTCGACTGCTGCGTCCGGGCCAAGGAGTTCGGTTGCGACGAGCTGAGCCGTGTCCATGGCTCGGCCTAAGGGCGAAGAGACCACTTTGTCGGGGACAACGTCGTGGCCCTTGAGCCATGCGGCTGCCATTCCCGCTTGTTTGCGGCCAAGGTCGGTCAGCGGTGAATCGCAGCGGCCCTGGACCAGCTTTTTGACGTTGAACTCCGTCTGACCGTGGCGGAGTAGATACAGCTTCTTCATGCTCTCCCCTTCTGCATAACCTGCTTTGCCGGCACAGCCTTACTCGTGGGTATGTCCTACGTAGTCTTCGTCGATCGTAATCTTGGCAATCGACTTGGGATATTCCGATTCGACCCGTTGTGCCAGCGCGTGCTTTAAGTCTTCGGCACTCATCTGCAGATCCGAGGGACGCACGCAGTCAAAAATCACGTTGGTGTGCGTGGGGCCCGGCACGCAGCGCAAATCATGAATCGAAAGGCGGCTATCGATCTCCTGGGCCATTGCGTTGATGCGCAAGCGCATGCTCGCCACCTTGGGATCGTCGGTCACGATGGGGTCGTAATGGAGCGTGACAATCATGCCGTCTTCGTTCCTAAACGCCTGCTCGATGTTATCGAGCATGTCGTGACTTTCCAGCGGGCTGGCCTCGGCTGCCATCTCGGCGTGAGCGCTTGCAAACTTCCTGCCCGGGCCGTAGTCGTGAACCATCAGATCGTGAACGCCCAAAACGCCGGGGTAGCTCATGATCTTGTCTCGAATGTGCTTGACCAGCTTAGGATCGGGCGTCTGGCCCAAAAGCGGGCTCACCGTATCTTGAATAAGTTCAAAGCCGCTCCAACCAATATAGGCGCCAACGGCAAGGCCGACCCATGCGTCAAGATTGATGTGCGTCACCTGCGAAACAATTGCACATGCCAGCACGGCGCCTGTGGCAAGAACATCGTTCTTGGAATCCTGGGCAGTCGCATGCAGTGTCTCGGACTCGATACGGTCGCCGAGCTTTTGGTTGAGCGCCGCCATCCACAGCTTAACAACCATCGAAAGCGCCAGGACTGCCACCAGGGCAAGCGAGAACTCGACAGGTTCGGGGTGGATGATGCGCTCAAACGAGGACTTCACCAGTTCAAGGCCAATGAGAAGCACGAGCGCCGCCACGACAAGACCCGAGAGGTACTCGTAGCGACCATGGCCGTATGGATGCTCGGGGTCGGCGGGCTTGCTCGCCAGCTTAAAGCCCAGCACGCTCACGATATTCGAGCTGGCATCGGACAGGTTGTTCATGGCATCCGCCACAATCGAAACCGATCCCGAAACCACACCAATTGCGCCCTTCGCAGCACAAAGCGCAACATTGGCGAGAATACACACCACGCCCGTCAACGTGCCCACGCGCGCACGGTCGCCCTGCGCACGTTTAACAATCCACTCGACCATCTACATCCGCCCCCACGGTACTACCTATATATCTATTGCTCAAACGGATTGTAGTGTAGCCACTTTGTCTCCCAGATACAAAGAGGCCGCAGCCCGCACGGGCCACGGCCTTGGAGCATGACAAAAGAATCGTCCTTTTGTCGCACAGGTTTATGCGCTTACTTCAGCAGCGCTCGCCACTGTTTCGGGCGAATCGGCTCCGTCCCCCGTCGTCTGTCCCTTCGCCGGCACCACGCCAAAGCAGTAGCTCAGCGCCGCAGACACCGCAAATGCCACACCGCCGGCAGCGCAGCACCACAGCAGGTTCGAGATGCCGCCCGTGGCAAAGCCAATGACCATGAGGACATTCGTCATGCCGATGGTATAGGCCGTAACGTGGCCCACGGCCGCAACAAGGCCTCCGACGGCGCCGCCAATGGCCATGCACGTCAGGCACCTGCCATATTTAAAGCCGCAACCGTACAGCGCCGGCTCGCTTACGCCGCCAAGAACACCCGAGATTGAATAGCCCAGCATGAGCGCCTTCTCGTCCTTATCCGCAACGCGAAGCGACGCGCCAAAGGGCATGCCCCAAACGGCGAACGTTGCCATCGTCGCGGCGATCAGGATGCACGAATCCGTTCCCACACTCATAAACTGCGCATAGGCGAGCGATAGAACAACGTTGCTGACGCCGGCGATCTTTAGGAACTCCCAGCCCGCAGCAAGCCCCATGAGCGTGAGCAGCGACACGATGCCACCGGAATTGCCAAGCATAAACATAAGCTGGCCCAACAGCATGCCCAGATAGCTGCCCGCCGGCGCCGTGATACACAGCGAAACCGGAACCATGACAAGCATGGTCGCAAACGGAACGAACGAAAACGCCACGGCCTTAGGGATAACGCGCTTAAAGAAACACTCCACTCGCCATAGCACGGGCACCGAGATGAGAACCGGAATAACAGTCGTCGTGTAATCGTTGACCGGCGCGGGAAGCAGACCATACACGGAAGTCATCGATGCCCCCGTCGTCGATGCGGCATCGACGAGCTTAAGCAGATCGGGCGCAATCAATACGCCGCCCAGCATCATGCCTAGCTGCTCCGAGCAACCGAGCTGGCGGGCGGCCGCCCAACCAAGATAAATGGGCAAAAAGTAGTAGCCGGCGTTATAGAGCCAACTGTAGAACAGGCGATAGATTTCGGAATCGGCAGACCACAGGCCCAGCATACCTTCGCCCATAATGACGGCAACGGTGCGGAACAACGCCGCGCAGACAATAAACGGCAGCGCCGACATCATGCTTTTGGACAGATAGTCCACCACGGCCATGGCGTTTGATGAAACCGACGTTGTAAACGAGGTGTTAGAAACTTGTGACATGGAACGCCTTTCCCAATGTGACATGCGAGCTTTCCCTTTGTCACATCGTGCGGTACTGACCGATTGCGCGGTACTTTTCGTAGCGGAGGTTTGCGAGGGTCGCGTCGTCGAGCTGCCCAAGCGTATCGAAGGCATCAAATGCCGAGGACATGACGGCACCGGCGATCTCCTCATGCGACAGGCCCCTATCGTCAACAATGCCGTCGATGATGCCGAGCGCCAACAGATCGGGGGCCGTGAGCTTAAGCGCCTCGGCGGCCTCATTCGCGCGCTCGGTATCCTTCCACAGGATCGACGCACAGGCCTCGGGGCTCACGACCGAATAGGCCGAGCTCGAGAGCATCAGGATGCGGTCGGCCACGGACAGCGCCAGCGCGCCACCAGAGCCGCCCTCGCCTGTCACCACCGAGACAATCGGCGTCTTGAGGCCGCTCATCTCCATGAGATTCTGGGCAATCGCCTCGCCCTGGCCGCGCTCCTCGGCACCGATGCCGCAAAACGCGCCCGAAGTATCGACCAGACACAGAACCGGTCGACCAAACTTTTCGGCCTGGCGCATAAGGCGACGCGCTTTGCGGTAGCCCTCGGGATGTGCCATACCAAAGTTGCGACGCATGCGCTCTTTGGTCGTGGTACCGCGCTCGACGGCGATAACCGTCACGGGTCGCCCGTCTTTCCAGCCAATGCCAGCCACCACGGCGGCGTCGTCGCCAAAGTAACGGTCGCCATGCAGCTCCACAAATCCATCCAGGCCCAGCGAGATCATCTCGCCCGCCGTGGCGCGATCTGCCGAGCGGGTCTGCTTGACAATCTCGAGCGCGGTTTTTGGTGCGGTCGAGCGCTTGAACAAGTGTCCCAGCTTTTTGCCGCGACGACCCGTATGCACGATCTCATGCGGTGCCCCCAGGCCGGGCGCGTGCCCTTCGTGCAGTGCCAGCAGCTCGCCTACCGTGAGCGCAATCTCGCCACGCGGAACAACGGCATCGCAAAAGCCGTGCTCCAGCAAAAACTCGGAGCGCTGGAATCCCTTGGGCAGGCGCTTGTGCATGTTCTGCTCGATCACGCGCGGGCCGGCAAATGCCGTCAGGGCATCGGGCTCGGCCAGGATAATATCGCCCTCCATGGCAAAGCTCGCGGTTACGCCTCCGGTCGTGGGGTCAGTGAGCACCGTGATATACAGGCCGCCCGCCTCGCTATGGCGCCTAACCGCCGCAGAGATTTTGGCCATCTGCATGAGCGAGGTCACGCCCTCCTGCATGCGGGCGCCACCCGATACGGTAAAGCCAACGACCGGCAGTCCCAGCTCGGTCGCACGCTCAAATGTGCGGCAGATCTTCTCGCCCACCACGGAACCCATCGAGCCCATCATAAAGTTGGCGTCCATAAAGAAGAGCGCCGTATCGCAACCGCAGATTTTGCCCTTGCCGCACACAACGGCATCGCGCTCGCCCGAACGTTCGCTCACGCTCTTGAGCTTGTCGGCATAGCCGGGAAACGAAAGGAAGTCCTCCGGCGCCAGACTGGCATCCCATTCCTCAAACGTGCCCTCGTCAATCGTCATGCGCATGCGGTCGCGCCCGCTCACGCGAAAGTGTTTGCCGCAACGAGGGCAGACCTCGAGGTTGTCGTGCAGGCGCGCCTCATCGATCACGCGGCGGCACTCCGGGCACTTGATAAACACGTGGCGCGCGGGAAACTCGGCGCACGACTCGGTCATCGGCCCCTCAAGGACATTGACCGTCTTCGCTTTTCTATTCATCAGCATAGAGATGCCCCATCAGATCGGTGTGATACATGCCCGACAAGAACTCGTCGTTTGCCAGCACGTCGAGCTGAAGCTCGCTGTTTTCGCTCACGCCCTCAATCACGAGCTCGCCCAGGGCCGAGCGCATCTTGCGAATGGCGCCGTCACGCGTGGGCGCACACACGATGAGCTTGCCGAGCATGGAGTCGTAGTACGGCGGAACTTTCGCACCGGTAAACATGGCGGAATCCCAGCGCACGCGCGGACCACCCGGCACACGCAACGCGGTGACCGTTCCGCATGACGGCAGAAAGTCCGGCGTTTCGGCATTGATGCGACACTCCATGGCGTGGTTGCGGACCGGCATGTCCTCCTGCTCAAAGGGCAGAGGCTGGCCGGCTGCCACGCGCAGCTGCCACTTGACCAAGTCGGTATCGGTCACAAACTCCGTAACCGGATGCTCCACCTGCAAGCGCGTGTTCATTTCCATAAAGTAGAAATTGCCGTCGTCCGAATACAGGAACTCGATGGTACCGGCTCCTTCGTAGCCGACGGCACGAGCCAGGTCACGCGCTGCCTTGTGCATGCGAGCACGAATGTCGTCGTGTCCGTCGAGGCACGGCGCGGGGCTCTCCTCGATAAGCTTTTGGTTGCGCCGCTGCACCGAGCACTCGCGCTCGCCGAGCGAAAACACATGGCCCTGCTTATCGGCCATAATCTGCACCTCAACGTGATGCGCCGGCGCGACGAACTTCTCCATGTAGCACTCGCCGTCGCCAAAAACGGCCTCGCCCTCGGCGCGTGCTTCAATAAAGGCCTTTGCCGCATCTTCCACGCGCTCGACCTTACGAATACCGCGACCGCCGCCGCCCGCACGCGCCTTAATAAGCACGGGGCAGCCAATGCGCTCAGCCTCGGCGGTCGCCTCCTCGGGACTTTTGAGCAAATCGCAGCCCGGCACGATGGGCACGCCCGCCGCGGCAGCCGTTCGACGTGCGGCGTCCTTGTCGCCCATGCTGTCGATCACCTTGGCCGAAGGACCAACAAACGCCAGGCCATACTTGTCGCAGTCGCGCACGAAGCTCGCCTTCTCGGAGAAAAAGCCATAGCCGGGATGAATTGCCTTAGCTCCCGACTTCACGGCACAGGTGAGCACAGCATCGTCGTTGAGGTAGCTCTCGGCAAGACGCGGGCCGCCGATGCAATACGCCTCGTCGGCAAGCTGCACGTGCAGCGCGTCCGCATCGGCCGTGGAGTAGACGGCGACGGTCTTGATGCCCATATCGCGGCACGCGCGGATAACACGGACCGCGACTTCGCCGCGGTTGGCGATGAGCACTTTGTCGAACATGAAGCCTTCCTTAACTTTCGTGCATGAGTGCAAAAGACATATCGGCGCGGCAGCAAACCTCACCGTTGACGCTCGCAGTACCCGTCGCAAAGCGGAACGGCCCGCGCGCACGCGTGATGGAGCACACCAGATCAACCGTATCGCCCGGGCGCAACGGACGCTTAAAGCGCACCTTGTCCAGACTCGTGTAGAACGGCGTCGCGCCGCGCGCTTCCTCATCGCCCATCAGCAGCACGCAGCAGTTCTGGGCGAGCATCTCGCACTGGATCACGCCGGGGACCACCGGGTTTCCCGGAAAATGCCCCTGCAAAAAGTATTCGTCGCCCGTAATCGTGATCTTGCCGTGGGCCTCGTCGCCCACCAGCTCGGCTTCGTCGAGCAAAAGCATCGGCTCGCGATGCGGTAACAGCTTCTTGAGCTCTTCTTTGTTCATGGACATCACCTATCCGATCCTCATAAGGCAACTGCCGAACTCCACGAGGTCGCCGTCGGCCACGCAGATCTCGAGCACCTCGCCGTCTGCCTCGGCCGTCACCTCGTTGAGAACCTTCATGGCCTCGATGATGCAGAGGGTCTCGCCGGCCTTGACCTTAGAGCCCACGTGCACAAACGGCTCGTCGCCCGGCGCCGGGGCAGCATAGAAAACGCCGACCATGGGAGCGGTCACCTCGGTGCCCTTGGGCTCCGGTGCGGCGGCAGGTGTCTGCGCGGCGGGCTCCGGTGCGGCAGGCGCGACTGTGGGAGCTGCAACTGGAGCGGCCATAGCGCTCGGCATGGGCATGGGCACGGCAACCGGCTGTGCGGCGCTCGCGCGCTCGAGTTCGACCGCGGTGCCATCGGGCTCCTCAACGCGTACGCGCGTGAGGCCGCGGTCCTCCATAACATCGGCTATCTCGGCAAGTCTTTTGGAATCCATGCTCTAGCTCCTCGTATATCTACGCAGCGCGATGGCGGCGTTGTGCCCGCCAAAGCCCAGGTTGGTCGAAAGCGCCCAGGTAAGGTCGGCGCGAACCGCGCGATTGGGCGTGTAGTCAAGATCGCAGGCGGGATCGGGCGTGTGGTAGTTAATGGTCGGCGGCACCACGCCCTGCTCGAGCGCCATGGCGCAGGCCATGACCTCGATGGCGCCCGTGGCACCGATCATGTGGCCGGTCATCGACTTAGTCGACGAGACGTGCGCGGCGCGCGCCGCGTCCTCGCCGAGCGCACGCTTAATGCCCGCCGTCTCGGACGAATCGTTGAGCTTGGTCGATGTGCCGTGGGCATTGATGTAGAGGCCCTCGGAAGGCCTGACGTCGCCCTCGGTCACCGCCAGCGATATCGCGCGGGCAATGCCGGCAGCCTCGGGATCAGGGCTCGTGATGTGATAGGCATCATCGGTGTTGCCGTAGCCCACGACCTCGGCATAAATGTGCGCACCGCGGGCCCGTGCATGCTCCATGCCCTCGAGCACGAGCACGCAGGCGCCCTCGCCCATCACAAAGCCGTCGCGGTCTGCATCGAACGGGCGGCAGGCCGTCGCGGGATCGGGGTTGGTGGTCAATGCACGGCAGGACGTAAAGCCCGCAACAGCATCGGGGATAATGGCGGCCTCGGCGCCGCCCGCGAGGATCGCGTCGGCATAGCCGTGCTTGATGGCGCGGAACGCCTCGCCCACCGCATGGGCAGAAGTCGCGCAGGCGGTCACGACGGGCAGGGTCGGGCCCTTTGCCTTATGGCGAATCGCAATGTTGCCCGAAGCCATGTTGGGAATCATCATCGCAATCATGTAGGGCGATGCGCGACGAGGCCCGCGATCGGCAATCGTGTGGACGTTGTCGACAAGCGTCTGCATGCCGCCCACGCCCGAGCCCACATAGACACCCAGGCGATCGCGATCGACCGCGCCCTCAACATCGAGGCCCGCATCGTGCATGGCCTCGTCCGACGCTGCCAGGGCAAACTGAACGCAGGGGTCCAGGTGCTTGGCGTCACGCTTGCCAAAGTACTCGTTGCCGTCAAAGCCCTTGACCTCGGCCGCCACCTTGACGGCAAACGCATCGGTATCGAAGTGCGTGATCGGGCCGATGCCGCACGTGCCGGCACACATTGCCGCCCAGGTGGCAAGCGCGGTGTTGCCGAGCGGCGATACGGCACCGATGCCGGTGATTGCAACTCTCTGTTCCATCATGGTCTCCTCATCCAAGCCGTTGTGTGGCTCTGGTTTCTACATCGCCATTCCGCCGTCGACGCGTACGACCTCGCCCGTAATGTAGGCAGCCGCATCGCTCACTAAAAATCGCACCACACCGGCCACCTCTTCGGGCTGCGCCATACGCTTAAGGGGAATCTGCTCCTCGGTTACCGTACGCACCTTCTCCGAGAGCTTTGCCGTCATATCTGTCTCGACAAACCCGGGGGCGACCGCGTTCACTCGTACACCGCGGGGCGCAAGCTCGCGCGCCACCGCCTTGGTCAGGCCGATCACGCCCGCCTTGGAGGCAGCGTAGTTGGCCTGCCCGGCATTGCCCATCAGACCCACAACCGAGCTCATGTTGACGACGCAGCCGCCGCGCTGGCGCATAAAGGTCTTGGTGAGCGCACGCGTCGTGTTAAACGTTCCTTTAAGATTGACATCGAGCACGCGATCGAAGGCGTCATCGCCCATGCGCATGAGCAGGCCATCGCGGGTGATGCCAGCGTTGTTGACGAGCGCCCAAATGGAGCCAAAGTCGTTGAGGACCGCTTCCACGCACGCGTTGACGGCAGCGGGGTCGGCCACGTCACATTGATATGAGCGCGCCGTGGCGCCAGCCGCCTCGCAGGCGTCGCACGTCTCGCGCGCCGCATCGACGCTGCCGGCATAGACGACGGCGATATCAAAGCCATCCTCCGCCAGACCGATAGCGCAGGCGCGGCCGATACCCCGCGAGCCGCCCGTGACCAGTGCCACGCGACGTGAGTCGTTGCGCTCGAGCGCGCCATTGTTCAAGTTGCCCATGTCATTCCTTTCGGGTTACAGCCCTGTGGACTATGCGAGCTCGTCGGCAATAGCTGCGACCTGCTCGGCCGTCTCGCACGAATACACACGAACGTCGCTCAACGTACGCTTGATCAGGCCGGACAGCGTTTTGCCGGGGCCGACCTCAATAAATGTGTCGATGCCTTGATCCTGCAGAGCATGCAGCGTATCGACCCAGCGCACGGCATGGCTCACCTGATTGGCCAAGACATCCGATGCCGTCTGGGGGTCCGCCGGATAGGGCGCCGCTGTCATATTTGCCAAAACAGGAATGAGCAACGGGGACGGCGCGTGACCGGCCTCAATATATGCGGCAAGGCCACAGGTCGCCTCGGCCATATAGGGGCTATGAAATGCACCCGACACCGCGACCTTCATGGCGCGGCCGCCAGCCTCTTTTACTAGGACGTCGAGGGTCTGCAGCGCATCGGGCGCTCCGGCCACAACCGTCTGCTGGGGACTGTTGTAGTTGACCGGCCAGCAGTCCTCGCCGGCCTGCGCAGCCAGGTTCTCGACTTGCGCAGCATCAAGTTTGATGACGGCGCGCATGCCGCCAGGGTGACGCTCGGCCGCCGTGGCCATCAATGCCGCGCGCTCACACACGAGCTCAAAACCCGCTCGCGTATCGAATGCCCCCGCAAAGCTGAGTGCAGCGACCTCGCCCAGCGAGAATCCCGCACAGGCGGCAGGAACCACGCCGCGCTCGCGCAGGGCGACGGCGACAGCCAAGTCGTGCACGAACACGCAAGGCTGCGTGTTCTCGGTCTGCGAGAGCTCCTCCTTGGAGGCGCTCCGGCACTGCTCGCTCGTCCCCGGACGCACCTCATCGGCAATGGCGAACACCTCGGCGGCCGCCGGCGATTTCTCGATCAAGTCGACGCCCATCGCGGGGTGCTGGGCACCCTGGCCGGCAAACAAAAACGCTACGCCACCCATGCACACGCACCCTTCAGGACGTGCTCGGCGCCATCGACCAGGTCGTCAACGATTTCGCGTGCGCTCTGGCGCTCGTTGACCATGCCGGCAATCTGTCCACACAAAAACGAACCCTCTTCGTAGTTGCCGTCCTTGGCGGCCTTACGCAGCGCACCGGTTCCCATAGCACCGAGCTCCTCGGCACTCGCGCCGGAACCCTCGCTCTTGGCATAGGCGTTGGTGAAGGGGCTCTTGAGGGCGCGCACTGGATGTCCCGTCGAGCGACCGGTCGCACGCGTCGAAGTGTCGTTGGCCTTCAGGACCATCTCTTTGTACTGCTCCGAGACGGTGCACTCGTCTGCGACCAGAAAGCGCGTACCCACTTGCACGCCTTCGGCGCCCAGCATAAAGGCGGCCGCCACGCCGCGGCCGTCGGCAATACCGCCGGCGGCCACGACGGGAATGTCGACCGCATCGACGACCTGCGGCACCAGTGCCATCGTCGAGGTCTCGCCAATATGGCCGCCCGATTCGGTACCCTCGGCAACAGCCGCCGTGGCTCCACGACGTGCCACGAGGCGCGCCAGCGCCACCGAGGCAACGACCGGGATGACCTTGATGCCCGCCTCGTTCCACGCCTTCATGTACTTGGCGGGATTGCCGGCGCCCGTCATGACGACCGGCACTCGCTCGTCAATCACGACCTGCGCGACCTCGTCGGCAAACGGGCTCATGAGCATGACGTTGACGCCAAAGGGCTTATCCGTCTTGGCGCGCAGCTCATGAATCTGGTCGCGAAGCCAGTTGGCGTCGGCGTTCATGGCCGCGATGATGCCTAAGCCACCCGCCTCGGACACTGCGGACGCCAGCGAGGCATCGGCAATCCAGGCCATACCGCCCTGGAACACGGGCTTTTCGATGCCGAGCAGATCGCAGAGAGGAGTCTTGAGCATCTCTACTTCTCCAATGCCGCCTCGACCGTATCGGCGAACTCGCCGACCGTCTTGGGGTTCTCCTCGGTATCGAGCTGGATGCCAAACTCGTCCTCGACGGCAACGAGGATCTCGACGGTGCCCAGGCTGTCGAGACCAATCTCCTCGAGCGTGGACTCGGGCTTCATCTCGACATCGTCAAGACCGGCGGTCTCGCGGATAACGTCGCAAACGCGCTCGAAGGTCTTCTGATCTGCCATGGTAGTTCTCCTTTGTTTGTGCCCTAGGGGCGTTTTTATTTCCTATGTGCGACTACTTCCAACGAAGCAGATAGCCACCTATATCCAGACCGGCGCCAAATCCAACCAAGGCGATGGTGTCGCTCGTGTGAAGTGCACCGGCGTTTGCCAGCCGGTCGAGGGCAAGCGGAATGCATGCGCTCGAAATGTTGCCGGTCTCGCGCAACGTGCGAACCACGCGCTCGTCCGGCACACCCAGGCGCTTGACCGCCTGGCTCAGGATTCGTTCGTTAGCCTGATGGAATACAAAATGATCGATATCTTCGACCGAAATGCCCGCATCGCTCGCAAGCTTATGGACCGTGTCGCAGATGGCGTTGACGCCGAACTTGAACACACGGCGGCCATTCATGGACAGCACGCTCTCGCTATCTGCGGTGGCCTTAAACGGCGAGGTACCGACTAGACCAGGAACGCGCAACGTCTCGACGTCGGGCGCCGTCGAAAGCTCAACGGCAAGGGGGCTGTCTCCCCCGGCCTCAATCACTGCGGCGCCTGCCCCATCGCCAAAGAGCACGCAGGTGGCACGGTCGGTCCAGTCGAGCGCGCGCGTCATCTGCTCGGCAGCAACGACAAGTACGCGCTCGGCACGGCCGCGGGCGATATAGCCCTCGGCGACATCGAGCGCAAATACGAAGCCGGCGCAGGCCGCCGAGACATCGAAGGCAGGGCACGTCGCGCCTAGTCGCTCAGCAACGGCACACGCCTCAGCGGGAACAAGGTGGTCACCCGTCGTCGTCGAGCAGACGATTAGATCCAGCTGGCTCGCGTCGATTCCGGACACCTGGAGTGCCCGCTCGCTCGCCGCTACAGCAAGGTCGTCAAGTAACTCGGTGGTGCAGACATGGCGGCTCTTGATACCGGTGCGGGTAAAAATCCACTCATCCGAGGTATCGAGGAACTCAGACAGCTCGTCATTGGAAACACTGCGCTTAGGAAGCGCCGAGCCTGTTCCAAGAATCGTGAAACCCATCACTAACCTCCTTTGAGTTGTTGACGTGTTTACATCGACCAAGAGAGGATAACGCATTTCAGTCTTTGTTGACGTGTTAACATTAAATTGTCCAAATGCGACAAAGGCTTCACATTGTGTCTATCTCTCGACACCATTGCGTCATTCACTTATTCAATAAGGAGGTAGCAGCCGTTATGGATGCCAAATTAACGATCGTCGACGTAACTGGATCGACCAACGATGACCTGCTCGAGGCAGGAAAACAGGGTGCGCCGCACGGCACAGGACTTGCCGCCCGCGCGCAAACGGCAGGACGCGGCCGGCGCGGCCACAAGTGGGATTCAACCGCCGGCAACCTATTGCTTTCGATTGTCCTGCGTCCATGCGTTAATCCCGCAAAGTACTCTGGTCTTGCCGCCGTCAGCGGCCTAGCGGTGCTCGAAGCACTCGAAAAGCAGGGTCTTGCAAACGAGATTGGCCTCAAATGGCCCAACGACCTGGTCGCGCGAGGACGCAAGCTCGGCGGCATTCTGGTCGAGGCCGCACGCGATAACGAAGGCAAACCTTTCGCCGTCTGTGGCATTGGTGTCAACGTAAACTACACGCCCCAAGAGGTGCCCGATGGCGGCCTGGCGGCAATTGGCCTCTCGGACCTCAACGAGAGCGTTCCCGCCGTCGACATGCTCCTCGATGAGGTCTATCACGCAGTTATAGACGCTGTAGATACCTGGGCAGAGCGCCTCAACGCCAAGGAAGAAGACGCCGGTCCGCTCGCGCCCGTCCACGACGAATATATCGCTCACCTCAATTGGATCGGGAAGCACGTTATCGCCCGCTCCCCCGCTGGAGACGAGCTGGCACGAGGCATATTTAGAACGGTCGACGATTGCGGCCGCGCATGCATTGAGACCGAGAGCGGCTTGTGCGTCTTCCACTTCGAAGAAGCATCCTTGCGCCCCCTGAGCGAATAGGGCGCCGCAGCCGCCGGCTCGGCAGACGAATTCGCTATCCCAAAATCTAAACTCAAAACAAAAGGGCCCCGCTACCGTAACGGCAGCGGGGCCCTTTAAGCTATGAGCGATATCGCTTAGAGCTTGATGTCGATGTCGACGCCAGCGGGGAGGTCGAGACGCATGAGCGAATCAACGGTGCCCGAGGTGGGGTCGAGGATGTCGATGAGGCGCTTGTGGGTGCGCATCTCGAACTGCTCACGGGAGTCCTTGTTCACGTGCGGCGAGCGGATAACCGTGTACAGGTTGCGCTCGGTGGGCAGGGGGACAGGACCGGAAACGCGAGCGCCGGTCTTCTGAGCGGTCTCGACGATGAGCTTCGCGGACTGATCGACGACCTCGTGATCATAGCCCTTGAGGCGAATGCGGATCTTCTGGGTAGCCAACTTAAACCTCCAAAGAGTGCGAGAGATGCTCTCGCGGATTACGTAACAGGGAGCTCGAACTTAGGCGTTCTTGCTCATGACCTCGTCCACAATGGACTTGGGCGCGGGCTCATAAGAGTCGAACTGCATCGTGTAGGATGCACGGCCCTGGGTCTGGGAGCGAAGGTCGGTAGCGTAACCGAACATCTCGCCCAGCGGCACCTTGGCACGGATGAGCTTGCTGTTCTTGCGATCCTCCATGCCCTCGATCTTGCCGCGGCGACCGGAGAGGTTGCCCATAACGTCGCCCATGTACTGCTCGGGGGTCTCGACCTCGACAGCCATGATCGGCTCGAGCAGCTGCGGATCGGACTTCTTGAGGGCGTCCTTGATAGCCATGGAACCGGCGATCTTGAAGGCGGCCTCGGAGGAGTCGACCTCGTGGTAAGAACCGTCGAACAGGGTGACCTTGACGTCGAGGACCGGGAAGCCGGCGATAACACCGGTGTTCAGGGCCTCCTGGATGCCCTTGTCGATGGACGGGATGTACTCCTTGGGCACGACGCCGCCGACGATAGCGTTGACGAACTCGTAGCCGAAGCCCTCCTCCATCTTCTCGAGCTTGATGACGGCGTGGCCGTACTGACCGCGACCGCCGGACTGACGGACGAACTTGCCCTCAGCCTTCTCGACGTCGTGACCAGCGGTCTCGCGGTAGGCGACCTGGGGCTTACCAACGTTAGCGTCAACCTTGAACTCACGGAGCAGACGGTCAACGATGATCTCGAGGTGCAGCTCGCCCATGCCGGCGATGATGGTCTGGCCGGTCTCGTGGTTGGTGGACACCTGGAAGGTCGGGTCCTCCTCGGCGAGCTTGGTCAGAGCCAGGGACATCTTGTCCTGCTCGGCCTTGGTCTTGGGCTCGATGGCAACGTCGATAACGGGCTTAGCGAACTCGATCTTCTCGAGGACGATCTCCTTGCCCTCTTCGCACAGGGTGTCACCAGTGGTGGAGTTCTTGAAGCCGACGCAAGCGACGATGTCGCCGGCGGCAGCGTCGTCACGGTCGATACGCTCGGCGGCGTTCATCTCGAGGATGCGGCCGAGACGCTCGCGCTGACCGTTGGAAGCGTTGACCACGTAGGAGCCGGACTCGGCGCGGCCGGAGTAAACGCGGACGTAGGTGAGCTTACCGACGAACGGGTCGGTCATGATCTTGAAGACCAGGCCGGAGAAGGGCTCGTCGAAGGAAGGATGACGCTGGATCTCCTCGCCGGTGTCCGGATCGGTACCGGTGACGGCCTCGACGTCGAGCGGGCTGGGCAGGTAGTCGACGACAGCGTCGAGCAGCTCCTGAACGCCCTTGTTCTTGTAGGCGGAGCCCACGAAGACGAGGTTGAGCTCGTTGGCCAGAACACCCTTGCGCAGAGCAGCCTTGAGCTCCTCGACGGTGAAGTCCTCCTCCATGAGGATCTTCTCCATGAGCTCGTCGTCAAAGCTGGCAGCAGCGTCGAGGAGCTCCTCGCGCTTGGTGGCAGCGATGTCAGCAAACTCAGCCGGGATCTCGTCCATCGGCTCGGGGTAGGTCATGCCCTTGTCGTCGGCCTTGAAGTCCCAAGCAGTCATGGTGACCAGGTCGATGACGCCCCAGAAGTTGTCCTCGGCGCCCATCGGGACCTGAGCGGCCACGGCGTTAGCGTCGAGACGATCCTTCATGGTCTCGATAGCGTTGAAGAAGTCGGCGCCCACGCGGTCATACTTGTTGATGAAGGCGATGCGGGGGACGTTGAAGGTGGAAGCCTGACGCCAAACGGTCTCAGACTGGGGCTGAACGCCGGCAACGGCGTCGAAGACGGCGACAGCGCCATCAAGGACGCGCAGGCAGCGCTCGACCTCGGCGGTGAAGTCAACGTGGCCCGGGGTGTCGATGATCTGGATGCGGTAGTCCTTACCGTCCTTGTTCCAGAAGCACGTGGTAGCAGCGGAGGTAATGGTTACGCCGCGCTCCTGCTCCTGAACCATCCAGTCCATGGTGGCAGCGCCCTCATGGACCTCACCGATCTTGTGGGTCTTACCGGTGTAGTAAAGAATACGCTCGGTCGTGGTGGTCTTACCAGCATCAATGTGGGCCATGATGCCGATGTTACGGGTATCGGAAAGCTTGTACTTAGGCTTAGCCATGTTAGTTCCTTACCTTAACTTACCAACGATAGTGAGAGAACGCGCGGTTGGCCTCGGCCATCTTGAAGACGTCCTCACGCTTCTTGACGGAAGCGCCAAGACCGTTGGAGGCGTCGAGGATCTCGTTAGCGAGACGCTCGGCCATGGTCTTCTCCTTGCGAGCGCGGGAGAAGTTGACGATCCAGCGGATACCCAGAGCGGTGGAACGACGGGAGTTGACCTCCATCGGGACCTGATAGGTAGCGCCACCGACACGCTTGGGCTTAACCTCGAGCGTGGGCTTGACGTTGTCCATAGCCTTCTTGAAGGTAGCGAGAGCGTCGCCACCCTCGGACTTCTCGGCAACGATCTCGAAAGCGGTGTAAACGATGCGCTCAGCGGTGGCCTTCTTGCCGTCAAGAAGGACCTTGTTGATGAGCTGAGTCACCAGGCGGTTGTTGTAAACGGCGTCAGGCTGAACCTCACGACGATTAGCTGCTGCACGACGCGGCATGTGAAATCTCCTTAAGTGTCTACCGTGCGGCGCTTAGGCGGCACACGGCGAAAGTATCAAAACGTTATCTGGCTTATTTAGCCTTGGGGCGCTTAGCACCGTACTTGGAACGGGCCTGCATACGGTTCTGGACCGGAGCAGCGTCGTAGGCGCCACGGATGACGTGATAACGGACACCAGGGAGGTCACGGACACGACCGCCGCGGACGAGCACGATGGAGTGCTCCTGCAGGTTGTGGCCCTCACCCGGGATGTAAGCAGTAACTTCGATGCCGTTGACGAGGCGAACACGGGCAACCTTACGAAGAGCCGAGTTCGGCTTCTTGGGGCTCGTGGTGAAGACGCGGGTGCACACGCCGCGCTTCTGGGAGTTGTGCTGCAGAGCAGCGTTCTTGGACTTCTTGGGCACGGAACGACGGCCCTGGCGAACCAGCTGGTTAATAGTAGGCAAAGCGTACTCCTTCTCGAATGATTCCAGCTTTCTGTAAAGTGCAACGGCTTGAATCGAGGGGTCAGCATCCCCCTACGAAACACGCAGTTCGATAGGATACGTGGCGTTAGCTGTGCCGTCAACAGACCACGCCGCCGGGCGTATCCCAAAATTGGCACATTTCCGCAAAGCCTACACAAAAGGGATCCCCTCCTGTGCGCAGGGGCGGATTCCCGGCCCGGGCGGCGCGGGGGCTAAGTTTGCTGCTCTACAGTCCTGGCTCGCACGGAGAGCACATTAAGTGCTCTCCGGCTCGTGCGGAACTCGCGACAAACTTAGCCCCCGCGCCGCCCGGCCGGGAATCCGACGTGCTCGTCGGGGCAACGTTACCTTCCAAAAAGGGACAGATTTATTTTGGTCGGTTTTATCTGGGGAAACGTCGCGCTCCAGCGGTGATCTGCTCTCATCTGTCGCATGGAAATCGGCGGCGTTTTCGGAAGTATGCGGCAAATTTTGAACTTGCTGAGCGCACAAGGGTTTTGCGATAACAAACCGGCAGGTAGAACGCTTGAGCATATGCGGTGTGGTCGGCCTATCGGGATTTTGCCGCATACTTCCGAAAATCGGACGAATGTCGCTCGCTTTAACCGCCCATTTAACGCAAAATGGGCCGCCTCCCCTAGTAGGAAGCGGCCCCAAATCTTACGAATAGACGATGGTAAAGGGTACTTCTGTTTCGGTCTCTCCTGTTGATGTGTATCTCGTGCCCTCAAGCGTTACTGAGACCACTTGGTCGACATCGATCAACTTCGTTGGCACCCAGTTGTTCTCTCCGCTATTGCGCGCCAGCGAAACATAGAAGTTGAACACCCCTGCGTCGTCATCTTCGATAATCTGCTCCGATCCATCCTTGTAGGTGACGGTCAGTTTATGATCAACTGCTTCATAGCCCAGATCATCGATATGCGTCTGGATGGAAAACGGACTGATCTCGAGAGGCGAGTCATCGGAGCGGAGTTCCTTTGTATCGACGTGCGCTCCGACGTTAAACTCTGGCGTCGATACCTCGATCACCTTCGCATCCTCACCTTTGCCCTCCGTCCAGCTGATATTCCAGGTGACCGCATGTCCCAAATCTCGCTCGCGATCCCACGAGGCAAAGTACATCGTGCCATTAATGACCGTGTCGCTTGATGTGTCCTTATCAATGGTGCAGCGTGTGTCAGCCCATTCCTCGCCGAAGTTCATGCTTGGCGTGCCGATGCCTTGTTCTTCTTCACCATAGAGAACAAGTTCGCCTGTCTCTGCTGCCGGCTTGTAGTAGTTAACACCATTTGGATTGGATAGCGTAAACGTCACAGCACCGCAGCCGTTTTGGTCGATTGCCATCTCATGGATATCGAGCGTATAGCCGTTACCCTCGACGGACAGATTAACCTTCTGGACTGCACCCTCCAGGCTTTGGGGCGCGATACCATCACCAAACTCTCTGGTGTAGGTATATTTAGTCCCCGATGAGCCACCGTTGGTCCAGGTAATGGAATCCCCATTGCCGTGGTTTCCCCAGGCTGAGGCAAAATATCTGGAATTGACAACGGCGTAGGCGACCCCTCCAGTCGCCAAAACTCCGGCAAGACATCCGATTACGGCAACATAGAGAGGCTTCGCGTGGCCCTTTCGATGAAGCGGCTCACCCGCAGCGGTATTTAGGACGCGATCTGCAAGATCGCTATCGGCTTGGATGGACTCGAAGGCCTGCTTGATTTGATTGGATTTCACGGTCGCCCTCCTCTAGGATGAACTTGAGCTTCGATCGACCGCGAGCTAAACGCGTTCGAACGGTCGCGGCTGGCACATGCAATAACTCGGCAATCTCTGAGGTCGAAAAACCCAGATAGTAATAGAGCACGATGGGAACACGGAATCGTTCCGGAAGTCGCATAACGTCTGACAGGACCGCCTTGGTTTCCTCCTGCGCCGTCGAAAGCGAATCGGCCAGGTTCTCAATATCCTCCACACGCCTCCATGGCTTTCGAAAGAGCGATTTGCATTCATTGATCGTGACCCGGATAAGCCAGTGACGAAGATGCTCCCAACTTTCAAAGTTTCCATCGCTTTTAAGCAACTTAAGAAAGACATCTTGGGCAACATCGTCGGCATCGGCGCGATCGCGCAGGTACGTCAATGCGATCCGAAACACGACATCCCGGTGATCTTCAACCGCCTGTCTAAATGCTTGTTCTTCCATAATCACCTCCCGGTGACGTTAATGATTCTTGATGAGGCCCTCACCATAGATACGCTTTGACCGAACGAAATGTTTCAAATTCAAGCAGGAATAACCTACCAAAATAAACCTGTCCCTTTTTGGCAAAAGGAATCCCCTTCTGTGCGCGGGGGCAGATTCCCGGAACGGGCCGCCCGCTGTTTAAGTTTGCTGCTCTACAGTCCTGCGCAAGACGGAAAGCACATTAAGTGCTTTCCTTTGCGTGCGGAACTCGCGATAAACTTCATATGCGCCCCTCCCGGGCGCAAGCAAAAGGGCTGGTTAATGCCGCTCGCTATTTAGTTAGACAGTCTATTCAGTAGTCAGATTGCAGATCTGTAGATAGCCGCAGCAGCATCTTCCCAGATTAAACCGACCAAAATAAACCTGTCTCTATTTGGCAGGTTTCCCGTGGGGCGGGCACTGATGAAGTTTATCGCGAGTTCCGCACGAACAGGAGGCCACTTAATGTGGCCTCCGTCGTGAGCAGGACTGTAGAGCAGGAAACCTAAGCCGGTGTCCCCGCTCTCCCGGGGCCGGCGGAATTTAGTTGTTCAGCATGCGGTCGAAGCTTCCCGAGTCGCCATCCCGATAGTCGGCGGTCATCAGAATCTCCTGCGGAATGCGCCCGCCTTCACGTAGCACATTGCGGAACTGCACGCGCGTGACCATGGGCAGATCCTTGATCGTCGCCGCCAAGTTCTGCGGCACGCCCTGGTTGGCAGCCGCGCGCTCGCACTCGCCGCCGGCCTTCACGCGACGCTTATGCTCGGCGAGCATGGC